>CAVKKO010000017.1:0-23428 GCA_963656905.1 Bacteroidaceae bacterium | reverse complement strand
TTGTTCAGGCCGCTGAAGATGGATGCCTTGGAGACACGGGAGACGCCGGTCACGACCGCGAACTTGTATGCCTGGTTCGTCTTGAGCGAGGATTCCATGAACGATTTGAACTTAATCATGAACTCCCGGTGGAAGCCCAGCTCGTATGCCTGGATGACAGGCTTGTCGTACTCGTCGATGAGGATCACAGCTTTCGCGCCGTAGACCTGCTCTATCCATTGCGACAGGCGAAGAATGGAGAGTTTTAGTTGAGCGAAGTCCGCAATTCCATCATATAAATCAGTGAACATTTTGCGGTCTTTAGCGGTTATCTTCTCCGACGCAGAGATCTCCATAAAATCTTTGAACGTCATCGAAATCATCTCCCGAAGGCAAGCTTGGAAGTCCTCCATATCCGAGGACTCTAGTATCGAGAAATCCATGTGCACAACCTTGTACTTCCCGAAGTGCGACATGGCTTCGGGGCATTCAGAGACCTTCAGCCCCTCGAACAGTCTGCGGTTCTCGGGATGGTCCATGTCGAAGAAGCAGTGGAGCATGCTGAGGTTCATCGTCTTCCCGAACCTCCTGGGGCGCGTGAAGAGGAACGACCCGCTCCCGAAAGAAATTATGTCTCTGATCATCAGCGTCTTGTCGACGAAGGCGTACTTTCCGTTGGCGATCTCTTTGAAGTCGCTGACGCTCGTAGGGAAGACCAGGGCCATACGACAACATGGGCCTGCCCGGATATAAAAGCGTGTCGTGATGTGTCCTTAGGCCTTGCCCGGGTAAAATCCTTATTAAGAATCGTCGCGGTTCGGCATCCAGAGGTATCGACTTGAAAGGCACCAAGGCACTGCTGACAATGCTTGAGGAAAAGGGCGTCGACACCATCTTCGGATATCCCGGAGGTAGCGTCATATCCATCTACGACGAGCTCAACGACTCGTCCATCAGGCACGTACTGGTGAGGCACGAGCAGTGCGCGGCCCACATGGCCGACGGCTATGCCCGCGCCAAGAACCAGCCCGGCGTCTGCCTGGCGACAAGCGGGCCTGGGACCACCAATCTCGTCACGGGGATAGCGACCGCGTTCGCGGACTCGTCGCCGATAATAGCCCTGACGGGGCAGGTCGCCGCAGGCTCCTTGGGACTGGGCGCGTTCCAGGAGGTGGACGCCTACAGCCTCCTGATGCCTATCACGAAGCACAGCTACAGGGTCTTGGACGTCTGCAGGCTCCCGCATGCGGTCTCCGAGGCATGGGAGATCTGCCAGATGGGCAGGAAGGGGCCGGTGCACATAGACCTCCCTGTCGACCAGATGAACGCGGACATCGATCCCGCCCTCCTCGGGGAGGAGTTCGGGGTCAAGCCCCTGAAGGAGGACCTCTCCGGCCTGCAGGAGGCTGTCCAATGGATAAAGGAGGCCCAGAAGCCCGTCATCTTGGTGGGAGGGGGAGCCACCGACGCTTCGGCGGAGGTCATGGAGCTGGCCCGTAGGCTCAACGCTCCCACGGTCAACACCCTGATGGGGATGGGGATAGTCCCGTCCTCCTACGAGCTGAACCTGGGCCCGCTGGGGCTCCACGGGAGGCTCTCGGCGCTGGAGATGACCCGCGACGCGGACCTGATAATCTCGATCGGGAGCAGGTTCTCCGACAGGACCTACAGCAGCCACGACCGCATGGAGTGCCCCCAGGGGAAGGTCATCCACATCGACATAGACGCGACCGAGTTCAACAAGCACAGGCACTGCTGCGTCAACCTCCAGGCGGACGCCGCCAAGGCCATACGCGCCCTGCTGGGCGCGCTGGGGGACGCTCCGATGACATGGGCGCAGTGGACCGAGCATGCGAGGAAGGTCAGGAAGGACGACAGGATCGACACGGACATCCAGACTGTCCCGATAGCTCCCCAGAAGGTCATGCACGAGATCAACAAGGTCCTGAACGACGATGTGATAGTCACCACCGACGTGGGCCAGAACCAGATGTGGGCCATGCATTACCTGGACATCGAGAAGCCCAGGCAGTTCATCTCCTCGGGGACATTCGGGACCATGGGGTTCGGACTGCCCTCGGCCATAGGCGCCAAGGCGGCCATGCCCGACAAGAAGGTCATGACGGTCACGGGAGACGGAGGGCTCCAGATGGTCATACAGGAGCTGGCCACTTCCGTGGCTGATAAGCTGCCCGTCACCGTGGTCCTGCTGAACAACGGATGCCTGGGGATGATCAGGCAGATGCAGAAGTACTACTGGAACGAGAGGTACATCTCCGAGGAGCTGGGGGCCGATCCGGACTTCGTCACCGTCGCCAAGGGGTTCCATGCCAAGGGCATCCGCGTGGAGAGGCCCGGCGAGATCGCCGAGGCCCTGAAGGAGGCCATGGAGTCGGATGTGACAACGATCGTCGAGGTCATGGTCGACCCAGGAGCGGACATCCTCCCGATGCTCCCGCCGGACCCGAAGAGGCCCATCATCACAGGGAACTGCCATTATTGAAAACCATTGGCAAGAGCCCGAGGGCCCCGCTCGACGCGGGGCCCGACGGCTTCGGCCCTGCCGTCGGATCGCGGATCCATTGCCCGCGTCCAATATTCTTTTTATATCGCTCATCTTTGCGACACTTGATTGCAATGAAAGGCACTAAGGCATTGGTCACGATGTTGGAGCGCAAAGGAGTGGACACCCTGTTCGGATACCCGGGCGGAAGCGTCATCCCGATCTACGACGAGCTCTATGATTCCAGCCTTAGGCACATCCTCGTGAGGCACGAGCAGTGCGCCGCCCACATGGCAGACGGGTACGCCAGAGCGTCCGGCCGTCCCGGGGTGTGCCTGGCCACCAGCGGGCCCGGCGCCACCAACCTTGTCACAGGCGTCGCTACTGCGTTCGCCGACTCCGTCCCGATGATAGCCCTCACCGGTCAGGTCGGGACCGGATCCCTGGGGCTCGGAGCGTTTCAGGAAGTGGACGCGTACAGCGTCCTGATGCCCATCACGAAGCACAACTTCAGGGTCCTGGACGTCAACAGGCTCCCCCACGCCGTATCCGAGGCATGGGAGATCTGCCAGACCGGCCGTCCCGGCCCGGTGCACATAGACCTCCCCGTGGACCAGATGAACTCCGATGTGGACGAGGCTGTCCTCGACGAAGAGTACGGCGTCAAGCCCGTGCCCGAGGACCTGAGCGACCTGGAGATGGCCGTCAGGTGGATAAAGGAGGCCAAGCGCCCCGTGATCCTGGTCGGCGGAGGGGCGATAAACGCCACTGAGGAAGTGATGGAGCTGTCCAGGGTGCTCGGTGCGCCTGTGGACACCACACTCATGAGCATGGGGCTCGTCCCGTCATCGTACGACCTGTGCATGGGGCCGCTGGGGATGCACGGGAGGATGTCCGCGCTGTCGGCGATGAACGAGGCCGATTTGATAATCTCCGTCGGCAGCAGGTTCTCCGACAGGACCTACAGCCAGAAGAGCCGCATGAAGGACCCTGAGGGAAAGGTCGTGCACATAGACATCGACCGCACCGAGTTCAACAAGCACAAGCACCCTGCCGCGAACCTGCTCTGCGATGCCGGCAAGGGCCTGAGGCTGATACTCAAGGCCTTGGCAGGGAGCCAGCCCAATGGGGACTGGACGGCCCGTGCCAAGGCGTTCAAGCACGCCTGCGCCTGCAGCACTGACTACACATGCGAGCCCATCATCCCGCAGAAGGTCATGCGCGAGATCAACAGGGTCCTCGACAAGGACACTATAGTCACCACCGACGTGGGCCAGAACCAGATGTGGGCCATGCACTACCTTAACATCGAGCGCCCCCGGCAGTTCCTCTCGTCCGGCACTTTCGGAACGATGGGGTACGGCCTTCCCGCGGCCATAGGCGCCAAGGCCGCCAGGCCCGACAGCAGCGTCATCGCCATCACCGGCGACGGAGGGTTCCAGATGGTCATGCAGGAGATGGCCACGTCACTGGCGCAGGACCTGCCCGTGACCGTGGTGCTGCTGAACAACGGCACCCTGGGGATGGTCAGGCAGTGGCAGAAGCTGTTCTGGAACGAGAGGTACAGCAACACCACCCTGAAGTGCGACCCCGACTTCGTCAAGCTGGCGGAGGCCTTCGGAGCCGAGGGCATCCGCGTAGAGAAGCCCGGGGAGATCTACGATGCATTGAAGCAGGCGAAGGGCTGCGGCAAGACGTGCCTGGTGGAGGTCATGGTCGACTGCGAGGAGTGCGCTCTGCCCATGATACCTGCCGATCCCAAGGCGGCCCTTGTCAAAGGGCGCTGCCAGTACGGGATGTGAGAGGATGGGCCTTGAGGAAGAGGTCCTTGCCCGCATAGTGCCGTCTCCTGAGGCGACAGCCTCCATCGAGGAGCGCGCATCGCGCCTTAAGGCGACAGTCGAGGGCTATATCGCATCCCACGGGATCGATGTGGAGGCCAGGTTCGCAGGTTCGTTCTCCAAGGGCACCTTCCTTTCCGACCCGGACCTCGACCTGTTCCTGATGTTCCCGCCGGACGTCCCGAAGGAGAAGGTCAAGGAGATCGGCCTGAAGGCCGGGGAGGACATCCTCCACGGGATGAGGATGTACTCCGACCACCCTTACACCAGGGGCGTGTTCGAGGGCCTGGACGTGGACATGGTCCCATGCTACCACATCGACAGCACCGAGCACATGCTCAGCGCTGTTGATAGGACGCCTTTCCACACGCAGTTCATAAAGTCCTATCTGGACGATGCGGGAAAGGACCAGGTCCGCCTGCTGAAGAAGTTCATGAAGGGGATCGGCGCGTACGGAGCGGAGCAGGACTCCAGGGGGTTCTCCGGGTACCTGTGCGAGCTTCTGATAGTGAAATACGGGACGTTCTCCAAGCTGATCTCGGAAGCTTCCTGTTGGAAGGAGGGCACCGTGATCGAGATCAGGGGCAAAGGGCCCCTGATGATGGCCCCGCTGGTCGTCTACGATCCCGTGGATCCGAAGAGGAACGTGGCGTCCGCGGTGCACCTCGACACGCTGTCGCTGTTCACAGTAGCGGCGAAGGCGTACTTGTCGAGGCCGTCAGAGAGGTTCTTCTTCCCCGAGGCGAGGATCCCCGACTCCAAGGAGCGCCTGGCCGAGAGGACGGAGATGCACGGGTCGAGGCTGATCTCCGTGGTCTTCGGAAGGCCGGACGCCATAGAGGACAACCTGTACTCCCAGCTCTGGAAGACTCAGATCGCACTGGAGAAGAAGCTGAACGAGTTCTCGTTCAACGTGCTCCGTGCGGTGCACGACATGGACGATTCCAGGCTGACGATAGTGTTCGAGATCGAGCGCGACACCATCTCCAAGACGTACAAGCACAGGGGCCCGCCGGTGTGGGTGAGGTCCGAGGCCTTCACGGACAAGTGGAGGGGCAGCCCCTACGGGGACCCGTTCATAGAGGACGGAGCATGGATGGTCATCGCCGAAAGGCTGTACGTCACCGCACGCGAGATGCTGCAGGACGAGGCCTGCAGGGCCGGCATCGGAAGGGAGCTGAACCCTTCGGAGATGAAGGTCCTGGACCACGAGATGACTCTGTCGTCGGTGGACCCGCTGCTCTTGACGGGGCTGCTGGACCCCAAGCTCCCTTGGGAGAGCGCCTCCGGGAAGGAGTGAAGGGCGCCCCGCCCCATCCGCGGGACGGGCCACTGCCCATTTTTTATACACCGTCGCTCATTGACGCCCTCAGTGGGCCTATGGGCTAGCTTGGTATACTTGTGGCTTTGGGAGCCATTGACCCCGGTTCAAATCCGGGTAGGCCCACTCTCTCATGATTCTCCGTTCCCCCTGTGATCGCCGGCTGTCGCAACCATAATAGCCGTTCCACCGCAATCTTCGCTTCACTTCGCCCCCATAGGGCGGCAATCTTCGAAATGCTTAAGAATTAGAACATTTAAACATGTTTAAACAAGGCATACGGGCCCCTGGCCCGTGCAAAAGGCTTGTGGGGAATGCGCAATGGAAGACATCCTGATCATGATGGCGATCCCGTTCGTCATCGCAGTCCTGCTCCTCCTGGTCCGGGACGACCGGGCCCGCGGATGGATAGCCGTGGTCGGCGCTCTGGCGACCATGGCGGCCTCCGTGGCCGTGGCGGCGGTCCATCTGGGGGAGCCCGAGAAGTTCGAATTGTGCGACGAGTCCATAGACCTCCTGATGTTCGGCATCGAGGCGATCCTGGGGCTCGTCGTCATCGGGCTGGGAGTGAAATACAAGAAACATGCGGCCGTGGCCCTGGGCGCGGTCCAGCTCGTCCTGTCCGTCGCCTTCGAGTTCGTCTATAAAGACGGCATAGAAGTCGAGAACGGCCTGTACATAGACGACCTGAGCATCCTCATGGTGCTGATCATAGGCATAATCGGGAGCCTGATCTGCATCTATGCCGTCGGCTACATGAGGGACTTCCAGAAGCATGCCGAGGACGATCGCAGGCCGTGGTTCTTCTTCCTGCTGTTCGTGTTCCTCAGCGCCATGTTCGGCATAGTCCTGTCGAACAACCTGGTGTGGATGTTCTTCTTCTGGGAGATCACGACCCTGTGCTCCTTCGCGCTCATCGGGTACACCCGCACCGAGGAGGCGAGGAACAACTCGTTCCGCCAGCTGATACTGAACCTGGTGGGAGGAATCGCTTTCATCGCAGCGCTGATCATCCTGGCAGACAAGGACGGGATACTGGCGTTCGACGAGCTCCTCGCCACTCCGGACGTCTCCGGCGCCAAGTGGGTGCTGCTGGCCGTGATGCTGCTGGCCCTTGCGGGCATAGCGAAGTCCGCCCAGATGCCCTTCCACACATGGCTCCTGGGCGCGATGGTCGCGCCGACCCCCACATCCGCGCTCCTGCACTCGTCCACCATGGTCAAGGCAGGTGTGTTCATGGTGTTGAAGCTCTCTCCGCTGCTGACGGGCAACATCGGAGGATACATGGTCATGACCGTCGGAGGGGTCACGTTCCTCCTGGCGTCCATGGCCGCCATCTCCCAGAGCAACGGGAAGCGCGTGCTCGCATACTCCACCATAGCCAATCTCGGACTGATCGTCGCATGCGCCGGAGTGGGGACTCCGGAAGCTGTCTGGGCCGGCGTCCTGCTGATGATATTCCATGCTGTGACCAAGTCCATGCTGTTCCTATGCGTCGGAACGGCGGAGCACCACATCGGAAGCAGGGACATCGAGGACATGGACGGCCTGTTCTCGAAGATGCCCCGTCTCGCCAGGATCATGATGCTCGGCATAGCCGCAATGTTCCTGGCACCGCTGGGGATGCTGATATCCAAGTGGTCCGCTCTGGTGTCGTTCGTGGATCCCGGGAACCCTCTGTCCCTGCTGCTGATCGGGTGCATAGCCTTCGGCAGCGCGGTGACCGGGTTCTACTGGACCAAGTGGCTGGGAAAGCTCGCATGCTCCGCCAAGGGGCAGGAGAGCATAGAGGGCACCGTCAGGATCCAAGAATGGTCCGTGCTCGTCTCGCTTGCAGTGCTGACGGTGGCGGTGTGCTTCGCGTTCCCGCTGGTGTCCGAGCATCTGATCGAGCCTTGGCTCGGGACTGCCTTCGGATACGACGTGTCGATCCCCATCCTGGACAACGGCAGCGCCGCGCTGCTGATCGCGATGCTTGCGGCGCTCGTCATGATATTCATCCCGTTCTTCGGCAGGTCCAAGGTGCCCGAGGCTCCGGTGTACATGTCCGGAGTCGCCGAGAGCGATTCCGCCTACACGGACTCCTACGGCTCCACGGCCACAGTGTCCCTCAGGAACTGGTATCTGGACGGGTGGTTCGGCGAGGACAGGATAAGGGTCCTGGGCGAAGCGTCCATGACGATTGTGATCGTTGCCGCCATCATCATCGGATACGGGGGGTGGACGCTGTGACCGACATCCTGCCGTTCGCATTGGCCGCCGTGTTCCTCATGCTCGCTCCCTTTGCAGGCTGCATCCTCGCAGGGGTGGACAGGAAGATCTCCGCCCGCATGCAGGGCAGGCGCGGGCCTCCGCTCCTCCAGCCCTGGTACGACCTGCGCAAGTTCCTGGCCAAGGAGCATT
Source organism: Bacteroidaceae bacterium (assembly GCA_963656905.1). Lineage (GTDB taxonomy): Archaea > Thermoplasmatota > Thermoplasmata > Methanomassiliicoccales > Methanomethylophilaceae > Methanoprimaticola. Next base: position 15,381 of record CAVKKO010000017.1, on the reverse strand, counting down.
CCGCGCCCAACAGGTTCCAGGACTTCTACGTCGGGTGCAACCTGGTGTGGATAGCCGTGACAGGGGCGCTCTTCTTCGGAGGGGCTGACCTCCTGCTGGTGCTGTTCACCCTCACCATGGCCGAGACGTTCCTGGTGCTGGCGGCGTACTCCACCGGGTCCCCCTTCGCGCAGGTCGGTGCGCAGAGGGAGATCTACGTGGCCATGGCCTACGAGCCCATGGTGCTGATGGTGGCGATCGGGTTCTACCTGTTCACCGGAGGCACGGACGGGGGCACGTTCCTGGTCGGCGACATCGCCCGCCACGGCGAGATGTCCATCCTGCCCATGATCGGCCTGTTCGCCGGGTTCCTGTTCATCCTGACGATGAAGCTCAGGAAGTCGCCCTTCGACCTCAGCATGTCCCACCATGCCCATCAGGACATCGTCCGCGGAGTCTCCACCGAGTTCTCCGGCCGCACATACGCGATGATGGAGGTGTCCCACTGGTACGAGAGCATAATGCTGCTCGGCATGGTGGCGCTGTTCTTCCAGGACGGCGCATGGACCGGATTCGCCATAGGGCTGGTCATAGCGGTGCTGGCCTACCTGCTGGAGATCTGGATCGACAACGGGTTCGCCCGCATGAAGTGGCAGACCGCCCTCAAGAGCGGCTGGGCCGTCGCCCTGGTCCTTGGCCTAGGTAACATAGCGTATCTGCTGGTGATAGCATGACAGGCACATCGAAGTCCCTATGGGTGATGCATTACGATGGATCCAGCTGCAACGGCTGCGACATCGAGGTATTGGCATGCCTCACGCCGGTCTACGACGCCGAGAGGTTCGGCGTCATCAACACCGGCGACCCGAAGCAGGCCGATATATTCCTTGTCACGGGCTCGGTGAACGAGCAGAACAAGAGCGTGGTGAAGCAGCTGTACGACCAGATGTGCGAGCCGAAGGCCGTGGTCGCCGTCGGCATCTGCGCATGCAACGGCGGAGTGTTCCGCGACTGCTACAACGTGCTGGGAGGAGTCGACACGGTCATCCCCGTGGACGTCTACGTCCCCGGATGCGCCTCCCGGCCCGAATCGATCATAGACGGCATAGTCAAAGGCGCCGCCGTCCTCGAGGAGAAGCGCGCCCGCATGAAGGAGGAAGGAGCATGTTCCAAGAGCAGGACTTCGAAGAGCTGAGCGCCGACGGCATCAAAGGGAAGGCGGCTGAATTGAAGGCGGACGGCTACCGCATGGTGCAGATATGCGCCGTGCCGGAGGAGGACGGCGCAGAGCTGGTCTACAGCTTCGACAAGGACATGAAGCTGAAGAACTACAAGGTCCGGGTGTCCGGAGACGGGCCCGTGGACAGCATAACCCAATCCTATTGGTCCGCGTTCATCTACGAGAACGAGATCCACGACCTGTTCGGCGTGGAGTTCACGGATATGGCCGTCGACTACAAGGGCAACTTCTTCCGCACCGGAGGCAAGAAGACCCCCTGGAAGGCGGCCGGGAAGAAGGAGGCGGAGTGACATGGGAAAGAGGACGATAGTGCCTTTCGGCCCGCAGCATCCCGCCCTCCCGGAGCCGGTCCATCTGGACCTGGAGCTCCAGGACGAGACCGTGGTGCGCGCAGTTCCTTCCATAGGGTATGTGCACCGCGGGCTGGAGAAGCTGGTGGAGCAGCGCGACTACCAGCAGATGACCTACGTCATGGAGAGGGTCTGCGGGATCTGCAGCTTCGGCCACGGCTGGGGATACGCCGGCGCCGTGGAAGGATTGATGAAGGTCGAGGTCCCGGAGCGCGCGGAAGTCCTTAGGGTGGTGTTCCACGAGCTGGCTAGGGTCCACAGCCACCTGCTGTGGCTCGGACTCCTGGCGGACGGCATGGGGTTCGACAGCCTGTTCATGCAGTGCTGGAGGATCCGCGAGAGGATCCTGGACATCTTCGAATCCGTCACCGGCGGAAGGGTGATCATATCCTTCTGCAGGATCGGAGGGGTCAGCACGGACCTGACTCCCGAGCAGATAAGCAAGATCATCGGGATAATCGACGGCATCGAGGAGGAGGTCAGGAAGACCGGCGTGGTCTTCATGAAGGACGCCTCGGTCCGCAACAGGCTGAAGGGCGTGGGGACGATCTCCAAGGAGGACATGATAGACCTCTGCGGAGTGGGCCCCACCGCAAGGGGGTCCGGCGTGGACAACGACATCCGCAGCACCGATCCCGTGTACAGGAGCCTGGGATTCTCCCCCGTCATCTACGATGAGGGCGACTGCCTGGCCAGGTGCATGGTGAGGGTGGACGAGCTGATGCAGTCTCTGGACATCATACGCAACGGCCTGAAGTCCCTTCCCGAAGGGGAGTGGAGGGTGCCTGTGAAGGGCAACCCGCCTGTCGGGGAGTACGCGATGAGGATTGAGCAGCCCCGCGGAGAGGCGTTCTACTACGTCCAGGGCAACGGGACCAAGAACCTGGCGAGGGCCAGGGTCAGGACACCGACTAACATCAACATCCCTGCGATGGTCAGGATGCTGCAGGGATGCAGCCTCCAGGACGTGTCGATGATAGTGATCACCATCGACCCATGCATAAGCTGCACGGAGCGGTGATACCGTGGCCGTCATGAAGATGGGAGGTAAGATCCTCTCCAACCTGTTCCGCAAGCCCGCGACGGTGGATTACCCTGCAGTGCCGAGGGAGTACCCTGCGACGTACCGCGGCCACCTGGCGTTCGACCCTTCGGACTGCATCCTGTGCGGCATATGCTCGAGGAAGTGCCCCGCATCGGCGATCCACGTGGACAAGCCCGCCAGGACGCTGACCATCGACCGCATGCAGTGCGTCCAATGCGGGTACTGTGCCGACTCCTGCCCGAAGAAGTGCCTCGCCATGGCCCCGGGGTACCCGGAGCCGGGGTCGTCCAAGGTGTCCGACATGTATCCTGTGCCGGAGAGGCCGGCGCAGGAGAAGAAGCCGAAGGACGGCGAAGGGAGCTGAAACTTTCATGGGAGGGGCCGGCGACGGCCCCTCCCCAGAAACCAGGTGAAAGACGCAGGTCGTTTTGCTACTCATAATCGTTGAGAACAACGGCATAACGAGAGCGAAATCGTTGAAATATGCTGGGTTGTCAAGTCGAAATCGTTGATGTTATATTATTCAGCCAGCATCCTGTCTCCCATGCGCAGGAAGATCACGGACAGGCTGGAGGAATGGCTGGAGTCCGGGAGGAGCACATGCCCCATAGTCCTCGGAGCCCGGAAGGTCGGCAAGACACACATCGTCGACGGGTTCCTCAGGCCCCGTTTCGGCAGCTATCTGAGGATCGACTTCTCCGAGAACGCCGAGGCCAGGGCGGCCTTCGACGGGAACCTCGACGTCGACTCCGTCCTGATGGCCCTGTCTCTGGTGTTCACGAGGCTCAGGCTCGTCCCCGGGGACACGGCCCTGTTCTTCGATAACATCCAGGACTGCCCCCGTGCCGTGACCGCGCTGAAGCCGTTCGCTCAGGACAAGAGGCTCAAGGTGGTCGCAGCGGGCACTCGGGTTCAGTCGCGCATGAAGGAGGCTCCGCTGATCCCTGCAGGCTACTGGGAGCGCATGCATCTGGAACCGATGGACTTCGAGGAGTTCCTGTGGGCGATCGGCTTGCAGGACGGCACCATCGCCGAGGTCCGCAGGAGGATATCCGAGAAGGAGCCGTTGGAGGGCATGCTGCCTCCGCTCATGCGGTACCTCTGCCAGTATGCTATCGTCGGAGGGATGCCCGAGGCCGTGCAGAGATTCGCGGATAAGGGGACATTCGAGGGCATGCAGGAGATCCACGAGAGCATAATCGGAGCCTTCATGGACGACGTGGAGCAGATCGCAGACGAGGGCCTGAAGGAGAAGGTCCGCTCCTGTTTCTCCAGCGTGCCGGCCATCCTGTCCAAGGAGCGCAAGAAGTTCCAGTTCTCCGACGTGGAAGGCAGGCCAGGCTACCAGGTCGGCATCGGATACTACAGAGGCGCTCTGGAATGGCTCGATTCGTCGTCCATGACGATGGAGAGCGTGAACCTATCCGAGCTGGAACCGCCTCTCGAAGAGATGCTGAAGCCTTCCGAGCTCAGGATCTATTTCCGGGACACGGGGCTCCTGTTGTCCCGCTATGACGACGGCATCGCTCTGAAGGTCCTCAGAGGGGACCTGGGAGCCTGCAACGGCGCTGTCGCGGAGAACCTGGTCGCAGGGATGCTCCACGTCCAGGGAAGGCGGCTGATGCACCATTCGAAGTGGCAGGATCGGATCGGGCTCGATCTCGTCACGATGATGAACAGCAGGGTGTGCGCCATATCCGTCAGGGGCGGGGCGAGCAAAGCCAGCGGCTCCCTGGAGAAGGCTGTCGGCAAAGGCGCTCACGGCGTGATGTTCGAGACCCGCGACATCTTCACCGATGAGAAGGGGATCGATCACTACCCTCTCTTCTGCGCCGCATTCCTGGACTGCATAGACAAGTCCAGGCTCCCGGTCCCGGAGCCGTTCAATCCCGAAGAGCTCGAGAGGCTCCTCCCGGAAGGCTCGGGGCAGTGAATGAGACGACGGCAGGCGCAGTCGCATGCACCCGCCGTCATCGGACAGAATGTTCGCAGCGGGATCTCCCGCGTCTCAGATGACCGCGGGCGCAGGGCGGTCCTTCTCTAACAGAGTGGATATCTCGGCGACGAGCTCTCTTATGCGGGCGCCGTCGTCGCTGAGCGTGTATCTGGTGCAGTTCTCGTTCACAGTCGCGGTGACCAGCCCCGCCTCGACGAGCTTCTTGAGCTTGTCGGGCATGCGCGGGTTGTGCGACACGGCTTTGTAGATCTCGGTCTTCATGCAATCGGGGTTGCTGCCGATGAAGTCGAGGATGTGCATTACGTGCTTTTCCTCCAGCAGTCTGATGCCGTCATCCATCTTCATGTGGTTGTCTCCTTTCTGATTCGACCGCTCGCCCACCGGGCCAGTCGGTCAACGATGCGGATATTGACGCTTATCGTCGAACGTCTACATCGATGCCGTTGCTCACAGCAATGGATTACAAGCGTTGATATGAATATAAAGATATCTAGCATGCTATAATTAGTAACAGGTATTAATACACTTGATTCTTGCCTTTTTCACATAGATTATCGATATTTTTTGATGATTTTAATGATAAAGTTTCATACGTATTGCATAATATCATTCAATATTGTATTGTTTAGTTCATATATCATATAAACATGATTTTACACGCGCGTTAATTGAAAACAACGAGATTGATAAATTTAATTCTTTTACGAATATACACATCCGTTCATCAAGACTTATCCCCAGATGTTAGACGATTGTCGGATATGCGTGGATAAATCATCCATCCGCGCAGTATCCGCATCCGGAGGGGGTTTTCGGTCTACCCCCTCGGAATCGTTCATAAATGGTCCCAGGGTCCGAAGGCCCATGATCCCCAGCGAGGACGACCTGATAGGCACGATGCGGCAGTCGATACGTGAGCTGGACCTGGCCCTCGGCCCCCGCGTGTCGGCCATGGTGGTGTCCGGAACGTTGTCGCCTCCCCGCAGAGGGGTCGCCACCCAGGAGGGCCCCCAGTTCCTCACGTCCCGCGTGTTCGTCGTTCCGATGCTCCGTATCCTCGGATACAGCGACGTCACATTGATCGCCAGGGCCATGGACCGCCTTCCCGGCCTGGCAGTGTCCACGACCGCTGTCAACTGCCCACTGTCGGACCCTGTCCGCGACCTGATGGACGTGATGCGCAGGGACGGGATGAGCCTGGGCTACGCCACCGACGGCGTTAGATGGGCCAAGGGCGAGGGCGACGGGGAGAAGGTCAGGATAACGGCGGTGTCGGACCTCAGCGGATACTACGTCGAAGTGCTGGACCGCATGAGGTTCAGAGTGTCTGTGGAAGCGGACAGGACGGAGCTGAACAGGTTCGCGGAGGCGTTCTCGAAGGACGTCGGGTTCAGGGCCTGATGTCGGCTCCGGCTCCGCGGCCGACATACCCAAGGGCGTCCTTCCATCCTCTCAGCTTCTCTTCCCTTACGGATTCGGGCATCGAAGGGACGAACCTGCGGTCCAGGGACCAGATCCCCTTCAGGTCGTCGGAGCTGTTCCAGAACCCCGCTCCCAGCCCCGCCATGTGGGCCGCGCCGAGGGCGGTGGACTCGATGCACCTGGGCCTCTCCACCATAGTGCCTGTGATGTCCGCGAGGAACTGGCAGAGGAACCCGTTGGCGCTGGCGCCGCCATCGACCTTGATCGAGCATATGCTCTTCCCGGAGTCCGACTCCATGGCGCGGATGACGTCGTGGGCCTGGAATGCTATGGACTCCAGCGCCGCGCGGGCGATGTGGCAGCGGTTGGTGGCGCGTGTCAGGCCCGTGATCACGCCTCTGGCGTTCTGGACCCAGTACGGCGCTCCCAGCCCGGTGAAGGCTGGGACCACGTAGCATCCGCAGGTGTCCTCCACGGATTCGGCCAGCCTTTCAGTCTCAGACGATTTCTCCACCAGCTGGAGCTCGTCCCTGAGCCATTGGACTGCCGCACCGGCGATGTAGACGGAGCCCTCGAGCGCATAGGATGTGGATCCCCCCAGCGTCCATGCCACCGTCGACAGGATGCCGCTGGCGGGCTCCGCGGGAGCTGGGCCGGTGTTCATGAGCAGGAACCCTCCGGTCCCGAAAGTGATCTTGACGTCGCCTTCTCCGAAGCATGATTGCCCGAAGAGGGCGGACTGCTGGTCGCCTATCGCGGACATTATCGGTATCTCTGCGCCAAGGACATCTGCGGACGTGCATCCGAACATGTGCGATGACGGCACGGGCTCGGGGAGCATGCAGCGGGGGACGTCCAGGATCTTCAGGAGATCATCGTCCCAGTCCAGCTTCCCGATGTCGAACATCATGGTGCGGGACGCGTTGGAATGGTCCGTCTTATGGGACTTCCCGGCAGTGAGGCACCAGATGAGCCATGTCTCCACGGTGCCGAAGAGCAGCTCTCCATTTTCGGCGCGCTCCCTGGCGCCGGGCATGTTGTCGAGCATCCATTTCAGCTTGGTGCCCGAGAAGTACGAATCGACCTGCAGGCCGGTCTTGGACAGAATCGTCTGGGCGTGGCCCGCGTCGATTATGTCCCTGCACAGCTCCGCTGTCCTGCGGTCCTGCCAGACGATGGCGTTGCAGATCGGGATGCCCGTATCTTTGTCCCATACGACGGCGGTCTCCCTCTGGTTGGTGATCCCGATGGCCCTGCATCCTTCCGCACCGCCCATCTTTGACAGGCATTCCTTCGCGGCCTCTATCGACAGGCCCCTGATCTCCAGGGCGTCATGCTCCACGAGCCCGTCGCCGGGGTATATCTGGCTGACCTGCCTCTGTGCCACGGCCAGGACCTCTCCGCCGTGGCCGAACGCCATCGCGCGCACACTGGTAGTCCCCGCATCTATCGCGAGTATCCATCCGTCCATGGGGATCATCCGTTGTAGATGTCGTCGAGGGTCTTCAGCACCACGGATGCATCGTTCTTGGCCCTGGCCTGCAGGTCCGGGCCGAAGCCGCATCCGGAGAACATCATGTACAGCTTGTTGGAGCCTTCCAGCCTCTTGCCCTTGTCCATCAGCTCGATGAGGTCGGATTCCCTGAACGGGTCGCCGTTCAGCCTGCAGCGGGCGACGATCATGCGCTTGACGCCGTACAGGTTGGCGCCGGCGACGAAATCGACTATGGAATCCTTGGAATCGTCCTTCCTGCGGAGCTTCCCGATGAAGGTGTAGTCGTAGGCGCAGGCGATGTAGTCCATGCAGACCGACTTGAATCCCCTTTCCATGTAGCCGTCCACCATCGGACGGGCCATGTCGAACGCGTCGCTAGAGGATTCGAACTCCACTTGGTGGGTGTGCCTGTACACGACCTCGTAGAAGAAGCGGATGATGTTGCTGCATATGGTGTACACCGACCTGCGGGGGATCCCGGATGAGGTCTCCTTGTTCACCAGGCCCTTGTGCTCCATGTCGTCCAGGAGCTTGGTGCAGAACGCCGCCCCCAGGCCGGTGCGGTCGGAGATGTCCTTGATGCCCTCGCACCCGTCGGCCATGGCGGACAGGATCTTGCTGCACGCGGGGGTCACGGACGTCTCTGTCGAGACCATCCCCTCCACCTCCAGCGAGAAGACGGACATGTGGTCGAAGAACTGGTCCCTGACCACGTCCAGTGGGTCGCCCTGGATGAGCTCCTGGTATGCCGGGGTGCCCCCGACGATGCTGTACGCCATCAGGTGCTCCATCGGAGTGTAATCGGGATGGAAGCCCTTGCATTCCAGATAGGACATGGGCTTCAGGTCCAAGGTGTAGTAGAACCTGCCGAAGACGGAGCTGTCGTTGTCGCAGACCACCAGCATCATCTTGGTGTTCATGATCTCGCGATTCATGAACGACCTCAGGTACGAGTTGAACTCGGGGAAGTTCTCGACCAGGTCGGAGAACCTGTCTATGATGACGACTGTCTTCCTCCTCTTGCAGATGTCCGACAGCGTGGGGAGCAGGTCCAGGATGTCTGTTATGTGGATGGTCTTCCCGGAATGCTTGGACAGGGTGCGGCTGATCTCCGCCAGGTTGTCCGACTTCAGGCCGGTGGTGCCCGTGATGTAGATGTGCTCCTTGCCTTGGCAGAACCATTTCAGGAGGGCTGTCTTCCCCAGGTGGCGGCGGCCGCATATGGCGCATGCCACGGGAGCTCTCGCATAGATCTTCTCCAGAAATTCCAGTTCCTCGGCACGGCCGACGCATCCATCCATGCGGATGGAACTGCATCATGGATGATAAACATGTTTCAGGCTCCGGGCGGGATGTCGCCGCCGTATTGAATTTAGGATAGCTTAAAATATGTTTTTAGGCTTTCCTAAAAACCGATGTCTGACATCGCAGTAGTGTATTGGAGCGACACAGGGAACACGGAAGAGATGGCCAAGCTCGTGGCCGAGGGCATAGCATCGGCCGGAGGGAGCGCAGTCCTGATCGGAGCGGATTCCTTCGGGCCCGCCGATGCGGAGAAGTACGGCGCCATCGCGTTCGGATGCCCCGCCATGGGCGACGAGGTCCTGGAAGAGGACGTCTTCGAGCCCATGTTCGCGGAGGTCGAGGGCAAGCTGTCCGGCAAGAGGGTCGGGCTGTTCGGGTCCTACGACTGGGGCGACGGCCAGTGGATGAGGGACTGGGCCGACAGGTGCAGGGGAATCGGAGCGGACCTCGTCAACGACGGGGTCATCGCCAACCTCGCGCCCAACGCGGCGGAGTCCGAGGACTGCAGGAATCTCGGAAAGCTCCTGTGCGCCTGATTCCGGGCATGAAACGGGGCATAGTCCCCAAACTTCCCTTCTTCTTTCTCAATTCGCTCTGCTCATGATGGTTCGGACCTTTAATTTAGGTTGACCTAAATCGTTATATACTTTTTAGGCATTCCTAAAATCATGGAAGCCGAAAGGGGTTCACAGGGGCTGATGGGATGAAGCTCGACATAAGGAGGCTCCTGAACGGCATCATGGCGACGGACTATGACGATCCGGCGTTCATGGAAGGACTGGAGACAGAGGAGGTGGACATAAGAAGGTTGAACAGGCGATGCCGATACTCACATCACTTGCGCCCGGTTTGAGCTGAACCGTATATAGTATCACAATTGGGGCCGGGCGCATCCGTATACCATTCCGACTCCGTCGTTCTTTCACGTTCTGTAAAGCTCCGGTCTCCTCTTGTCGAGGAAGCACAGGTCCTTCATGCTCTCGTAGCCTTTCCTGCGTATCCGCTCCAGCGGCTCCGCCGTAAGGTCTGCGGTCACGATCCCGGTTCCGCCGAAGTCCTCGCGCATCATCTCGCCGCGGGGATCGAATATCATCGCGCCTCCGCCGAACTCCGTCCCGAAGCCGTTGGGGCCGTATGCGTTGCACGCCCCGACATAGACTGTGTTGTCGTATGCTCTGGCAGGCAAGTACCTGAGCCACGATGACCTCCTGCGGTCCCCTCCGAGGCCGGATGCGAAGGGCATCAGGACGATGTCCGCTCCTTTCAGGGCGAGGGTGGTGGATATCTCAGGGAAGTGGGACTCCCAGCAGAGCTGGATGCCGATCGCCGCTTTGGATGTGCGGATGACGTCGATGCTCTCTCCGGGCCTCATGGCCTTCTCCCTCTCGCCGAGATGGGTCTTGTCGTAGCGTCCGAGCATCTTCCCGTCCTCGACGACGGCCTGACGTATGCAGGTGCCCTCGCCGACGTATCCGAAGCAGATGCACATGCCGGTCTCGGCGCTGAGGTCTTGGATGGATTGTATCGCAGGATGGTCGTCCGGGATGGGGATCTCCGAGCTGTAAGGCATGGCGTATCCGGAAAGGCAGAGCTCGGGAAGGCAGATGATGTCGGATCCCGCATCGGATGCGAGCCTGCAAGCCTCCATGATCTTCGATAGGTTGCCTTCGATGTCGCCCGCGACGGAGCCCGTCTGGGCCATGGAGAGCCGGAGGTCTTTCATGGAAGGGCGATGCCCTGCGACGGATATCAAGATTACAGAGGCCCGCTTCCGGCCCGGCATGGAGCGTTCCTGCGCTCGCTTTTATACTCTTCACGATATCGGAGCAGCAGTGATCTCATGACATACGGGCGCAACGAGCTGATAGACCTCATGATGGTGTTTCCCAGGAAGACCGCCAACATCAGCCGCATCCTCGTCGCCAAGTACCTCGGCGATTCCCGCATCCGCCCGCACCATCTGATGATCCTGAAAGTGGTGTCGGAGAACGACGGCGTCTCCCAGAAGGACCTGACAGACCGTCTGCCATTCGACAAGTCGTACATCTCCACCGGCGTCCGCGAGCTCATAGACATGGGCATGCTGGTGAACGAGAGCGAGGGGAAGGTCCACAGCATAACGATCACGCCTCTCGGCAAGGACATCGTCCTGATGGGGAACATGATGTTCGATCTTGTGGACCAGTCTGTGTTCGGCCATCTCACCGACGAGGAGAGGGACACCCTTGTCGCGATCATGAAGAAGATAGATGCCCACACCGATGCGCTGATAGAGAAGCTGTCTGCTCCCGATAGTTGACAGCAAAACTATCGTGTTTCTGTGCCTTCCAATGCATTTTCCTGTTCATTTCCCGTCATTCCATTTAAAAGCTCGGCATAGCGGCAACAACATGAATCGCGATTGTTGTTTTCCCAACGTTCTTATACAAGTTCAAATTGTAATCGTTGTTCAATCCCTGAGGAGGGAGCGATATAGCAATAGAGCAAGTGACTTACAAGAACATCGACCCCAAGGTCCGCAACACCATCATGTTCGGCCTGTGCGTGGCGATGCTCGCTGCTTGTTTCGACGGCACCATCGTCGGGACCATCGGCACCAAGATCGCCGAGGATTTCGACTCCATGGGACTGTACGCGTGGATGGCCACTGCGTACATGCTGTGCGAGACCATCATGATCCCCATCGCGGGGAAGCTTTCAGACATCTATGGGAGGAAGCCTCTGTTCCTCATCGGACTCGCCCTGTTCACGGCCGGTTCCGTTGTCGCAGGTATCTCTACGAGCATGGAGATGTTCATCGGATGCCGTGCCGTCCAGGGGCTCGGAGGAGGGATCCTGATCCCCGTGGCCATGGCCGCCGTGGCAGACCTCTACTCCCCCAGCGACAGGGCCAGGATGCAGGGTCTTCTCGGAGCCATATTCGGAGTCGGGAGCGGTATCGGGCCCCTCCTCGGAGGATACATCGAGGGAGCCATATCTTGGCACTGGTGCTTCTACATCAACGTCCCTCTCGCGGCTATCGCGTTCATCTTCACTATCAAGAAGTTCCCGTCGCCCGTCGACAACACCGAGAAGCACATCGACGTGACCGGGATCGCCCTGCTGTCCGTGCTCCTGCTGGACTTCATCCTGCTCATCGAGTGCGGAGGGAAGGACTTCGAATGGGTCAGTCCCACATCCATCGCGATGGTCGTCATCGCCGTGGTCCTCCTGGCGCTCTTCGTCAAGGCGGAGCACAGGGCCGTGGACCCCATCCTTGCGCCCCACCTGATCAGGAACAAGACCGTGATCAAGGGTGCCATCTACATGTTCATCTTCGGTATCGGGATGGTCGGAGCCATGATGTACACCAACCTCCTGGTCATCGGAGTGTTCGGGCTCACCACTCTGGAAGCGGGGGTCTGGTCCCTGGCGATGGTCGCCGGTATGATGATAACGTCCATGTCCAGCGGTGCGCTGCTGAACAGGACAGGGTTCAGGGTATGGCTCATCGCCGGGCCCATCCTGTGCTTCCTCGGACTGTACTATCTCTCGGGGATGACCATCACCGAGGACATGTTCGGGCTGTCCGCCGCAGGGCTGGACACCAGCCAGATCCGCGACACCTACATGGCCCACTACCTCATCGGGATCTTCGTGCTCGGGCTCGGCCTGGGATGCATGATGGCTGTTGTGATGTCTGCAGTCCAGAACAGCTCCAAGCAGTCCGAGATGGGGATGACGACGTCTGCCGTCAACCTGTTCAGGTCCATCGGATGCACCATGGGGACCGCGATCTTCTCGATGATAATCAACGCGAGGATCAGTTCCGAGCTCCTGGACAAGGTGCCTGCGATCTATGACCTGATCCCGCACACCACCGACATCCTGAACGGGACCATCCTGGCTCAGTTCCCGACGTACGTTCCAGGGATCATGACAGCCTTCTCCAACAGCGTGGACTTCGCATTCATCGCTGGAGGAGTGGTCATCCTGCTCCTGGTGTTCGTGGGAGTCGTCTTCAAGGGCGAGAAGCCCCCTGTGGACGAGGACTACGAGGCTGCCAAGAAGGAGATCGAGGAAGGCAACTGAACCTTTTCGGAGGGGGACATCCCCTCTTCTCAAACCCTGGGGCCTCTCCGGAGGCCCCGATATTCCGGGCTCTCGGCCCAGGAACACAACGTTTGCGAGCCTCGCGGGGTTCTTCTCATCCTTGCGTCCATGCCCCGATCCATTCGTATCCATGCTGCAGGGGGCCGCATCCGATGTGCTGTCCAGGCCCTGGTCGTCGTAGGATCCTGTGGGCACTCGCAGCAGGCTTCCGGCGCAGGGCGATTCCCGTTCGGGATTCCGGGGATGCGGCGCAGGGGCGCCGTCCTTTCAACAGGCGGTCAGTGCAAAAGCAAGGTAAGGGCCTGCCCGGCTTCTGCCGGGCAGGATTATGAGCATGATGCTCAGATGTTGAAGGTCCCGGACGCAGAGAGGAGCCCGAGCACTAAAACGGCGAACACGCAGATGGGGCAGATGTACCTCATCATGAACGTGTAGATGTTCGCGTAGCAGAGCCCGTGCTTGCTCTCGTTGAACCCGATCTCGTCGATGATGGCCCTGGTGTTGAACACATACCCGACGAAGATGCATATCATCAGGGCGAACAAGGGCATCAGTATGTCGTTGGACAGGTCGTCGAAGAACGTGAGCAGGTCGTTGCCGAACGGCGTCACATTCGAGAGCACTCCGAACCCGAGGCATGACAGAGTTCCCAAGATGACAATCAGCGCTGTGCATGCTATCGACGCGGTTATACGGGACATCTTGAGACGGTCCTTGAAGATCGACACGACGGTCTCGGCCAGCGAGATCGATGACGTGACAGCGGCGAAGATGACCAGCAGGAAGAATGCCGCGGCTACGATGTGCCCGGCGGGCATGGCGTCGAACACCTGGGGCATGGTCACGAACATCAGACCGGGACCGCCCGACCCCGTGCTCATCCCGAACGCCACGGTGGCGGGGATGATCATAAGCCCTGCCAGGAACGCGATGAACGAATCCATCAGGCAGATGACCCTTGCCGAGCTGGGGATGTGGACGTCCTTCTTCATGTACGAGCCGTAGGTGATCATGATCCCCATGGCCAGGGACAGGGAGTAGAACATCTGGCCCATTGCGCCCAGGACGGTCTCCATGGAGAAGTCCTCGAGCTGGGGGACGAGGTAGTGCTCCAGCCCGGACCCGATGTTGTCCAGGGTCAGGACGTAGATGCAGATCATGATCAGGATGACGATCAGGGCGGGCATGAGGATCTTGCTGACCCTCTCGACGCCCTTCTCGACTCCCAGCACGACGACGGCCATGGTCAGGGCGGCGAACACCAGGAACCACACCATCGGATTGTCGAACAGGCCCGGGAGCGATCCGCTGACGAAGTCGTTGAAGAACGCTCCGCCGTCCGCGCCCGCGGTGCTGCCGCTTCCGACCGCGTACTCGACGAAGTACTTGGTGACCCATCCGCCGATGACGCAGTAATACGGGACGATGATCGCAGGGATGATCAATCCGAGCCATCCGACGACCTTGTACTTGGCGCACAGGTCCTGGAAGGCGTCGATGCAGGACTTCCCCGTGTAGCGCCCGACGGCCAGCTCGGTGATCATGAGCGTGAGACCGACGACCAGTGCCATGATGATGTACGTGACGAGGAACGCTCCTCCTCCGTACTTGTCTGCAAGATAAGGGAACCTCCAGATGTTCCCGAGTCCTACGGCCGACCCGGCGGCCGCCATGATGAAACCGATGCGGCCGGTGAAGCTGCCGCGTGATTCAGTTGACTCCATAGGGAGTAAAGAATTCTATCTGTTTAAAAAAGAAGCAGATAACCTTCGTGATTACCGTTTCATAAGGGGGTTGTGTCATGACAAGTCACGGCACGGTTTCTTAACGCTGATTGCACAATTGTGTGCGCCCTGCGGCCCTCACGCGCGTGCGCGGAATAATCTATAAATGGAATGTGATGGTAATGCGCCCCATAGGTGCTTAACCATGAAGCTATACCATGAGCACGATGCGGACCTCAACGTCCTCGCAGGCAAGAAAGTCACAGTCCTCGGATACGGGGCGCAGGGAAGGGCCCAGGCCCTCTGCTTCCACGACTCCGGGATCGACGTCACCGTCGGAGTCAGGAAAGACGGGAAGTCCTGGAACAAGGTCAAAGAGGACGGTCTGAAGGTCGCCGAGTTCGCAGACGCGGTCAAGGACGCAGATGTCGTCCTGATGCTCCTCCCCGACGAGGTCCAGCCCGACATCTACAAGCAGTACGTCGAGCCCAACCTCAAGAAGGGCGCCGCCCTGGAGTTCGCCCACGGGTTCGCCATCACCTACAAGCTCATCACCCCTCCGGCCGATGTCGACGTCATCATGATGGCCCCCAAGGCCCCCGGAGACATGGAGAGGGTCGTCTTCACCGAGGGATTCGGAGTCCCCGCCCTCATCTGCATCCACCAGGACGCCACCGGCAACGCCAAGAAGATCGCCCTGGCCCTGGCCAAGGGACTGGGATCCACCCGCGCCGGAGTCTTCGAGACCACCTTCGACAACGAGACCTACACC
>CAVKKO010000016.1:0-24372 GCA_963656905.1 Bacteroidaceae bacterium | reverse complement strand
AGCGAGGATCCTCATGCAGGTCCAGGAGAACATCCTGTCCCCCAGGTACGGAGGCCCCATCATCGGAGCCATCCACGACCACATCACCGGAGCCTACTTCCTGACGCACAACAACCCCAGGTTCGACAGGTTCCAGGCGATGAACATCCTGTTCAAGCTCAACGACATCGAGGTCCCCGAGCCCAAGATCGACGAGAAGGGAGAGGAGTACTGGAACGGGAAGGACCTGTTCAACGTCGTGCTCCCCGAGGACTTCAGGATCACGTTCAAGGCCAACATCTGCCAGAACTGCAAGCCCTGCCAGAAGGAGGACTGCCCCTACGACGCGTATGTCAAGATCCGCGACGGGAAGCTCCTCTGCGGCACCATCGACGTGAAGGCGATCGGGAACAGCAAAGGGAAGATCCTCGACCACATCGCAAGGGACTACGGCTCCGACCGTGCAGCCAAGTTCATCAACCAGGTCACCAGGCTCGCCCTCGGCGCACTGATGAACCACGGGTTCAGCACAGGGATCAGCGACGAGGACATTCCCGCCGAAGCCGCTCTCCAGATCAGCAACAACACCCAGGAGTGCATCAACAAGGTGACCAGCCTCGTGGAGTCCTACCGCGACGGAACGCTCGAGCAGATGCCCGGGCGCTCCCTCAGGGAGACCCTGGAGGTCAGCGTCATGGGGACTCTGGGAGAGGCCCGTGACGGTGCGGGAACCATCGCCGGGAAGCACCTGGGAATGGACAACCCCGCGGTCATCATGGCCAAGGCCGGTGCCCGTGGATCCATGCTCAACCTGTCCCAGATGGCGGGCTGCGTCGGTCAGCAGGCCGTCCGTGGAGAGAGGCTGTCCAGAGGATACCACGACAGGACCCTGCCCCACTTCGAGAAAGGGGACCTGGGCGCATACGCCAGGGGATTCTGCTCCAACTCTTACAAGTCCGGGCTGTCGCCCACCGAGTTCTTCTTCCACGCGATGGGAGGAAGAGAGGGTCTGGTCGATACCGCCGTCCGTACATCCAGGTCCGGATACATGCAGAGGCGTCTCGTCTCCGCTCTGGAGGACCTGAAGCTCACTGCGGACGGAACCGTGAGGAACACCATCGGCACCGTCGTCCAGTTCAAGTACGGGGAGGACGGGGTCGATCCCGCAAGGTCCGTCAGGGGAAAGGCCGTCGATCTCGACGACGTGTTCGCGACGGTGCTCGGCGACGATGCCGACGCGCTGCTCCACGTGGACACCAAGGATGTCGGAGGAGACTACGGATCCCTCGAGAAGGACGAGATGGAGTACTACGACGAGGACTCGGAGGATTCCGAGGACACCGACGGGTACGAGTCCGATTACGACGGCGGAGGTGAGTGATAATGGCAAAGAAAGACACGCTCAAAGCGCTCCTGAACAGGGGCGTCAGCGAGGAGATCGCCTCGCTCGTGCTCACCAAGTACAGCTCCATGACCGCCATCAGCGAAGCCGGGGCCGAGGCTCTGGTGGAGATGGGCCTCAGCGACGAGGACGCCGCATCCCTGATCGCCAAGATCGGGAAGAGGACGTCCTCCGCCAAGGTCAAGAAGGTCGTCGAGGAGGAGGTCCCCGCCGTCCACATGGAGGAGGTCACCAACTGGTACCAGTACTCCGAGCAGGAGCTCAGGCTCAAGGGGATAATGGAGAGGCTCGGCCTCACGCTCCCCATGAAGATCGTGGTGGACATCGCCAAGCGCATCGAGCATGCGGACCTGGACGATGAGACCTGCGAGAAGCTGCTGGCCGAGGCCAGCAAGCAGTACACCGCCCACCTGATGGACCAGAACGAGTCCGCGGGAGTCATGGCGGCGCACTCCATCGGAGAGCCCGGTACGCAGATGAACATGCGTACTTTCCACTACGCGGGAGTCGCGAACGTGAACGTCACCCAGGGTCTGCCCAGGCTGATCGAGATCGTGGACGCCAGGCGTGTGCCCAGCACACCGTCCATGGAGATCCCCCTCACCGGCACGGCGGCCCAGGACGAGAACATAGCGAAGTTCGTGGCGTCCAACATCGAGATGACCTCGCTCATCGACGTGGCGAGCATCGAGACGGACCTCACCAACATGAGGCTCGTCATCTCCCCTATAGCGGGGAAGATGGAGGACAAGGGCATCACCATCGAGGAGATGCTCGAGAAACTGAACAAGGTCAAGGCGGTCCGCGGACTGGCGAGCATATCGGGATACGACATCCTGATCTCGTCGGACGAGCCGTCTTACAAGAAGCTGCAGGCGATGTACGACGCCGTCAAAGGCGCCAAGATCAAGGGGATCGACAACATCACGCGTGCCATCCTCTCCAAGTCCGACGGGGCTTGGAAGATCATCACCGAAGGCAGCAACCTCAAAGAGGTCCTGAAGGTCGAAGGAGTGGATGCCGAGAACGTCATGACGAACAGCATCCTGGAGGTGGCGGACGTCCTCGGAATCGAGGCCGCCAGGAACTCCATCATCCGCGAGGCCATGATGACCCTCGGAGAGGCAGGTCTGGACGTCGACGTCAGGCACATCATGCTCGTCGCCGACCTCATGACCAACGACGGATACGTCAAAGCGATCGGAAGGCACGGAGTGTCCGGAAAGAAGTCCTCGGTTCTCGCCAGGGCGGCTTTCGAGATCACCGCCGCGCACCTTCTGCACGCCGCGATGGTGGGCGAGGTGGACCACCTTGAGGGAGTCACCGAGAACATCATCGTCGGACAGCCGGTCACCCTTGGTACCGGAGCGGTAAACCTTATTTACACACCCAAAAAGGGGGATAAAGAATGAGCGATGAGAAGATCGACATCAGCAGGGCATTGAAATCAGCCATCACCACCGGAAAGGTGGAATTCGGAGTGGATCAGACACTGAAGGCAGTGAAAGACGGCAAGGCACAGATGATCGTGCTGGCCAGGAACTGCCCTTCCGCGGAGCTCCGCGACTCGACAGCGAAGAAGTACGTGTACGACGGGAACAACATGGAACTCGGCGCACTGTGCGGAAAACCCTTCTCCGTGTCTGCCCTTGTGATCATCGACAAAGGTAGCTCCAACATCTTAACGCTGTGAGGAACATGTCCGCAGATATCGTACTTACCGAGGACACCCTTAGGTACATCGCTCTCTTCGAGCAGATCACCAAGGCGAACGCCATCGACTGCATGGACACAGAGGACAAGCTCGTGTTCGTCGTCGAGAAAGGCCAGGGCAACATAGCCGTCGGAAAGAAAGGCGAGCATGTCATCAAGCTGAAGGAGAAGACGGGGAAGAACATCCAGGTCGTCGAGTATTCCGATGACCCCGAGCAGTTCGTCAAGAACGTGTTCCACATCTACGGTCCTCAGAAGGTCGTTATCGAGCAGCGCGGAAACATCACGCACGCCACGGTCACCGTGGACCCTAAACTGAAGGGCCGTGCGATCGGCAAGGCCGGCAAGAATCTGCGCATCGCCAGGGACATCGTGAACAGGCATCACGAGATCCAGAGCATCAGCGTCGATTGAAGAAGCAGATCGGGACCCCCTACGATCAACTCGTACGGTCGGGAAAACAACTTCAGAAACGGTTTTCCGGGTCCGGCAGGACTTTCTCTGCCGGCCCCGGACGATTCAGTTCAGAGGCGTGCGCTCCACTTCCAGGCCGTCTGCTGTGGGGTACTGCTCGGAGAGGCAGCACTTGTAATCCAGCCTGGGTGCGATCTTCTCGAGGATCCACGGGGCGACCTCGATACGGTCCTTGCCCGCGTGCATGAGCTCGGCGGGGACCTTCGCGGCCTTCAGTGCAGCTGTCGCCGCATCGATGTCGGCGGTGAAGAGGTAGCCTCTGACGATGGTCCCGTCCTCGGTGACCTGCTGGTAGGGCTTGCAGATGTGCGACGCGCGCCTGATGAGCCTCCTGCGGAGCTGGACGCCGTCCTTGAAGGACGAGGAGCAGAAATGGACTCTCATCCTCTTGTTGGCCTTCAGCACCTCCATGGCAGTCTCTGCGGACCCTTTGACGGCGGAGGACAGGTCGTCCTTCACCTCGTAGCAGTAGGCGTCCATCATGCCCCAGTTGCTCTCCGAGAACTCGAGCTCGTTGAGGTTCACGAAGGACACTCCGGCATCCTTGCAGTAGGACACCAGGGCGTTGAGGCCGGATGCCTTCCCGGGCAGTGCTGGCACTTCCACTCCGACGGGGATCGTGAGGGCTTTGCAGGCCTCTTTGAGCCTCGTCTCGGACATCCTCGCCCATTGCTCCTCCCTCGGGTGGAAGCGTATCTCGTCCAGGCCCGCGTCCTGCAGGCGCTTCGCTTTCTCGGGGTCGATGGTGGCGGTGTAGAGATGGATGTGGTGCTCCTTTCCGAACCTGTCTTTGAGCATCCTGATCATGTGCAGCGTGCGCTCCATGTCGAGCAGAGGGTCTCCTCCGGTTATCCCGGTCCCCAGGGCGTCCATGGCCTCCGCTTCGGCGAGGATCTCCTCGTCGGTGCAGACGCGCTTCTCGTTGGCGTAGACTACGTCCTTGCCCTTCTTCTCCAGCGACACGGGGCAGTAGTAGCAGTCCCATCCGCATCTCCCGGTCACGAAGAGCACCATCTTCGCCCCCTCTATGCAGAACCTGCATCCGTCGGCGACCTTGCCGCTGCAGGACGACCCGCATTCCATCTTCTTGAGCATGCGGGCTGATGTGCTGATACGGTTAAAAACAATGTCAGGCATCCCTTTGCTCGATGAAGAAGAGCAGCAGGATCATCCTAGCACTGGACGAGACCGATGGCAAGAAGGCCCTGGAAGTGGCCGAGTCGGTCAGCGGAATAGTCGATGCCATCAAGATCAACTGGCCCCTGGTCCTCTCCGAAGGGCCCGGGATGATCACCGAGCTGGCACGTTTCTCCGATGTGATCTGCGACTTCAAGGTCGCGGA
Source organism: Bacteroidaceae bacterium (assembly GCA_963656905.1). Lineage (GTDB taxonomy): Archaea > Thermoplasmatota > Thermoplasmata > Methanomassiliicoccales > Methanomethylophilaceae > Methanoprimaticola. Next base: position 19,462 of record CAVKKO010000016.1, on the reverse strand, counting down.
CATCCCCAACACCGTGAAGCTGATCGTCGAGAACGCGGTCTCCCGCGGAGCGTCCGGCGTGATCGTGCATGCGTTCCCCGGCGACGATTCGCTCAAGGCCGCCGTGGAGGCCGCCGGAGGAGCGGACATCTATGCCGTCACCGAGATGAGCCACCCCGGAGGAAGGCTGTTCACCGCTCCCCATGCGGAGGAGATGGCCCGCATGGGCATGGAGTGCGGGGTCACGGGGTTCATCGCTCCGGCCACCCGCCCGGAGAGGATCACGGCCATCAGGAAGATCGCCGGCGAGAAGCTCATCCTGTCCCCAGGAGTGGGGGCTCAGGGCGGGAAGGCCTCAGATGCCATAAGGGCCGGGGCCGACTACGCCATCGTGGGCCGCGCCATATACGGCGCCAAGGACCCCAAGGCCGCCGCCGAATCGTTCGCGGAAGACGCCCGCTACGTGCGCTGACCGCTCCAAACCGCTTTCCCCTCTATACGCGCGTGCACGCGCGCGTTTCTCTGACCTAGTCTTAGTCCTTTATTTATATAAGCTCGATAATCCCCCGCCATTCTAAAGACGGAGACTTTTAGAATGCGCAAATTTGGAAAAGAGTCAGCCGCTCCCGGGCAGATGGGAGCCGACCGCGAAAATAGCGGCAAAGGGTGGTTGAAAGACCACTGGTGTGTGCTCATCCTGTGCTTCTCGGTGATCGTGGCCTTCGCGCTGCGCACCGTGTTCGCATATGGGATCTCTGCCGACGGGGACTTCGCCCTGTCCGGAGGCTCGGGTGCACAGTATCATCTGCATGTAATCGAAAGCATCATGAACGGCAGCTACTCCCTGACGGACTCTGCCGTCAACTACCCCAACGGCGGACTCGCACTGTATCCGCCCTTCATGGACTTCATATGCGCCGGAATCGGCTCGGTCCTGTCCGCATTCGGACTCTCCACCGCCGAGGCAGCCGCCGCATCCGTTGCAGTCTTCAACCCGATAATCGGAGCCCTCACGTGCATCCCCGTCTACCTTCTGGGAAAGGAGATGTTCGACAAGAAGGTCGGAGCCATCTCGGCTCTCGTGTTCGCCTTCCTGGCGCTCCCTATCAGCACGACCGTCTTCTCCAGCGGTACCGAGTACGGCCTGGCGGCATTCCTGCTCGCCTTTATGTCCCTCTTCGTCGTGAAGATGGTCAAGGCCGCCGACGCCGCTGAGCCCTCCAGGAAGAGCATCCTGGTCAACGCGGCCATCGCAGGCATCTTCCTGCTCCTGTCCGCCCTCACGTGGAACGGATTCCGTTTCGTCGTCGTGCTCCTGGTCGTCGCGATGGTCATCCAGATCGTCGTCGACCGCTTCAGGGGAAGGGACTTCACAGACGTCCTTCTCGGATACGCAATCACCATCGTCATCGGCGCCATCGTCTCTGCGGCGTACTACATCCCCGCAGGGCTCTGGGACGCGGTCTTCTCCGGACCCTTCCTCATCGCGGTCGTCGCCCTTGTCCTCTCATTCGCCTTCCTGGCGCTCCGTGCCAAGCCGTGGGTCGTCACGATCCCCGCCCTGGTCGTCGTCTTCGTCGTCATCTGCGCCGTCATGGCCTTCGCGGCCCCCGACATGCTGGACGACTTCATCTTCGGCAACAGCATCTACTCCAGCTCCATCATGGAGAGCCTGGCCAGCAGCCACGTGTCCATGTCCAACGTGTCCTCGTACTACGGTTGGCTCACGATGTGGCTCCCGATCTGCTTCGCCATCTACAGCACATACGTCTACCTGAGGAAGGACCACTCCGCCACCCAGCTGTTCATCACCGTCTGGATGTTCGTGATGTTCTTCGCGGTCTGGACCACCAGCGCCAACGCGGCCGTCGTCGGCTCCGTCTTCGCTGTCGGATCCGCCGTCGTCCTCGTCCGCGTCATCCAGGCGGCCGACCTCAGGGCATGGTGGACCTCCATGAAGACCGCCGGGTTCCCCGGGCTCTTCAGGAAGATGATCAAGCCCCTGCCCTTCGTGTCCGTCCTCGCCACCGCTCTCCTCATCATCGTCCCGAACGTCTCGTTCGCAGTCGATGCGGGGATCTCCAGCAACTCGGATGCCGACTACTACTTCAGCGGCAACACCAGCTACACGATCAAGACCGGAGACGCGTACTCCGCGGAGAAGGTCTGGGACCACTATGCGGACGTCGACAAGAAAGGGGCCCTCGCCTCCTGGATCGACTACTCCTACGATGCCGTCAACCACGGCGGCTTCGACAGCGTCACCGACACCATCGGAGGCGGATCGACGGCTGTCGCCCAGATGCTCCTCGCGAAGGGGGCCGCAGGCACCACAGCCGCTTCTCTCATGCGCATCGTCCTGGCCCACAACGTCGACGACTTCGCGTCCGCCTTCAGCGGCCACTCCGACGTCTACGACAAGATCTCCTCCTACGTCAAGGACCCCTCGACCGCCACCGAGGCTATCGACAAGGATCCTGCCACATACGGGAAGATCAGGTCCGACATCACCGACGAGAACGCCGTGTACCTCGCATCCATCGAGGCCATGACCTCCTCCATGTCCACTGCGGACATCATGAAGGCCTATGAGTCCGTCTGCTCCACGTCCGGAGACAAGATCGGATACTACATGGTCGACGGATCCCTCCTGCCCCTGCAGTACAACGACGGAGACTACTTCTCCACCCTCGCGTACTTCGCAGATTACAAGACGGACAGCTACGGGGCCGCCAGCCAGTACTTCTCGTACAACACCTACTACGGATACACCACCTACACCGACGCCATCTACGAGACCTTCCTCTGGAAGGCCATGATCGGGCCCTCCGCCACCGAGGCGGGCTACTCCAGCTCCTACAGCTACCTTGTCGCCCTGGCCTCCAGCGACGGATCCAAGTCCTCCGCAATGGCCATCCCCGGGTACGGGCTCGCAGGATACTCCGTCGGATTCTGGCAGGTCAGGTACAACGCCGACTCCACGGCCACCACGTCCAGCGACGGATGGGTGTACATGGACGGATACGAGGCCATCGCCAAACAGAAAGCTGACGGCGGGGTCATCAACTACCTGTCCTCCATCGTCGTGCTCGAGTACGTCGGGACCTCTCAGGCCCAGCCCTCCATCAGCGGCACCGTCACCGCCGACTCCAAGACAGTCGACGGAGCGACCGTTTCCGTCTACAGCTACGACGAGACCTACGGGAAGTACGTCCTGTACTCCCAGGCGAAGACGATCAACGGCGCCTACAATGCGTTCGTTCCTGCCGGAGACTACACCCTCACCGTCAGCGTCGGCGGAGTGGACCTCCAGAGCTACAAGTCCGGAGCCATCCCCCAGAACATCCAGATCGATACCGCCGATGTGTCCGGAGCAGTGAAGGTCGGAGACGACGTCTATTCTGCTGAGAAGATGAGGCTCGACCTCGTCGGAAGCGCATCCCTCCAGGGAGAGTCAAAGACCATCACCGTATGGATAACGAACGGGACGATCTCTCAGTCCTCCGTGCTCCCCGGAACGTACACCTACACGCTCTACAGCGAGACCGGGACCTCTCTTGGGACCGGATCCGTGACGTTCGCGTCCGGCAGCACCACTGGGTTCGCCATCACGCCCACGACCAAGACCATCACGGCCACGGTCAACGACAAGTACGGCAACTCCGTCGAGGACGGCGCCATCGTCGTGGCCACCAACACCGTGACCGGCGCCCAGTTCCAGGCCGAGGTCGAGGACGGGAAGGCGGTCATCACGGCCATCCCCGGAAAGTACAACCTGTCCATGGGACAGGGAATGGTGTCCATGTACACCAGCGTCTCCGATGTCTCGTCCGGTAACAGGACCGCGACCATCACAGCCTACGACGCTCAGACCGTCTCGGTCTCCGGAGCATCCTCCGGCGTCCTGGCAGTCTATGCCGGCGAGTTCAGCACCCTGACCTACATGTCCGGCAGCACCATGATGTTCGACGTGCCTGTCGGCCTCGCCACCGGCTCCGTCCAGTACACCATCTACGGAGTCTCCGGAGGCAGCGTCTACCACGGCGTCTACACCAACGGCGCATCCGCGTCCGTCTCGTCCGGATCCTTCATCACCGTGTCCGGGACCCTGAAGGACGGGGACACCGCCAAGAGCGGAACCGTGAGGTTCATCAGCTCCAACAACGAGGTCTTCCTCGTCTCCACCGACTCCAACGGAAAGTACTCCGTCGCCCTCCCCAGCGGATCCTACACGATCTACGCCGACAACGGCAGCAACAAGGTCTGCTTCGAGCAGGGATACACCGCTTCCACCGCCACCAAGGACCTGAGCCTCGTGGACGGAAGGAAGATCACGTACACCCTGAGGTACGAGACCGGGACCAGCTCCACCAACGCGTACCTGCCCTTCGTGAAATCCATCATGAAGTTCACGTACAACGAGAAGAGCTACACCCTTTACGGAATGAGCAACACCAGCGGAGCATCCGTGTTCTACATCCCCGACAATGTCGAGTCCACCGTGTCCTACAACAACGAGGACGGGACCATGGACAACGCTTACTTCCACTGCACCACGCTGAAGAAGACCGTCTCCTCCGGAACGGCCAACAACAGCAGCACCACGACCATCTCGGTCTACGACAGCTCGAAGACCGACCAGGAGAACTACGTGAAGCAGGTCAGCGTCAGGATCCCCTACGACATGGAAGTGAAGTTCTACAAGGACGACAGCGACGTGAAGTCCACGTATTCCGCCGGAACCACCCAGTCGCTCCGCCCCGGCCAGTACACCGTGACCATCAGCGGGTCCACCGGGCACTACTTCAGCGGCACTGCCTACGTCTACCCCGGCCAGACCTCCTTCACCGGACTGGGCGAGGACGATGTCCAGGATGTCGCGGTCGTGACCATAACCAAGGCCGATTCCGACAAGCTGACCGTCACCACCGAGGACGGCAGCTACCACTACGACACCGCGAAGTCGCAGTACTACTTCCAGGTCGGCTACAGGTACTACCTGACATCGACCAACACGGTCAACGGGAAGGACACCATCGCATACGGGTTCCTGAACCTCTCCGATTCCTCCGCCGGGTCCACCGAGACGGTCAACGTCACGGCCTCCCAGGAGAAGATCGAGGTCACAGGGAACGTAGGTGTGGTGGCGGACGGGACCATCACCGTCACATACACCGCGAACGGCAGGACCGTCGAGCACGACTTCGACATCAGCAAGGGCGGATACACCCTCCAGCTCCCCTCCGGAACCGGAACGGTCAGCGTCGAGGCGAAGGTCACGTCCACCATCGATGACGAGACGGCATATTACCGCGCCGAGGGCACCATAAGCGACCTGAGGGACGGAGTGGTCCGCAACATCTCCGTGGTCACCGATCCGGAAGGATGGGACGACGACGATGACGATGACGAGGAAGAGCAGTTCGATGCGAGCATAAAGTCCGCGTCCTTCTCCAACGGGACCGGATCGTTCACGGTCAGCGTGACCAACCTCACCAAGAGCGCCATGACCTACGTGTTCACCGCCGGCTCCGCTCTGAGCTTCGTGAAGGACTACAGCCTCGCTGTGCCCGCGAGCTCCACCGGAACCGTGGAGATCAGCGTCATCTACGACCAGTACCGCTACGCGCCCGGATCCGACGGGTTCTCAGTCACGGTCGCCGACATCAACGGCAAGCAGACCGAGACAGTGGACATCACCATCGGAGACGACAGGACCGGCTCTTCCGACATGGGCATCTACAAGATGGGCCAGACCGGAAGCGAGTTCAACGACAAGGTCTCCGCGTACCAGTACCTGTACGCCATCACCTTCGACAACAAGAACGTCTACTCGCACGACGTGTCCATCACCGTGTCCGGTGCGGACTCGTCCTGGGCAGTGACCATCGTCGACGAGGACGGGGCCAAAGTCCTTGCTCCCGGAGAGGCCTTCAAGGTCTACGGGCTGCAGACCACCGTGCTCTACGTGAAGGTCATGCTCCTGAACGCCGACAAGGGCGCTTCCGCATCCGTGCCGACGATCACCGCGAGCATCAACGTCGACGGCTCGTCCAGCTCGATGTCCATCGAGCCGCAGACGGCCAAGGTCTCCACAGGGGACATGAGCGCATCCGGTACCGACATCTACAACGAGAGGTCCGGAATGCCCGGAGGAGTCTGGTTCCTTGCGGCGGTCATCATACTGCTGATCGTCGCTGTCGCCTGGCTCGCCAGCAAGAGGGGGGTGTTCTCACGCAGAAGCTGAAAGCAGGAATGATGGCCTTCGCCATCCTGGCGATGGCCGCTGTCTGTCTGGTCGGAGCAGATGTCTCCGACGCGGACTACAGCGATATCACCGGAGAGAAGACCGTGATCGGCACCAGCGACACGGCCGAGTACAAGATCGTCTACAGCAACAACGACTTCAACGACAAGCAGAACCTGAGCATGGAGATCAGCTACACCGCCAGCCTGAAGGATTCCTCCGGGACCACCGTCAGCAGCGGCGTCAGCCCCAGCTCCGGGAGCCTGGACAACGGGGTCGCCAAGACGCTGACCGTTACCGCGCCCAAGACCGCCGGGCACTGCACCCTCGAGGTGAAGTACACCGCCAAGGTCACCTACACCGTGACCGAGGACGACAAGGAGGTCACCAAGGACGAGGAAGTCACGAAGACCGATTCGTACCGCATCAACGTGGTCAACCCCATCACCCTCTCGGTGACCCTGAAGAACGGCAGCGATGTGCCCCTCTCCGGATACGGAGTCTACTTCGTCATCGACGGAGAGAGGGTCGACGACAGCTACAAGACCGTGGACCTGGACAAGGACGGGTCCACCACCGTGACCTACAAGTGGATCACCGATTCCGGCAACGGCAAGCACTCCTTCTACCTGGAGGCGGCCGACGGCGGGAACATGGTGAAGATCGAGGGGCTCGGGGACGTCCATGACTTCTACATCGGGGACAGCAGCTACACCTGGCTGGTGACCCTGATGGTCGTCGTGGTCATCCTGCTCCTGCTGATCATGGTCTGGGTATACCGCAAGCCTGTGAAGAACTACGGCAAGCCCAAGGCCAGGCGCTGAAAACCTTTCGGGAGGGGGCCCTCCCCTCCCTTTTCGACAACTTCTGAGGATCATACGTTTGAGACCGGCTGAAAGCCACGGTCTCAGAGCGATCTGTAGAAAGAAGAGACCAGATCCGCCGAGAAGCGCCCGTCGCGGGACTTCTCTTTCAGGATGGGGTCGGAGTGGTCCTCGAAGACGACTCCGGGATATTGGACGTCGGTCAGCGTGAGGGCGTCCGCCCTGGCGACGCCGAAGCTGAGGTCCTCTCCGTTCAGGGCGGCTTCCACATCGGAAAGGCTCCTGTGGCCGGATGCCACCGCTCCGATGGCGGCGGCGGTCCTGCGGACCATGTTCCAGAGGAAGTACCTGGCGCGGTAGGTCAGGACGATGGCGCCGTCGGACTCCGAGACATCGATGGAATCTATCGTGAGCGTCGTGGGCTTGCCGTCGGGACGGCAGAAGCGGACGAAGTCATGCTCTCCCACGAAGAGACCGGCGCACTCGCGTGCCAGGTCGATGTCCAGGCCCTCGGCGTCCAGGATGTACCTGTATCCGCGGGACGAAGCATGGCGGGGGTTGAAATCTTCGTTCACGATGCAGAATCCGTTGTAGAAGACGCCGTCGGAGACGGCATTGAGGGCTCTGAGGAGCTCGTGGGGGTCTTCGAATCCGGAATAGAAAACGGCGACGTTGCCGAGGGCGTTGACGCCCTTGTCGGTCCTGCTGGCGATCCTCAGTCCGAGGGAATCCGCAGGCCCGCAGACCATCGAGAGGGCTCTGACGATCTCTCCCTCGACGGTCCTCGCGCCGGGCTGGACCTGGGAGCCGGAGAACCCGGCGCCCAGGTATGCGAACCTCACTGCAAGGCGCATCATGCGGAACGGAGTTCCTTCATGTGGTCGACCCTGCGCTGGACCAGCGCGCGGGTGCCGATATCGTGGCGGACGGCCATCGCATCGCACTTCACGAACTTCAGAGCGGCCTCGCAGTTGGACTCGGCCTCTTCCAGGGTGTCGGCGATGCCGACGATCCCGAGGGACCTGGACGTCCCGGTGACGAGCTTCCCGTCCTTCATGTCCACGTTCGCATAGTAGACGACGGCTCCGGCCTTGCGGACCCCGTCCTCGTCGACGGAGATCTCGTGCCCGGCCTCGGACTTGGTGCCGTATCCCCTGGGGACCACGTACTTGCACACGGTAGCCTTCTTGGCGAACTTGACATCCCCGTCGAGGGCTCCGGTGGCCATCTTCAGGCAGATGTCCTCGAAGCTGCTCTCCAGCACGGACAGCACGTTCATCGCTTCGGGGTCTCCGAACCTGGCGTTGATCTCGATGATCTTGGGTCCGTTCACTGTCAGCATGAACTGCCCGTACATTGTCCCGCGGTACGGGCATCCCTCTTCTGCCATCGCATCGACGATCTGTTGGAGGATGTCCAGCGCGGCCTTCCTCTCGGACGCGTTTATGAACGGCAGCAGGTGGTCGGCATCGGTGTACGAGCCCATCCCTCCGGTGTTGGGGCCCACATCGCCCTCGTAGGCGCGCTTGTGGTCCTGCACCAGTGGCAGGGGGACTATGTGCTTCCCGTCGACGAAGACCATCTGGGTGAACTCCTCGCCCACTGCCTTCTCTTCGAGGATGACTCCTGCGCCGCCGATGTTGTTGTCGAAGATCTCGTGGATGTACTCCATGGTGTCCTCGAAGGAATGGAGGTGCTCTCCCTGGACCTTGACCCCTTTCCCGCCGGTGAGCCCCACGGGCTTCACAACGATCTCATGGTCGATGGTCTTCAGGTAGGCTTCAGCGTCATCGGCGTTGTCGAAGTGGGCGAAGCCCAGGTTCCCTCCGATGCCGTGCTTCTTCACGAGCTCCCTCATGAAGGTCTTGGAAGTCTCGATCCTCGCAGCCGCTTTCGTCGGCGCTGCGCACTTGATGCCGATGGCCTCGAGGGCATCCACTATGCCGGCCTCGAGAGGGGCCTCCGGGCCGATGAAGGCCAGCTCGACACCTTTCTCTTTAGCGTATGCGCACACGCGGCCGATGTCCTTCTCGTCGCAGAGCAGGTGGTCCTTGGACCTGGATATGATCCCGGGATTGGCGTTCTTCATGACAGAGTATATCTCGGAACCGGAGCGGGACAGCGCCTCCACGGCAGCATGCTCCCTTCCGCCTCCTCCAACGGCGAGGACCTTCATTTTTGACACCTTCAGAGTTTCAGGGCGGCGAGGATCTCGTCGAGCCCCTGCTCTTTCTTGACGCTGCACTTATAGATGTTCTTTATGCCGCCGGTGAGCTTGTTGTAGTCCTTGGCGATGACCTCGGGGTCCACGTCCACGGCGTCGGCTATGTCCACCTTGTTCAGGATGGCCACGTCGGAGTGGATGAAGATGTCGTGGTGCTTCCTGACCATGTCGTCTCCCTCGGTGGTGGACACCACGACCACTCTGTAATCCGTTCCCAGGGGGAAGTCGGCGGGGCAGACCAGGTTCCCGACGTTTTCGATGAACACAACGTCGTAATTATCCAGGTCGATCTCCGCCAGGGTCTTCTTGATGAGGTTGGCGTCCAGGTGGCACTCGTGGCCGGTGTTGCAGTTCACGGCGTCCAGTCCGGACTTCTCGAACCTGGTGTAGTCGTCGGCTCCGGTGACGTCGCCCGCGATGGCGCACACGCGGACGCCTTTGGCCCTGAGCTTCTCGGCGAGCTTGATGATGAGCGCTGTCTTCCCGGCTCCGATGGAGCCCATGAAGTCCACGGACCTTATGCCCTTGCTCTTCATGAGGCGGTAGTTCTCGTGAGCGATCTTGTTGTTCTCTTTGAGGACGTCTATCTCCATTCCAGGCTGGACTATGTGCATGCCTGCGGGAATCCCGTGCATACTAATAATGTTGTCCGTGCTACTTGCCATGGTAACCGGGAGCGGAACCATGATATCTCCCCGCCATCAATGGCCTTTCATGGACTGTAGGCTGATGCATCTGGACGATGAGGTCGCTTCTCTGGTGTTCGACGACCGCCTGGGACGGATTACAGATGTCGTATCGGTTTGCAACACGGATCTTCTCCCAGTGGGGACGGCACCTCGCGGAGATGTAGATTTGAATCGGCTCGGGGAATGGTGTTCGTCCAGGACGATCCCCGAGTGCCGTTCCGGGCTGAGGCCCCTGCTGAACAGGCTGGGCATCGCAGATGCCGCCCGGCTGGCGGTAGAATCCATGGGGCTGAGCCTGACCGACGGTTACTGGATCGAGCCCGAAGGCTCCGAGGCGGCATGGGATTCGGTGAACTTCTCCGATAACGGGTTCTCGGACGATGTGGGCGACCTGCTGTTCGGGATCGACGTCATGAAGGACGATCTTGATCCGCTTTCTCCCGACTGCACTTGCGACGGCGTGCTGATGAAGAGATGGAAGGTCATCGATGGCGATTGTTGCCTTATCAAAACGGGGGAGGAGCCTTACATGCAGGAGCCGTACAACGAGGTCGCTGCGGCGATGATCGCCGATTCGATGGGTATCGACCATGTGGAGTACTCGCTGATGGAGTATGAGGGGATGCCATGCAGCGTCTGCAGGAACATGATCGACGGGGCAGATGAGCTGATCCCCGCATACAGAGTCGTGCGCTCGGAGATCCAAGATCCTGGGGTTCCCCTGTACGACCATCTCGTTGCCTGCTGTGCGCATCACGGGCTCGATATCGTCCCGGATCTGGACAGGATGCTCGTGTTCGACTACATCATCGGCAACACGGACCGCCATCTCAACAACTTCGGCATCATCCGTGATGCTGATACGCTTGAATGGAAGCGCTTCGCTCCGCTGTACGACAACGGAACCAGCATGGGCTGCGACTGCTGCACGGAGAAGCTCGTCTCGGAGGCAGGGTCGGAATCGATGCCGTTCAACCCATGCATCCCGAAGCAGATGGGGTTAGTCCACGATACAGGATGGATCGAGATGGAAGCGATACGCAAAGGGATCGACAGGGCATCCGAGGTGTTCGATGCTGTCAGGCGGTACCGCGAGGACGGCCGTGCCGAGGCTATCCGTGAGTTCCTGATGTCCCGTGCGGATGACCTCGAGGCATGGATCGAGAGGCGCAGTGGAAACGCTTAACTCTTAATCCGTGTGAATCCACACGTTCCTTAACTCTTAATCCGTGGTTATTTATATACTACAGGCGTTCAGGACATCATGGCGATGCAACTCCGCAGGAAGGCTTACGACAGGCTGCTCCGTTGGAAGGAGGAGAGCGCTGGCGCGTCTGCGATCCTCATCAACGGCGCAAGGCGCGTAGGCAAGAGCTATCTGGCCGAGGAGTTCGCGAGGAACGAGTACCGCGACCATGTCATCATCGACTTCTCCAACACGAGCGCTGAGATTAGAGCGGTCTTCGACGGGTACAATGGGGACATCCCGGATTTCCTGAGGGCGCTGTCCGCAGCGATAGGCAGGACCATGCCGGTCCGCGAGTCCGTCATCGTGTTCGACGAGGTCCAGCAATGCCCCCGTGCCAGGCAGATGATCAAGCACCTGGTGAAGGACGGCAGGTACGACTACATCGAGACGGGCTCGCTGATGTCTATCAGGTCCAACATCGAGGGCATTGTGATCCCTTCCGAGGAGGAGGACCTGTACCTCCATCCTCTGGACTTCGAGGAGTTCCTGTGGGCCCTGGGCAACGACACGGCCGTTCCGTATCTGAGGGAATGCCTGGAGCAGATGCATCCAGTTGGCGATGCCATGCACAGGGCGGTCATGGGGCTGTTCAGGAAGTACATGCTCGTGGGAGGCATGCCGCAGGCGGTCTCGGAGTTCGCGGAGTCCGGGAGCTTCGAGAAGGCGGAAGCCGTCAAGCGCAGGATCCTGACCGTCTACCGCAAGGACATCGCCAGGTTCGCCAAGGGGTACGAGACGAGGGTCACCGGGATATTCGACAGGATCCCGTCGGAGCTGAACCGCAAGGAGAAGAAGTTCCGTATAACCAGCATCGACAAGAACGCCCGCAACAGGGATTTCGAGGACGCTTTCATGTGGCTGGACGATGCGATGATCGTGAATCCATGCGTGAACGCCACCGATCCCCGTGTGGGGCTGGCCATGAACTTGGACCTCGCAAGGCAGAAGCTGTACATGGCCGACACGGGGCTGCTGGTGACCCAATGCCTAGAGGACGACGAGATGACGGGGGAGGACATCTACAAATCCCTGCTCCTCGGCAAGCTGGGGATCAACGAGGGGATGTTCGCCGAGAATGTGGTGGCCCAGTGCTTCAGGGCCAACGGCCGCAAGCTGTTCTTCTACTCCCGCAGCCCTTCCGCGGGCGCAGAGGATGCAGATTCCGAAGAAGAGACGGCATGGGAGTCTGCCATCGAGATAGACTTCCTCATCCGTTCGGGGCGGAAGATCTGTCCAGTGGAAGTGAAGTCATCCGACCGTCTGAGGCACGACTCCTTGGACAGGTTCAGAGGAAGGTTCGGCAAGGCGCTGGGCCAATCCTACATCCTGTGCACCAAGGATGTCAGGACAGAGGACGGGATAGTCTTCCTTCCCCTGTACATGGCCGCTGTGCTTTGACTGCTCGTGCACGCGTCCTAAGAAATCGTGATAAACCATCGCTCCATACGCGATTCCGACAAGCATGAGCTATTCCGAATCGCTTTCAAAGACCCTCGCGGACATTGGAGCCAGCGAAGGTGCAAGACTGTCCGTCGAGAAGGACGGCAGGTCTTTCGTGGGCACACTCATGCCCCATCACGAGTTCAGCGCGCCGGACGTCCTGATCCTGAAGATGAAATCCGGGTACAACGTCGGCGTGAAGATCACAGCTTCCACCGAAGTGGCCCTGCTGGAGGCCCCTGCGGAGAGGGTCAGGAAGGAGTCCGGGGTGGAGCCCAAGAAAGGACTCCCCAAGATCGTCCTCATCGGGACCGGCGGGACCATCGCGTCCTATGTGGACTACAGGACCGGAGCGGTCCACCCCGCCCTGTCCACATCCGACATGGTCAACGCCGTCCCCGAGATCAGGGACCTGGCCAACATCGACGCCCGCGTCCTGTTCTCGATATTCTCGGAGAACATGGATGTGGAGCACTGGCAGAAGCTCGCAGAAGCCGTTGCGGAGGAGATCAACAACGGCGCCGACGCCATCATCATCCCCCACGGCACGGACACGATGGGGTACACCGCCGCCGCGCTGTCCTTCATGCTCGGCGATGTCCCTAAGCCGGTGGTCCTGGTCGGGGCCCAGAGGTCCTCCGACCGTCCCTCGTCCGATGCCAGCAGCAACCTGATGGCATGCGCCAGGTTCTGCACCAAGGCGGACCGCGCCGGAGTGTACGTGGTGATGCACGACACTTCGGGAGACGACTCCTTCGCGGTGCACTTCGGCACCCGCGTGAGGAAGATGCACACTTCCGAGAGGTCCGCGTTCCACAGCATCAACTGCGCTCCCGCCGCCCATCTGGACCGGGACGGGAAGATGGAGGTCGCCACCGACGGGCCCAGGGTCTCCGACGGCAAAGCGGTCGCCAAGACCGGCATGGAGAAGGCCTGCGTCCTTCTCCAGTACTATCCCGGCATGGACCCCGTGCTGTTCGAGGACATATTCATGAAGTCCAAGGGAGTGGTCATCGCGGGATCCGGTCTCGGGCACGTGAACGAGAACATGATCCCCCTGCTGAAGAAGGCCTGCGACAACGGCACCATCGTGGTCATGACCAGCCAGTGCCTCAACGGCAGGACCAACCTCAACGTGTACAACACCGGCAGGGACATGCTGTCCGCCGGCGCCATAACCGTTCTGGACATGCTGCCGGAGACGGCATACGTGAAGCTCATGTGGGCCCTGGCCAACACAGGGTCCGTGGAAGAGGCGAAGAGGCTGATGCAGACGCCTGTCTGCAACGAGATGTCCGACAGGAGGTTCCTCGATGAGTGAAGATTACGAGATGATGTGCGGGATCGAGATCCACCAGCAGCTGGACACGAAGAAGCTGTTCTGCGACTGCGAGAGCCGCCTGTGCGATGATGGAGAGGGAGCGGTGTACAGGAGGCTCAGGCCCACCACCTCCGAGATGGGGGAGATCGACCGTGCCGCCCTGGCCCAGTTCCAGAGGCACATGGGGTACAGGTACCAGTGCTGCAAAGGGACGAGCTGCCTTGTGGAGCTTGACGAGGAGCCTCCGCACGACGTGAACGCGGATGCGCTCGCCATCTCCCTGACGTTCTCCGAGATGCTCCATGCCAACGTGATCGACGAGATCCACTTCATGAGGAAGATCGTCGTGGACGGGTCCAACACATCCGGGTTCCAGAGGACCGCTCTCGTCGCCACCGACGGGCACGTCGAGGTGGGGGACAGGAAGATCTCCATTCTCTCAGTGTGCCTGGAGGAGGACGCCGCGAGGAAGGTCGAGACCAAAGGGGACGAGATCCTCTACAGGCTGGACCGTCTGGGGATACCGCTGATCGAAGTGGCCACCGGGCCGGACATGAGGACGCCTGAGGAGGTCATGGAGGTCGCGTACAGGCTCGGGACTCTGCTGAGAGCCACCCGCAGGGTCAAGAGGGGGATAGGGACCATCCGCCAGGACCTGAACATCTCGATCCCGGGCGGGGCCCGCATCGAGCTGAAAGGGGTCGGGGACCTGAAGCTGATCCCGGACTACGTGAGGAACGAGGTCAACAGGCAGAAGATGCTCATCAGGATCAAAGGCATCCTGAACGACAGGGGCACTGTCGCGGCGCCTTTCGAGCCCGTGGACGTGACCGAGGTGTTCAGGGACTGCCAGTCCAAGGTCATCAGGGGCGCTCTTGACGACAAGGGCAAGGTCATCGCCGTCCGCCTGCCGGGATTCGCGGGAGTGATGAACGGAGACAGCAAGACCCTCAGGCTCGGGTCGGAGATGGCCCAGAGGGCCAGGACCCGCGGGGTCAAGGGGATATTCCATTCGGACGAGCTCCCGAACTACGGGATAGAGCAGGAGACTGTGGATTCGCTGAAGTCGTTCATCGGGATGACCGGGGAGACCGATGCGTTCGTTATCTGCGCAGCTAAGGAGAACAAGGCCCTGGATGCGCTGGAAGTCGCCGTCGCAAGGGCCAACGAGGCTCTGGAGGGAGTTCCCGAGGAGACCCGCGACCCGCTGCCGGACGGGACCACGAAGTACTCCAGGCCCCTGCCCGGAGCGGCTAGGATGTACCCCGAGACCGATGTGCCTCCCACGGAGATCACCGAGGAGAGGCTGAAGGCGATCAGGGAGAACATGCCCGAGTTCCCGGAGCAGATCGAGAAGCGCCTGATGGACCAGTACGGCATAAACGCCCAGCAGGCCAGGCAGATCGTCAGGCAGAGCAACGACGAGCTCTTCGAGAGGATCGCCAAGGACCCTGCCATGGCGCCCGTGGCGGCCACGATGTTCCTGAACACCTACGGGGAGCTGGAGCACGACGGGATCGACGTGCATGTGTTCACCGACGATGCGATCCTCGGAGTGTTCGCCATGCTGAAGGACGGCAGGTTCGCCAAGGAGGCCCTGCCGGCGATCCTGAGAGAGATGGCTGTGGGGACGTCTGCGGAGGATGCGATAAAGAAGCTTGGCCTCGAAGCCGTGGATGCCGGGGAGGCCGCCTCTATCATAGAGGGCATCGTCAACGAGCGCGCGGACTTCGTCAGGTCCAAGGGCATGGCCGCCATCGGCCCGCTGATGGGCCCCGTCATGGGGGCGCTCCGCGGGAAGATCGACGGGAAGCAGGCTAACGAGCTGCTATCCGCCGCCATCAAGAAACTCATCGGGTGAGGTTTGAGGGCGCTCTCGCGGAGAGCGCCCGAGCCTCATATCGTTCTTCGGTCACAACATCCCCAATGCGACGCCTATGGCCACGGTCCTGGCGGCCCTGGGGCTGTCGGCTCCGGCGAACACCAGGGCGTCCCCTTCGGAGATCCCCGTGCTGCAGCGCATGGACATCCCGAAGACGGGGTCCACCGCGTCCACTTCCCAGTCGGGGGCCATGAGGATCTCGTTGTTCCGCATGACCCATGTTGTGCACCCTTCTCCGCCGAGGCGGATGGCCTCGTTCCTCTGGGCCCTTCCGTCGGTGACCAGATCGGCCTTGCCTTGGATGACGGCGCCGAAGGTGCATTCCCCCAGGACGTAGCGGTCGGTGTCCATGTCGACGGGCCTTATGCCTAGCATGTCGACAAGGGCGGATCCGTACTTGGTTATGGTCACTCCGGTCTGCTCCACGCGGATCAGGTCGATGGACGACATGGTGTCGATGAGGTTGCGGGCGCTCCCTTCCCCGATGCCCAGCTCCGATGCTATCCTTCCGCGGCCGATGCGGCGGCCGGACTTCAGCATGAAGAGGATGTCGAAGGCATCGGCATCGGTGAACCGGCTGTTGGGGCCGGTGCGGACGGTACGGGGGAGGAGCAGGACGCACATTGGATGAAGGATGCGGGAGGCTGGAGATAAGGGTTGGTCAAGTTGGATGGGTTGATCTACCTCTGTTCGAAGGGATGGAATTACGATAATCGGACCTGCAATGTTAGCGGTGACGGATGGACGATCACATTAACTTACACGTCCTGAAGTGAATGGGTGTTCTACGAGCGAGTCCAGATGAGCGGAGGCGGTCATAGGTGCTATATTGATATTGTTCAGACGGGAGAAGGAAGGTCCAGTGAGATGTCAGGACCGATGCAAACATCATCCCCCAATGTCCCGCATGCACGATGGGGTTTAGTCCGTCCAATTCTGGGCTACTATAAATCTGCACAAGAAGAAACGCTTCCTGGGCACAAGCCCAGGTGGAAATTATGAAAAATATGAAGATTATCTCATTCGCGGTGGTTGCGATGATGGCTTGCGCCATTGTCCCGATCGCCTCGATGGACGGCGGGGATTCCGAGGCAGATGCCACGGTCTCGTACGGTTTCAACCTCTGGATAAACTATGGGAGCGGCTGGTCCGCATCCACATCCGTCGATGGATATGATGCATGCATCGCCGTCCAGAATTATGCCACCTCGAACAATATTGCTCTGACAATAGATTCTGCAACGTACACAACCCAGTATGGATACAAGTACATCAACACGAGCTATGGGGATGTAACGACCCTCGGTGAGAAAACCGAGGTGGGGTCAAATGTCTGGACCACGATATTCTATTCCGAATCTGATTCTGCTTGGACGATCGGAGATGACGCTCTCGGATATTACAAGCCTTTCGCTGATTACAACTCCAGCTATCAGACCGCTAACATCGCGCTGTATTACGGCACGGCTTCTGCGGCGGAGACTGCCGCCTCGCAGCTTCCCACTAGTGGATTGCGTTCGGTCGTTTCGACGACGAACATCGTGGGGAATGCGAATTTCGCAGTGAGTTTCTACATAAAGGTAGATTCGACTGCACTCACACATGCGACGGCGAAGGGTGAAACATTAACCATAACCAGTCTGCCTTCGGTCACACAGGAGTCGCTGCTCGCAGGGCAGACGATCGTAGGCTATGGTTCCGACCTGTATTTGGCCTTCAAGAACGCGGTGGGATCCAATATCTCTGCGATCGAGACAGTCCCTGGAGACGATTACGGCACATACACGATGTACTACAGCTGGATGAACAGCCTCTTCGGTCTCGGCACTGTGCTGGTGGATGAAGGCGATGAGGATGATTGGTCCGATGACATCTATGCCTGGTGGACGCAATACACCAGCTATTCTGATACGAGTGCCGTGAAGAGCGATTTCGTATTGGGATACTACAGCCCCCTCTCCGGAGCTCCGAACACTCAGACCTCGTACTCGCTGATCTATTCTGAAGGGACCGCCTGAAAACCCAGAGGGGGAGGACATCCCCCTCACATCTCGATAAAATGAAACCTAATGCGATGGCTGTCGTTTTAGCGATAGCGGTTTTGGGGATGGCCGGGCTCACATTGGCTGTGGTCGGGGGCCAGGTTGAAACGTATAATGGATTAGGAGATTTGGTGGAAGATTCGAACACGGTGTCCTATAGCATCACAGATTATGAAACCGGGCAGAAAACAGGATATCAGGCATATGTGATCGGATATTCGACATCCAATGGGGCCTCGGCATCCAAGGCCACGTACACCTACTGCAAGGATCCCTCTCCATACATCTACAGGAACAATGCCGGTTATGGGCAGAATCTCAGGGTTCCCGTGATATACGCAGTGTATTCGGATGGGCAGTTCCAGAGTGCATACCAGATCGAATACCAGTTCTTTGTCGGAACCGACGGGGCCACAGGGTACTTCTCCACCGTCGCCAGCTCGTTCCGTTCGGTCTCGGTCGGAGAAAACATGGCTGTGACGAAGATCGGCACCTCTTCCGAGAACCTTTATGAAGGGCTCGGAGTTGCAATCATCCCATCGAAGTTCACCATCACACTCCCGTCGGACATGACGTTCGGAGACAATGATTCCGATCTCAAAACCAATCTCAGTAGCTGTCTCGGAGTCAGTAAGGAATATACGCTTTCGACCGTGGACACGATTGGCGGAGCCCCCTGCCTCGAATCGGTCATCATCCTTGGCGAGCCGACGTTGAAAACAAGTCTGGCGAAGATGTCATCATTGAAGGCCATCATCTTCGGAGGCGGGACGCCCAAAGGGTTCACGACCGCAACGGATATGAGTATGACTCCCCTTAGCAATGCAGCTCCGGTCACAGAATTCTACTTTGATACGGTGGATTCAGCGACGTTCCTTAAGAATGACATACTGTTTAGACTGGACACTAACAAGTCCACAATAAACATCTACCTCAAGTCGGATTCGTCCACGGTTATAAGCGACAAGCTCACGACGATGAATCTCAACGTGAACTTCTTCTTCTCCAGCGATTCTGTCATGCCAAAGGGGTATGGGAACGGGATTGCGGAAACGTACAACAACGTTGTTTCTTTCTACATCCACAAGGACAGCCCGTACTGGACCTCTTATCAGAACGGTTCGAAGGTCGTCAGCGACGACATCAATGTCAATGATAAGCAGCCATCGGTCTACGGATACCCGGCCTATAAGGTCGACGCGGCAAGTTCCGAGAACGGGTCGGTGGCCATCGGGACAAAGAATGCGCCCGAGGGCTACGCCGTCCAGGGGAGCACGGTCGTTCTGACCCCGTCTCCGAAGACAGGCTACGTCCTGAAGGAGATCCGTTACTCCTATGGGGAGACCGGAGCCGTGGTTCAGAAGGGCGCCGATGGCGCCTACTCCTTCGTGATGCCCGGTGCGGATGTCACGGTGAGCGCTACGTTCGAAGTCTCTGAACAGACTTCTAATGTTACATCATATGATATCACGGACTATGAGACTGGGAAGAAAACGAGCTACCAGGTCAGTGTGATCGGATATTCGACATCCAATGGGGCCTCGGCATCCAAGGCCACGTACACC
>CAVKKO010000015.1:0-26556 GCA_963656905.1 Bacteroidaceae bacterium | reverse complement strand
GAAGCTCATGTCCATGATCTCCGCGGGGTGCCCCTGGCCGGCGGCCAGGTTCATGAGCCTTCCCTCGGCGATGAGGTACAGGCTCCTGCCGTCCTTCATCTTGTACTCGTCGATGAAGTCGCGGACCCTCTGCTTGGACACAGACTGGGCATCAAGGGCGGTCTTGCTGATCTCGTTGTCGAAGTGCCCGACGTTGCCCATGATGCAGCCGTCCTTCATCGCCTTGATGTGCTCTTCTGCCACGACGTCCTTGCATCCGGTGACCGTGATGATGATGTCCGCGATCTTCACGGCATCGATCATCCTCATGACCTCGAACCCGTCCATCTTGGCCTCGATGGCCTTGATCGGATCGACTTCCGTGACGATGACGGAGGCGCCGAGGCCCTTGGCCCTCATGGCGACCCCCTTTCCGCACCATCCGTACCCGGCGACAACGAGCTTCTTCCCCGCGACGATCAGGTTGGTGGCGTTCATCCAACCGTCGAAGGCGGACTGGCCGGTGCCGTACCTGTTGTCGAACAGGAACTTCATCTTGGCATCGTTGACGTCGAGAACGGGGAACTTCAGCGCACCGTCGGAGGCCATCGCCCTGAGGCGGACCACTCCAGTGGTCGTCTCCTCGTTCGCTGCCTTAACGTTGGGCAGGATGTCCTTCCTGCTGGTGTGGGCCATGGCGATGAGATCCGCTCCGTCATCGATGATGAAGTCCGGAGCCATGTTCAGGACGGTGTTGAGGTTGTTGTAGTACTCGCTCTGCGACTCCCATTTCTTGGCGTACACGTCGAGCCCGTACTCCTCCCTCAGGGCGAGGGCGACGGAGTCGTCGGTGGACAGGGGGTTGCAGCTCGCCAGGCGGATCTTCGCCCCGGCATCAGCCAGGGTGATGGCCAGCATCCCGGTCTTGGCCTCGGTGTGCAGTGCCATCCCGATCTTCAGGCCGGCAAGGGGCTGCTCGTCTTTGAAGCGCCTGCGTATGTCCATCAGGACGGGCATGTGGGTCTCAACCCAGTGCAGCCTGAGGGATCCTTTCTTCAGTAGATCGTCCATTTTATCTCCTCCCGCCTCGCTCCTGCCTGAGGTACCCGCAGATGCAGTCGATCGTGTGGCGGCGGTTCTCGTCTGCGGAGAAGGCTTCCAATGTCTTTAACGTTCTTTCCTTGTCGTTGCAGAGCTCTCCGACGAAGCGGATGATGTTCTCCAATGCGCGGGACATCTCGTCGCACACCGGGACGGTGGCGGCCTTGGACGTCCTGGACAGAGGGTTAAGGTCTATGGATATGACCTTCTTCCCCATGGAGACAAGGGCTTCGGCCCTGTCTCCGTCTTCTATGGGCACGAGGATGACGTCGCTGCCGAAGATCCCCTCGGATGTGCAGAGGGCCCTGTCGTGCTGGAGCCCTTCGATCCTGCGGTCGGGGTCCCTTCCGAGGACGTTTTTCGCGCCTTCTGATTCGAGATAGGATATGAGCCCCTCCATGCGTTCTGGAGTGCGGTGGAACAGGTTGACCTCGATCTTGGCAGGAACCGCCTCTGCCAGGGCTATGAGCCCTTTCGGGTCCAGAGCGGCGGCGTTGCCGTTGACGCATATGACGGGGTTCTCGGCAGAGACGAGATAGGCGGCGGCGGCCAGCTCAGCTTCCAGAGCGGCATCGGTGCTCTTCTCGCCCATCATGTAGTCGAAGGCCTCTCCCCTGCCGTGGGAGATGAGGCCGGTGGGGGTGACCAGCCCGCGCTCGACCATCTGGGCCAGGCGCTCGCGGGTCATCAGCGATTTGTATCTGGGGTGATTCTTGGGTATTTCCACGAGAGCCTCTACCACCGACCCCGTATTTATCGCGTAGCCATCGCTTAAGTACAGGATACCGATGACAAGGGCATGCCGGACATCCGCATTGTTGTAGTGGGAGCCAAATACGAGGGGAACGTGGGCGCCATCGCCCGTTCCATGGCCAACTTCGACGTGTCCGAGCTCTACCTGGTGAACCCCTGCGAGCTCGGAGACGACGCCTACCGCAGGGCCAAGCACGGGTCCTCGGTCCTCGACGGAGTCCATATAGTCGACACGCTCGACGAGGCTCTCGAAGGATGCTTCCTCGTGGTGGGGACCAGCGGAGTGACCACCAAGGGCGACAGGAACTACACCCGCATACCCGTGCCGGTGAGGGAGTTCGCCGAGCACTGCAGGGGATATCCGGAGAAGATCGCCATCCTGTTCGGAAGGGAGGACATCGGACTGCTCCAGGACGAGCTGAACCTGTGCGATGTGCTGATCACCGTGCCGACAGGGGAAGAATATCCGATCCTGAACCTGTCCCATGCGGCCACCATCGTCATGTACGAGTTCTTCCAGGCGAACGTGGCTCCGAGGAGGGCCGAGCCCGCGGACAGGCACGAGAAAGAGCTGATGTTCGAGTTCTTCGGCGATGTCATGGAAGGGATAGAGTATCCGCCTGTGCGCAGGGAGATGACCACGGTCATGTTCAGGCGCATGATGGGGCGTGCGGTCCCGACCAAGTACGAGTACAACACCATCATGGGCGTCTTCGGGGACGCTGCCAAGATCATCAGGTACGGCAAGCCCTGGGAGAAGAAGGATCAGAAGTCCTGAACCGGGAGGAACGTCAGGACCTTGGTGTCCTCGGCGTCGTCCCTTCTTATTATATCGGGGATTATCCCCGTCTTCTCTGCAACGGTGGACATTATCGACTCCAGCTCGGCGGTGCCGAAGCTGGAGCTGACCATCACCACGAACCTCCCGCGGTCCGGATCGGGTTTGAACAGCGATGCCTCGACTACGCGCGATACAGCATCCGAAGGGTAGAGCGCGGCCGTGTACGCCACCGTATAGGCGTCTTTGGTGAACGTCGAGAAGAACGGGCCGTCGACCATCGCAGTCAGGCCCCTGATGGTCATGTGCACGGTGCTCGCCATGATGTTCAGGGCATGGCGCATCTGAGCATTCGGGTGGAGGCGCGTGATGGACAGGGTGTCGAACACGAACAGCCTGTCGGACGCCTTCCTGATCTCGGGGAGGGACTCGAACGCCGAATAGCGGCGGTCCGGCTCGAACGGCATGCCGATGACCGAGACGAATGAGCATCCGGCATCGCGGGCGCATTCGGCCAGCATGGGGATCATCCCCGCTCCGGTCCCTCCGCCAAGCATGGCGAAGGCGATGACGATGCGCTTACCGGCCATCATCCCGAGGATCTCTTCGCGCCTGTCGAACGCGAGCGCGAACGCTTGGCTCTCCTCCAGATGGACTCCGTCGTTCATCACTGGGGGCTCCAGCTCCCCTTTGTCCATGGAGATCCTCTCGGCTCCGAGGTCCTCGTCTCCCAGGATGTGCCTCGCTCCGCCTCCGCAGACGAGGAGGATCGCATCTTGGGTCATTCAGTCACCGGCCTTCCAGCGGGCGAACTCCTTGGCAGCGGACATGACGGCGTCGTCCAAGGAGGACCCGTCGATCGTCAGGTCCTCTATGCTGAGGTAGTCCTCTCCCATCTCGGGAGCCGGCCTGACGCCCTGCGCGAGGCGCTCTTCGGCATAATCGTCGAGCACGGAGCGCACTGCGACGGACAATGAGGGGAACTCGCCGGAATCGACGAGTGCCTGGAGGATGCCGACGGTCTCGGGGGACAAGCGCACCGTGACCTTTCTGTCAGAATCCATGTCAATCGCTCCGAATATGAGAAAAATGAGGGTAAAAGGTTTGTGTTGTCAGCTTAAGACCAACCGTTCATCCGAACAGTGCAGAGAGACCGGCTGCGGCCTCTTCCTCACTGACTGCTTCCTCTTCAGGCTCGGCGGCTGCGGCAGGGGCGTCTGCTGCGGCTGCGGCTGCGGGGGCTGCGACGGCGGCTGCAGGCGCGGCAACGGCTGCGCTTGCGATGGCCTCCTTGATGTCAACTCCCTCGAGAGAAGCGACCAGTGCTTTGATCTTGGCTGCGTCAGCCTCGACTCCAGCGGCAGTCAGGACGGCCTTGACGGCGTCCTCGGTGATGTCCTTGCCGGCAGAGTAGAGAACCATAGCGCTGTAGATATACTCCATCTGATTCAACTCCTTTATTTTAGCCGAATAATGCACTGAGGCCAGCTGCTGCTTCTTCTTCGCTGACCTCTTCTTCTTCCTCTTCGACAGCTTCCTGTGCGGGCGCGGCTGCAGCGGGAGCTGCAGGTGCGGCGGCAGCGGCTGAGCTGAGCCTTGCGGCGATCTCATCGCTGGTGTATCCGCTTGCGGAGGCTATGGCAAGCATCTGCCTGTCAGCCTTCGCCAGGAGCATATCGATGTTATCCTTGGTCGGTATCGCGGCCTCAATGGAGAGTCCCATGGACTCCCTGAACGCCTTAGCAATGAGCGGGACGATCGTCTCCTTCGTGGGGAACGCGATCGAGACACCGAGTGCCAGAGCGTTGTGTGCGGCCGTAGCGAACATTGTAGAATAGTAGTCATCGGGGATGTCCAGGACGTCCCTACCGTAGATGACCCCGTCTTCGTAGGCGGACCTGAGGTCCATACCGACGATCATGGGGAGAATCTCGAGCTTGGGCAGCATCGCGGCGATAGGTCCGGAGATCGGCTCTCCTTCCTTGACCAGCGTTGTGTCCTTCTTGACCACAATCTTCCCTGCCTCAATGGCGGCAGGAAGCCCTATCTTCTGAAGTTCACCGATGATCGGGCCGGGTCCGAACGGGGTCGGTCCCTTAGGTACGACGATGTCGAACGGGGCGATCTGTCCCTCCTTTGCGGGAGCGGCAGTCATCGTGGCCTCGAGCTTCTTGAAGAGCTTGAAGGGATCGATGTCTGTCGTGACGATAGCGCACTGTCCGTGAATCGCGTCCTTGAGTCCAGCGATCTCAGGCTTCTCCTTCGCTGCCTCGTCGATGGCCAGGAGCATAAGGTTGTTCTTGGTCATCTTGAGTTTGGCGTGGGCCCTGAGTCCTGCCCTCATGGACTGGACCTGCTGGCCGGGTATTCCCTCCATGTCGACGACTGCGACAACGGGGTACTCGCGCATGTCCTGTACCAGCTCGCTCACCATGTCCTTCTTCCAAGCTGCGACGTGTGCCATCTTTGAACCTCCTTACAAGACCCTCTCCGAGGGGCCCATGGTGGTCTTGACGTACGCGGAAGCGATGTTGTGCTTCCCCTTCTCCAGGTGAGACTCGACACGCTTCAGGATCAGCTCGACGTTGTCGGCGATCTCCTCGGCGCTCATGTCCACGGACCCGACGGGGGCGTGGAAGGTCTTCCTGTCTTTCGTCCTGATGGTCACAGACTTGCGGAGACCGTCGATCATCCCGGCCGGATCTGCTCCGGGCGCGATGGGCTTCGGCATCTTTCCGCGAGGACCGAGCACGGTACCGAGCCTCTTACCGACGACGGCCATCAGGGGCGCCTCGGCGATGAAGTAATCGGTGCTGTTCGCGATCTTCTTAGCCTGCTTCTTGTCGTCAGCGATCGCTCCGAGTTCCTCGGGGGTGATGACGACATCAGCTACGTCTTTGGCTTTCAAGGCAAGTTCGCCACCACCAATCACGCAGATCTTCACTGACTTCCCGCGGCCGTTCGGGAGGATGATATCCTCGGTGATACGGTTCTTGGGGATGGACAGATCGACATCCTTGAGATTGATGGCCAACTCAACCGTCTCAGTAAAATTGCGCTTCTTCGCACTCTCGAGTGCCTTCTGCACAGCCATTACGGTTGGTTTTTCTGCCAATACAATTCCTCCTCGTAGTACATGCGAGTCTTGCGACTCTCCTACAAGCAATTCAGCCTAATATGCAGGTTATATTTAAAGGTGACATTGGGACCATATATAAACGCAGGCGAAAGACAATGGCCCGGCGGGAAAGGGCGCGCCTGTCCGGCGAAACGCGCCGGACAGATGCAGGGTTTGAAGAGCGGCGCTCAGGACCCTACGCCGAAAAAGGCCCTGACGTTGGGCCTGACCAGGTACCAGAGCGTGATTATCGAGACTATCAGAGGGACCGTCCCGACGAGGGCCGGCAGAGCGAATATCGACAGGATCAGGTAGATCAGGCCGAAGATGACGCCGAGATACCAGAAGATCTTCCATCCCTGCCACAGACCTATGCCTATCACAAGGGCGATTATCCCGGGAATGGCCCCAGGGGCGCTGAAAATGGCCACGCCGCCGATGATTCCTACCACCCCGAGGACGATGTACAGGGCGGCGACTATCGACACGAACAACGGCCTGTCGGACTTGTCGTTTCCAGACATGGTCGAAAACACGGAATCTGCGGATATAACGATGACGACGGCAGAGCATCATCGGATAATCGATTGTCCAAAAGTGGATAAAGATGGAAGGTGGGTGTTGCCCCACCTCCGTTTTCAGAACTGGCCGTCGTAGACGCCGGCCTTGACGTCCTTCACGAAGACACGGGGATCCTTTCCGTCGATGGTGACTCCGACGGAAACGCAGTTCCCTGCGACCTCGAGGACCCTGGCCTTCATGTCGGCTCCGAGGAGGTCGTCCTGCTTCATGGTCGCGACCTTCTTCGCCTGGTCCAGGGTCAGGTTGCCGACCTTCTCGGTCTTGGCGTTGTGCGCTCCGGACTCGACGCCCAGCTCTCCCTTGATGAGAGCGGACATCGGGGGCGTTCCGACCTTGATGTCGAACGTCTTATCGTCGTTGATAAGGATCTTGACGGGGACCTTCATTCCCTCGAAGGCCTTCGTCTTCTCGTTGATCTTAGCGATAACCTGGCCGATGTTCACGCCTTTGGGCCCGAGTGCGGGGCCCAGGGGCGGACCTGCGGAGGCTCTGCCTCCATCTACCAATGCCTCAACAGTATCTACCATTGCTCATCTCTCCTTCTCTAAGACCCTCACGCTGTCTCCTTTGACAGTGACGGGTATCGGGACCATGGCCTCGGTGAGCTCGACAGTGATCTCCTCCTTGGCATGGTCGATCTGCTGGACCCTAGCTTTTTCGCCCTTGAAGGGACCGTTGACGAGCTCGACTATGTCTCCCTCGACGATTCCAACAACAGCAGACATCGGGACGAGGTAGGGTCCTATCTCATCGATGCTGGTCTCTCCGTTGATGAAGGACCTCGCTTTCTTTATGTCGCGGGTCTTCTCGCGGAGACGGTCGGTGTCCATCCCTTCGACGAACACGTATCCTCTGAGCCCTGCGGGGCTCAGTATCGCATATATGTCCTTCTCCCTGGTCTCGGCCTGGGCTTTGATGAACAGCGTGTCTGCCACGCTCTTCTCCTGGTCGATCTGGGTCTTGAGGACCATAATGGACTGTGATGCCATGGCCTTGAAGCGCATGGAATCCTCGTCGACGCCTGCCGATACCGACACCTCGGTCTCGACCATGTCGCCGTATCTTGCTCCGTCAGGGCACTCCACCTCGAGGGTGAGCTCCTTGGCGGCCTTGCCGGGAAGGTCGACCTCGACGGAGGTCAGGCTCCCGTAGTTGCTGGCCCAGATCTCTCTGGCGCCGTCCTTGAGGGTGATCGTCCACTCGGGCGCATCCTCTGCATCGGGACCTGTGGTGATGGAGAACGAGATCGTCACCTTGGGTTCCTCCGCAGACACCTGGAAGGGCCACTGGACCGTCTTTCCTGCATGGACTTTCTGCGTGGCGTTGTCGCCAGCTATCATCGGCACCATGGGCTTCACCTCAGAAGTATGTGGGGAGTATGTCCATGAGCCACCAGATCGCAAATCCGACGGCTCCGATGATTATGATTCCGATTCCGGTGATGTACAGCGTCTTCACGTACTCTTCCCTGCTAGGCGTGCGTGCCATCTTCAGTATCCTGCCGTACTTCCCCTTTCCGAAGCCGCGTGCTTTGGACTCGAACTCGTCCTGCAGCTCGTAGACGGATGAATCTTCTTCAGCCATTGTATCGTTCTCCTTTCCGCATAGCGCGGACTGCCCTCGTTATCACTGATAGCTATAACGCAGGGATACCCCTCAATTATGTTACCATTATAAATCTTTCTTATGGTTCCGACAGGGCGCCGAGCCTCCAGCCGGACGGCCTGGGAGAGAGGTGGCGGACACTCGTTCCCTGATGCCGGAAGGCCCCCTATTCCCGTTTCCGCCCATTTGAAAAACGATTTTCCGAGCAACGGCTTTTATATGTGATGCTAGTACAGTTTGACCATAGGAACCTTTAGGGGGCTTGTTTGTATGGAAGAACTACTTTGTAACGTTGAAATCGTGAAAGAGAACAACGATTTCGTTATCAGGATTCAGAGCGACCTCGGAGGCGTCAGGGAGTACAAGTCCAACAGCTTCGAAGAGGTCCTCGAGCAGCTCGTGCAGGACCTCCAGGAAGAGTTCGAGACGCTTTGAGCGGAGTTGATCCAATGGCCGATAAGATCAAGCAGATCGCGGACGGCCTCGACATGCTGGCCGAGGACACCTCGATCCCGAGGAACATCAGAAAGGGAGCCACCGACGCAAAGGCCAAGCTCCTCGACACCAAGGAAGCAATGGATGTCCGCGCCACCGGCGCGATCGTCATCCTGGACGACCTTGCCAACGACCCCAACATACCCCTTCACGGCAGGACCATCATCTGGAACATCATCAGCCAGCTTGAGGTCATCAGCCAGCAGAACTGATCTTCTTTTCTATACGCCTGGACGGCGCCGCTTTTCAGCGGCGCTGTTCAGCCACTATGTCCAAGAAATTCTGGAATATCTCGGGCCCGTGCTCGGTGTTCTCCACCTCGGGGTGGAACTGGACTCCGAAGATCGGGCGGTCGATGCAGCGGACGGCCTCGTGGGGGCATGTGTCCGAGGAAGCGGTGACGACGAACCCCTCGGGGATCCTCTTGACCTCGTCGTTGTGAGATGCCCATACCTGGAACTCGTCGGGAAGCCCTCTGAACAGGTCATCGTGAGAGATGACTTTCAGACCGACCCCTCCGAACTCGGGAGTGGTGCCGGGACCGAGCTCTCCGCCGAAGTGCTCGCAGAGGAACTGCATCCCTGCGCAGATCCCGAAGATCGGGAACTCCGCCTTGTCCAAGTACTCGCCGTTGTTCCCCATGCGGGCGGCGTCGTTGGCCACATTGGGGGCTCCGCCTGACAGGATCAGGCCGTCGACATCCTTTATCTCGTCGAACGGCGTCGTGTTCGGGATTATCTTGGTGTCCACCTTGAGGTATCTGAGAACGCGCCATTCGCGATGGGTCCACTGGCCCCCGTTGTCAACGACGTAGACTTTCATCGGTTCCCGAACGGACAGGTTGAATATGAAACATGCGGGGTCAGAAATAAGAACAGGCCCCGCAATCGCAACGGCATGATCAACTTCGAGAACAAGAAGTACCTGAAGCTGGCGCCGGTGGACAATGACGCCTTCTCCGACCTCGTGAACGGGATCCTCGTCAGCGGGGAGTCCGTCGTCCAGACCTTCAAGTCCGGCCGCGACGGGCTCGTGTTCACGGACAGGAGGCTCATAGCGATCAACGTCCAGGGGATGACCGGGAAGAAGAAGACGGTCAGCGTCCTGCCCTACGACAAGGTCCAGGCCTTCGAGGTCGAAACCCCTGCAGTGTTCGACATCGAGAGCAGCCTGACCCTGTGGTTCAGCGGCGTGGGCCAGATAGATTTCGAGTTCAGCACCAGGGCCAACGTCACGAAGATAATGAAGTGCATCAGCGAGAGGATGCTCAGGTAAAACCAGGTTTCTCTGAAGGGCCGGCGGGGGCTCCGCCGGCCTTGATAATCTTGTTTCACTCCCACTCGATGGTCGCGGGAGGCTTGTTGGTGATATCGTATACAACACGGTTCACGGAGTCCTTCATCGTGTTGGTGATGCGGACCGACATCTGCTCCAGCACATCCAGGGGGATCTTGGCGTAAGTGGCGGTCATCCCGTCGACGGACGCGACAGCCCTGATGGCGATTGTGCGCCCGTAGGCCCTGCGGTCTCCCTGCACTCCGACGGATTTGGAGGGCAGGAGCACCGCGAAGTACTGCCAGGGCATGTCCATCTTCCCTGCCTTCGCCGCTTTTGCGATCTCGTCCTCGACGATGAAGCACGCTTCGCGCACGATGGCGACGTTCTCGGGAGTGACCTCTCCGAGGCACCTGACCGCCAGTGCGGGGCCGGGGAAGGGCTGCCTCTCGGACGCCTTCACGCCCAGCTTCCTTGCCACGTCGCGGACCTCGTCCTTGTACAGGTCCCTGAGCGGCTCGACGAGGGTCATGCCCAGGTCCTTCGGGAGGCCTCCCACGTTGTGGTGGGACTTGATGGTGTCGCGGACCCCGTCCCCGGACTCGATCCAATCGGGGGCGATGGTCCCCTGGACCAGGAACTCGGCTCCGAACTCCTTGGCGTTCCTCTCGAACACGCGGATGAACTCCTCGCCGATGATCTTGCGCTTCTGCTCCGGGTCGGTGACGCCTTTCAGGGCATCGAAGAACTCTGCGCCCGCGTCTGCGATCCTGTAGTTGATGCCCATGTCCCTGAGCATGGACTCGACCTCCTCGGTCTCGCCCTTCCTCATGAGGCCGTTGTCCACGTAGACAGCCAGCAGCCTGTCCCCGATGGCCTTGCTGGCCAGGGTCGCGGCGACCATGCTGTCCACTCCTCCGGAGCAGGCAATGATGGCCTTGCCGGTGATCTTCGACCTGATATCCTCGACAGAGTCATTGATGAAATCTTCAACACCCAACATCTGAAACCACCTTCTCCGAGTCCGCGATGACCTTCGCCGCCTGCTCCTCCCTGTACGAGACGAGGGCCTGCCTCACGGAATCGTCAGTGACTGCAAGGATCTCCGCCGCCAGGACGGCCGCGTTGTCTCCGCGGTCCAGACCGACAGCCGCAACCGGCACTCCGGGGGGCATCTGGACCACCGACAGGAGCGCGTCCAGGCTCAGGGCGCCGCTGACGGGCACTCCGATCACGGGCTTGACGGTGAACGATGCCACCACTCCCGGGAGCGCTGCGGACAGCCCCGCTATGGCGATGAAGACATCGGATCCGCTCTCCTTCACGAGGGACTCTACCCTCGCAGGCGTGCGGTGGGCGGACGCCACCGCGATATCGAACCCTATCCCGAACTTCTTCAGGACGCCTATGGCCTTCTCGGCCACGGGCATGTCGCTCTTGCTTCCCATGATGATGGTGACCCTTGACATCATGTGGACGACTACATAATCTGTATAAAAAGCGACGGGTGGGGTTTGGGAAGAGGTTTCGGTTCCAGGCCGTTCAGCTCTTGAGAACGACGACGAGGAAGATACCAACAGCGATGAGGGCACCGATTAAGATACCAAGCAGGTCGATGATGGCATTGTAGACCGTATCCCAGGCCGCGACCTCGCAGAACGGGGAGATGTCGCTGTACCCAACAAGGTAGGCCCAGACGACTCCGACCACGAGACCGATCAGGGCCATCGCGGCTCCAGCGGCTTTGCTCTTTCCAGAGCCGAAGTACGCGGAGAAGAGCCCTGCCACGAGCATGACGAGAGCGAACGCGAAGACCACAAGGGTCAGGAAGGACATAGCATCCATTGTTTTGCCTCCGAATTTGAAACCCGCGTTGCGGGAATTTGGCACTGGTAGACTGTTGGATTATTTATTGGGTTCGACGGCCCACGGACCAGCTGGATGCCTTCGAGGCCGGACCGGCATCCGCTCAGCGAAGGCATATTTGCGCGAGTTGGATGGGTCTCGAAGCTGGATGGTTGTATAATCCATGTAAATGACTGTTTGGTAGTAAACTATATAGAACAAGAAGGTAAAAATCCGTTAAAGTTTATTAAATATCTCCATACTTTTATATAGTAGAATTATCTTAAACAGATTGTACATCGCGCAAGCGCAACGAAGGGGATCTATGGAAAATCTGGGGAGAATCGAGGAGATCACCTGCGACGGCAGGCTGATAGTTCGCTGTTCTGAGCTTCCAGACATAGGCACCGTCGTATACTCGCATGACAACAGACGCGTTGGAACGGTCGGCAGGGTCTTCGGCCCGGTCGACGGCCCTTATGCTTCCGTGAAGCCCGACGGCGAAGGCCAGAGGATCGGAGCGGAAGTCTTCTTCGGGGGGAACAAGCAGAATGCCAAAGGTAAGAGAAGGAACAGAAGAAATCGAGGTCTGTCCCGAGTGCGGAAGCCACCATCTCGTCCGCGACTACGAGCGCGGAGAGCTGCTGTGTGAGGACTGCGGACTGGTCCTGGACGACCAGTTCATCGATCAGGGTCCGGAATGGAGGGCATTCGATGTGGAGCAGGGCGAGAAACGCGCCCGTACCGGTGCTCCGATGACCTACACCATCCACGACAAGGGTCTCTCGACCGAGATCTCGTGGAAGAACAAGGACAGCTACGGCAAGAGCATCCCGACAAGGAACAGGGCTCAGCTGTACAGGCTCAGGAAGTGGCAGAGGAGGATCCGTGTCTCCAACGCCACGGAGAGGAACCTGGCCTTCGCGCTGTCCGAGCTGGACAGGATGGCATCCGCCATGGGGCTGCCCAGGAACGTCAGGGAGACGGCCGCCATGATCTACAGGAAGGCTGTCAACAAGAACCTCATCAGGGGAAGGTCCATCGAGGGCGTCGTCGCAGCGTCCCTCTACGCCGCATGCAGGCAGTGCGGAGTGCCCAGGACCCTGGACGAGGTCGCGGGCTCCAGCCGCGTCGGCAGGAAGGAGATCGGCAGGACCTACAGGTTCATGACCCGCGAGCTGAAGCTGAAGCTCATGCCCACCAAGCCCCAGGACTACGTCCAGAGGTTCTGCTCCGAGCTCAAGCTCAACGGAGAGGTCCAGAGCAAGGCGGCGGAGATCCTCAAGGACGCGTCCGAGAAGGAGCTCACCTCCGGAAGGGGGCCCACGGGAGTGGCGGCTGCGGCAATCTACATCTCCTCGATCCTGTGCAACGAGCGCAGGACGCAGAGGGAGGTGGCTGATGTGGCCGGCGTGACGGAAGTCACGATCAGGAACCGCTACAAGGAGCTCACCGAGAAGCTCGGGATCGAGATCCAGCTCTGAACAATGGGCGGGGAAAGCCCGCCCTTCTTCCCTTTTTCCATCGCATTGTTTTTGTCCGGATACCGTATGGGGGTATCCATGGCTGAGGAGACGCAGAGACCGAGCCGCCACATCTGCCTGACGAACAGGAACGCGCTGGGGATATCGGACGACCCCGAATTCGACATACTGTCCGCACTTGCGGACAAGGACGTGCTGACGCTGGCGAGAGGGCTTGCGAAAGAGGAAGCACGCTCGCCGTTCCCGGACGGGCTGTTCGGGATGGACGGCGCACGCACCAATGCTGCGATAAGGAAGATGAAGTCCGCCGGCCTGATATCCTCGCGCAGGGACGGCAACGACCATGTGTACTTCCTGAACGCCTGCCGCTTCAGGGACCTGATAGGGTTCCTCAACGGCTTGATCAAGGCCTGAACCACTTGAACTCCAGGTAATCCACGTCGTTCTTCTTGACGCGGCCGAAGAGGATCTCCTTCTTCACCCCGCCGGACAGCCTGACGGTCCTGGAGATCTCCGGCCACATCCTGATGCCCTCGTCGGTGACGGCGTGGGCCAGGTACCTGGCGTGGCAGTCGTCCGGAGACTCCTGGTACACCCTGAAATGGGTCCCGTACTTGAACCCCGTCTTCACCACGAGCCCGCGCTCCCTCAGGTCGGAGTAGACCTGCAAGCGTATGCCGAACTCGTCCTGGATGGACTCTCCGAAGTCTACGAGGTCGTCGTAGGACAGCTTCTCGCCGTCCTGTCCGAGGACGGTCAGGCGGCCTTTGGAGACCAGGTGGCAGCTCTCGATCAGGGACAGCTGAAGCGCATCGACGAACGATTTCCCGTAGAATCCGTAGCCCCTCAGGGCCTCGGACTGCTGACGGTCGAATACGAACACCCTGTCGCGGATCAGCCTTCCGACAGGCTTCTCGGACATGGGCTCGGGGAAGACCTTCCCCGCAGGGTCCCTCATGGACATCATGTAGTATGTGACGTCGCCTTCCTCGTCCACGACGCCGTAGAGGAGCTTCTTCTTCCTCTTGGCGGTGTCGACGGCCTCGCGGATGAAGGTGGAGATGTCAATGGCGGTCCTCTCGGACACGGCCCTGACCATGAACTCCGGCCTGGAGTTGCTCATGATCATCCCGCGTGGGAACACGGAGAGGTCGTAGTCGCCGGTCTCGTACTTGGCGATGAACCCCCTCTGCCTCAGGTCCCTGTAGACGAGGTACTTGATGTCGAACCCCTCGAAGACGGACGCGGAATGGCAGAACATCTGGTCGAACGTCATGGGCCCGTCGGGGCCGATGACCTCCACCCTGCGGTTCTCCATCAGGAAAGTGGCCTCTATGAGGTCCAGGTCGACGCCTCCGCCGCTGCGGGGGTAGCCGAAGTTGCCTTTGGTGTAGAGCCTGCTGCCCTCGCTCTGGTCGCGGACCTCCACGATGTCGTCCACAAGAATTCCTGCCATCGGGGCGAAGTAGAGGGCGGGATTATAAAAAGTGTAAAGGTGGCCGGAAGGCCCCCGCCCTTGAAGACAGGGGCCTTGAGGTTTCAGTTCACCGAAGACGAGGGCAGCGTCCCCTCGATGAACTGCTGGTAACCATACAGGTCTATCAGCCCATGTCCGGACAGGCAGAACACGATGGTCTTCTCCTCTCCGGTGGCCTTGCACTCCAGCGCCTTGTCTATCGCCGCCTTCACGGCATGGCAAGACTCGGGCGCGGGCACGATGCCCTCGGTGCGGGCGAAGGTTACCCCTGCCTGGAAGGTGTCGGGCTGGTCGTAGGACACTGCGGTCGCATATCCCTGCCTGTACGCCGCGGACACCAGCGGGGCCATCCCGTGGTATCTCAGTCCACCGGCATGGATCGCCTTGGGGATGAAGTCGTGGCCAAGGGTGTACATCATGATGAGCGGGGTCATCCCTGCGGTGTCCCCGTAGTCGTACTTGTACTCGCCCTTGGTCAGGGACGGGGACGCCTTGGGCTCCACGGCGATGATCTGGCAGTCGCTCTTGCCCTTGATCTTCTCGGCGATCATCGGGAAGGTGAACCCGGCGAAGTTGGACCCTCCTCCGGCGCATGCGATCATGTAGTCCGGCTCGATCTCGGCCATCTTCATCTGCTCCAGCGTCTCCAATCCTATGACGGTCTGGTGGAGCATGACGTGGTTCAGCACGCTCCCGAGAGAATAGCAGGTGTTCGGATCCTTCACCGCGAGCTCGCAGGCCTCGGAGATCGCTATCCCCAGAGATCCGGAGGTGTCCGGGTGCTCCTTGAGGATCTTCCTTCCGAACTCGGTGTACTCGCTCGGCGACGCGTAGCACTTCGCGCCGTACATGTTCATCAGCGTCTTCCTGAACGGCTTCTGGTCGAAGCTCCCGCGGACCATGAACACCGTCGTGTCGATGTCGAACATGTTGGACACCATTGACAGCGCCGTTCCCCACTGGCCGGCGCCGGTCTCGGTGGTCAGCGTGTGGATCCCTGCTTCAGCGTTGTAGTACGCCTGGGCGAGGGCGGTGTTCCCCTTGTGGCTTCCCAGTGGGCTCATGTCCTCCCTCTTGAAGTAGATCTTAGCGGGGGTCTTCAGGTATCTCTCCAAGTGGTAAGCCCTTTGGAGGTACGAGGGGCGGCTGAGGTAGACCAGCTGCTCCCTGACCTCTTCGGGGATGTCGATGTACCTCTTCATGGAGCCTTCCTGCTCGATGATCGGCTTGCAGAAGATGGGCGCGAAGTCCTCCGGAGTGGCGGGCTTGCCGGTGGAGGGGTTCAGCGGAGGCGCCACGGGCTCGGGGAGGTCCGCGGCGAGGTTGTACCAATGCTTGGGCACGTCATCCGGCATGAGCCTGATGCATGCGTCTTTCGGAATAGTC
Organism: Bacteroidaceae bacterium; assembly: GCA_963656905.1. Taxonomy (GTDB): domain Archaea; phylum Thermoplasmatota; class Thermoplasmata; order Methanomassiliicoccales; family Methanomethylophilaceae; genus Methanoprimaticola. The sequence goes on along the minus strand of CAVKKO010000015.1, from coordinate 10,678 downwards.
ATGATGCATGCGATTGAATCGGGGTATTTGTACATAATGGTAGCAGGATGTACATTAAGATACATTCAAACACGGGCCTGAGAGGGACCTGGAGCCTTCAGGAGAAAAGCTTTTTATAAAAGTTCTGACATATATTGTAGTTGTGAACCAGAGGTTGACAACTGAGGGATAACATGGATGAGATAGACCGTCTGCTGTCGCTGGTGGAGAACCCCACCAGGCGGCGGATACTGGAATCGCTGGTCCGGGAGCCGAGCTACCCCCTGCGCCTGTCCAAGGAGCTGGGAGTCAGCCAGCAGGCCGTGATGAAGAACCTGGTCCTGATGGAGCAGAACGGACTGGTGAGCAGCAGCCGCGCGGACAGCGACATGGGCCCGTCCCGGATCGTGTACAGTCCCAACAGCGAGTTCACCCTGGTCGTGGAGATGGGATGCGGAAGGTTCGTCGCCCGGATGGCAGGACCCCGCATGGCCGCTGAGGCCATGCAGGAAGCCACCAGGAGCCAGATCCTGGACCGCATCGGAGAGATAGACAAGGAGATCGGATACCTGGAGAAGAGGCACGCCGCGCTCGCGGAAGAGCGCGAGGCGCTGGCAGGAGCGCTCGGAGCATCGGGAGATGCCGAGAGCGCGGAGAACAACACCCAATCGATGGAAAGGAGGCAAGAAGATGACCAATGAGAAAGCGATCAAGGTCGCAGAGCTGAAGCCGGGCGAGACCGGCAGGGGCATAGCGAGGCTGGACCCCGAGCTCATGGACATCCTCGGCATCAAGGTCGGGGACATAGTCCAGATAGACGGCAACAAGAAGACCGTGGCCAAGGTCCTCAGGGGAGGCCCCGAGGACGCCAACCGCGGCATCATAAGGATAGACGGCTCCACCAGGCGCAACGCAGGCGTGTCGCTGGACGAGCGCGTGGCAGTCAAGAAGATCGTCGCGAAGGACGCCGAGAAGATATCCTTCGCGCCCACCGAGCAGCTCAGGCTGCAGGGCGGAGAGGACTACCTCAGGCAGGTGCTGGAGGGCAGGGCCCTCGCGAAAGGCGACACCATCACCCTGAACGTGATGGGCAACAAGATCGACCTTACTGTCACGTCGTTCGCACCATCCGCGGACGCGGTGCTCATGGCTTCCACCACCGAAGTGAAGATATCCGACAAGCCCGCCCCCAACAAGGGCGACGTCCCGAAGGTCTCATACGATGATATCGGAGGCCTCGGAGACGCGGTCAAGAAGATCCGTGAGATGGTCGAGCTGCCGCTCAGGCACCCGGAGCTCTTCAAGAGGCTGGGAGTCGAGGCTCCCAAAGGAGTGCTGCTCCACGGGCCCCCGGGAACCGGGAAGACCATGCTGGCGAAAGCCGTTGCAGGTGAGACCAGCAGCAACTTCATCTCCATCGGAGGTCCGGAGATCGTCAGCAAGTTCTACGGGGAATCCGAGGGCAAGCTGAGGGAGATCTTCAAGGACGCGGAGGAGAACGCGCCCAGCATCATCTTCATCGACGAGATCGACTCCATCGCCCCCAAGAGGGACGAGGTGAACGGAGAGGAGGAGAGGCGCATAGTCGCCCAGCTGCTCTCGCTGATGGACGGCCTGAACTCCAGAGGGAAGGTCGTGGTGATCGGTGCGACCAACAGGCCCAACTCCATCGACGAGGCTCTGAGAAGGCCCGGAAGGTTCGACAGGGAGATCGAGATCGGCATCCCCGACAGGGACGGCCGCCGCGAGATCCTCGAGATCCACACCAGGGGCATGCCCCTCGCCGACGATGTCGACCTGGACTGGCTGGCCAACCGCACCCACGGGTACGCCGGAGCGGACCTGTCCGCCCTGACCAAGGAAGCGGCCATGGCGGCCCTGAGAAGGGTATTGCCGGACGTGGACCTGGAAGCCGAGGAGATCCCCAGAGAGGTGCTGAACTCCATCCTCGTCACGAAGGAGGACTTCAAGAACGCCCTGAAGGACATGCAGCCCTCCACCATGAGGGAGGTCCTGATCGAGAAGCCCAACGTCAAGTGGGAGGACATAGGAGCGCTGGAGAGCGCCAAGCAGGAGCTGAAGGAGGCCGTCGAATGGCCCCTGAAGTTCGGCAAGGTCTTCGAGCACATGAACGCCAGGCCTCCGAAGGGGATCCTGCTCTACGGGCCCCCCGGAACGGGAAAGACCATGCTGGCGAAAGCCGTCGCGACGGAATCCGAGGCGAACTTCATCGCGGTCAAAGGGCCGGAGTTCCTCAACAAGTGGGTCGGGGAGTCCGAGAAGGCCGTGAGGGAGACGTTCAGGAAGGCCAGGCAGGCATCGCCCTGCGTGATCTTCATGGACGAGATCGACTCCATCGCGCCCGAGAGGGGAACAGGCGGAGACAGCAACGTCACCGAGCGCGTGATCTCGCAGATGCTGACGGAGATGGACGGGCTCGAGAGCCTGAACGACGTGGTGGTCATAGCCGCGACCAACCGTCCCGACATCATGGACCCCGCCCTGCTCAGGCCGGGCAGATTCGACAAGTCGATCTACATCGGGCCCCCGGACAAGGAGTCCAGGAAGTCGATCTTCGGCATCCACACCAAGGGCCGCCCCCTGGCGGACGATGTGGACCTGGACGCTCTGGCGGAGAAGACCGAGGGATGCACCGGAGCGGACATCTCGGCCATATGCAACGAGGCCGTGATGAACGCCGTGAGGCACCTGGTCTCCGCCAACCCGAGCCCCTCCGACGATGACATCGCATCATGCAAGGTCACCGCCGAGGACTTCGAGAAGGCCCTCGACAAGTTCGGGCCCAAGTCCAGGCAGGAGCTGAAGGACTACGGCCACGGGAAGGAGTGATCCTTCCCTTCCAAACCCTTTAACAACGCAACGAACGAGAACGGAAGAAGAAACGAAGGAAATCAAAGGAGGAATGAACCATGAGCGCAGCAGATGACATCTGGAACGACCTGTTCGGAGGCTTCGACAGCTTCAACAGGAGGATCGAGGACATGATCTCCAGCATGAACGTGTCCGATCCGAACGTGAAGACCTACGGGTACACCATGTACCAGGGCCCGGATGGAGTGAGGCACGTGAGGGAGTTCGGCAACACCGGCGGAAGGCTCAACGCCATCGGCCCGGCGGACGCCAGGGACATCTTCACGGATGTCGCCGAAGAGGGCAGTGTCGTGAGGGCCGTGGCGGAGATCCCCGGAGTGGCCAAGGAGGACATTTCCCTGAGCTGCACCGGGAACATGCTGTCCATCCGCGTGGACTCTCCGGGCAAGTCCCTGGAGAAGGACCTGGCGCTGCCCTGCGAGGTCGACGCCGACTCCGCCAAGGCCAGCTACAACAACGGCCTGCTGGAGGTCGTCCTCGACAAGAAGGCGCCTTCCCAGAAGGGCAAGTCCATAACGATCGAATGATCCGGCGGGAGCCTGCGGGCCCTCCGAAAGAGGGCCTGCGGGCGTCCGCCCCTAGGAACCTTTGAATCACTCTTTAAATAGAAGTTCTGACAGTATGAAAAGCATGGGCAGGAACGATCTCATAAACACGACCCGTGCCATCCTAGCGAAGGCCGGATTCGACGTCTCCTCTGCCCTGACCCTCAGAGGAGTCTGCTTCGACATAGTCGCAAGGCTCGACGACAGGGTCCTGATAATCAAGGTGCTCAGCAACATCGACGCCTTCTCCAAGGAGAACTCCGAGGAGATGAAGGTCCTGGCCGACACCCTTGACGCCACGCCCCTGGTGGTGGGCGAGAGGTCCAGCGCGGGCGCGCTGGAGCCCAGCATCGTCTACTCCAGGTTCAACATATCCATCGTCTCGAACGAGACCCTGGCGGACCTCCTCCTGGAGGACGCTCCGCCTTTCATCTTCGCCGCCCCCGGCGGCCTCTACGTCAAGCTGGACAGCGAGCTCCTGAGGGCGGTCCGCGAGGACCGCGGGATAAGCCTGGGCACGCTGGCCGATTACGCAGGAGTGTCCAGAAGGACCATCCAGATGTACGAGTCCGGCATGGGCGCCATGATCGATGCCGCCCTCCGCATCGAGGAGTGCCTTGGCCTGCCTGTGATCGAGCCCATAGACCCCTTCGAGTTCAAGAGCGAGGAGAGGAAGAAGGAGGAGCGCACCGGACAGGAGCGCATCGACACCTTCGCCGTCAACCAGCTCTGCAATCTCGGATTCTCCGTGAGGCCGGTCCTCAAGAGCCCCTTCGAGGCCGTGAGCCGCAACGACAGCACAGCCATGCTCACCGGCATAGGGACATCAGATGACGCCAAGCTCATCCAGAAGGCGATAGTCGCTTCCGACATCGCCCGCATCGTCGACCGCTTCTCCATCCTGATAGTGGAGCAGAAGCACGACCGCGACAACATAGACTCCACGGCCGTTGTCTCCAACGAGGAGCTGAAGAAGATCGACGCTCCGGAAGAGCTCACCAGCCTGGTCGCCGAGAGAGGGACCCGCAAATGAAGACCGTGAAGATAGAGGATTGCGAGATCTCGATACTGCCGATAGTCAACGGGCTGCAGTCCGAAGCAGACCGCGTGCACGAGTGCTTCGGAGACTTCGAAGCATACGGCACCACCCTGGGCATCGAAGGGATCCAAGCGATCAAGAACCGCCTGCAGCTCAACGATGAGTTCGAGGTGAGCGAACTGGACCTCGCCTACGCCCACAGGATGGAGCAGCTGACCGGCCTGACGGTGGAGATGCCGTCGCCTGCCATGTGCGCCCTGGTGGACGAGTGCTCCAAACGGGACATGAACGTCATCGCATTGGACATGAACGATTCCGATTTCACCGAGATGTACTGCGACACGGTCAAGACATGGGACTTCGTGAAAGAGCACCGCCTGGCCAAGAAGGGGATGAAGAAGAGGTTCGATGCCGCCACCCCCGAGGAGTTCGCGCTCCAGTGGGACGCATACGTCAACAGCGTCAAAGGGTACCGCGAGGTGTCCCTCAAAAGAGAGCGCTACATCGCCGAACAAATCGCCGATGTAGCCAAATACAGGTCCGATTTCATGGTCGTCATGGAAGTCGAACGGACTTCCGGCATCATGAGGATCCTGGAGACCTTGAAATGAGCTGCGAGAGATGCGAAGAAGCTGCCAGGGAAGGCAGCAGGTTCTGCCCGTACTGCGGGGAGGCCCTGGACCAGGAGCGCTGCGAGAAAGGAAAAAGGTTCGACTTCGACCTTATCATAAAGATCGTCACGCCGATACTGCTGATCACTCTGATAGCAGAGTTCCTGACCATGTGGGCCGGCGTCCCGACCGTCCTGGACTGGCTCGACGGCCACAGGTACAGCATCTTCGTCACCGCGCCGGGCGTCGTCAAGCTGTTCTACATCAGCGGCATCGCCCTGGACCTGTACTGGCTCATCATCGTCGCTGCGATCACGGCATCCGTCGCCATCCTCCTGTGGGAGTTCTACAAGGTCGTCGAAAAGCCGGAGCCCGAGCGCTCTGCCGATTTCAAGAAGTCCTCGATGTACTGGCTGGTCATGCTCTTCAGCGCGGACATGCTCATCAGCATGGTCCTGGGGCTGGCGATATCCAACGGAGACGTCCCCGACTTCGACACCGGGTTCACCGGAAAGGCCCTCTTCGAGTTTGCCAATGCCGCGTTCTGGGAAGAGATATGCACCCGCGTGCTGTACATCGGCGTCCCGATGGCAGTCGTGGCCCTGATATGCAAGAAGGAGAAGGCCTGGAAGTACATCTTCGGAGGCTTCGGGTTCAGCCGCCTGGGGCTCGTGCTCCTGGTGATTGCATCGTTCGTGTTCGGCTACGCCCACATGTCGGGATGGGGGTGGTGGAAAGTGCTGCCCACATTCATCGGCGGCATAATGATGGGATACCTGTACATGAGGTTCGGGCTGCATGTGGCGATCGTGAACCACTTCATCACCGATTATCTGTCGACGCTCATGGGCTCGCCCCTTGTACTGATAGAAGGCGTGTTCGTCATCGTCGTCATACTGGCAGGCCTGGTGTGCCTACCGATGGCAGTCGTGAAGCTGTTCAAGAGCAAGGACGACATGGAGGCGCTGCCCAACTATATCCCGGAGCCTCACGAGAGCTTCTTCTTCAAACGCTGATTGGACTCGACCGCGGACTGGAAGTCCCGGGACTCGATGATGTAGTTCCCGCGATAGCCCTTGAGCCTTCCCAGGACGCGGTCGAAGTCTATGCTTCCATCGCCTATGGTCAGGTGCTCGTCGCGGGCACCGTTGTTGTCGTGGATGTGGATGTTCCTCATCCTGTCGCCCAGGAGGTCTATCATAGCGTCGATCTGCCCTGTGGTGTTGGCGTGGCCGATGTCGAAGCAGATGCTCAAGTCGGTTCCGTCCACCAGGTCGGCGAGCGATTCCGCAGTCCTTCCCAGGAAGAAAGGCACCTCGGGCATGTTCTCGATGACCACACAGGCTCCGAGGTCCTGGGCATAGCGGTCGATCGTACGAAGAGACGATTTAGTGCGTGCGGTGGCCTTCTCCTCCGTGCCCTTGACGGCCATGGAGCAGAGCCCGGGATGGACCGTGACCGTCACGGCCCCGATCTTCACTGCGGATGCTATGTTCCCGAGGATCTCGGCCATGGACGCCGACAGCAGGCGGTCGGACATCGCGCCGATGTTCAGGTCGCATATCGGGGCGTGCACCGAACAGGAGATTCCCGCGGAGCCGATGAGCTCGTTGATCTTATCCTCCCTTCCGATGATGCCGTGCTCCGCCTCGGAGAATATCTCCCAATGACCGAACTCTTTGGAGATGGGCCCTATCCAATCCTCGAGAGGCGTGTTGGCGAAGTTGGTGCAGGATACTCCGATCAGACCTTCACCTCCTCTCCATCCACCGTCATCGGGGCCACACGGTCGATGACCGCTTCCAGGTCGTCGCCTTCGACGGTCACCTCGATGGCACCGAGCACGGGATTCCTGTCGGCGAAGGATATCTTCCCGACAGTCGCGACCTGCTTGTTGATGCTCATGTATGTCTTCCCTCCGCGGAGGTTCTTCAGCAGGACTCCCCTGGCCGCGTCCAGGATCTTCTGGGAGCGGATGCGCTTGCCAAAGCTGTCCAGGGACGGAAGCGTCCCCTCGAACGCCTTCTCGCCGAGCTCCACCTCTGCATCGGGGAAGATGGACTGGATGGCCTTGAGGACCATCTCGGGGTCCTCGCTCGGGTTCACTGGACAGTACAGGCGGACGGAATACATGCTCTCCGAATCGCGGCGGGATATAGAAAAAGCCAACGGCGCATCCGTTCCCGGAGAGTTTGAGATATAGGGTGGAAGCCGGGCGGGACGGATTCCACATACAGGAAAAGAAGTAATTGAAATCTGGGCAGGATCTTCTGCTTACAGGTCTCCGAAAACATCAATCTGGGTCATCATTCTCCGACAAGCATGAGATGTGGCACCGGGGAGGCGTTTGCCATGTCCTACCAACAAAAGCGTCATAGGCTTCCACCCCATATCTCAAAGAAAGCGATAAGAGAGGCATCCGAAACGATATACGTCCGTCATGCATCCTGCATCCTATGAGAGAGGAGATCCTGTCGCAGGCAGCCAAGAGGAAGATTTTCTTTTCCCCCGATGCAGTCGAGATGATCCTCTCGAACAACGACCCCATGGGCTTCACCAACACGGTCTTCTCCCACCTCGCATCGAATATGATGTTCGTGAGCAAGCAGGACATAATGGACTGCATCGCAGGGGACAAGGTCCTCTTCGAATCGCCGAAGTCGGTCAAGCCGGACAACAGGTTCACCTCGGACCTGACCATCATGAAAGGGACCGACATAACAGGAGACTCCACCTGCGAAGGGAAGATCAACGACTTCGCCGAGTTCTTCAGGAGCCGCTTCTTCATGCTCAAGAGGCTGCTGGAGAAGCGCCACGACTTCGGCAAGGCCATGGACATCTCCAGGGCCATGACACTGGACCGCGACGTAAAGATCGCAGGCCTGGTCTACGACTGCAGCACCACCAAGAACGGCCATACGATGATCACCCTGGAGGACGACACCGGAACCACGAAGGTGTTCATCTCCAAGGACTCCCCTCTGAACTCGGAGCTCTTCGTCAATGACGAGGTCATCGGAGTGCTCGGGAAGCCAAACCTCCAGAAGACAATGATCATCCCCGAGAAGATCTTCCGTCCGGACATCCCCAAGCAGCACACCTGGGAGCCCAGCGACAGCACTTCGAAGATCGCATTCCTCTCCGACGTCCATGTCGGGAGCACGACATTCCTGGAATCGGATTGGCACAAGATGGTCGCATGGCTGAAGGCCAATGCCGTGGAGATGGGGATCAACTACATCGTCTTTCCCGGAGACGTGGTCGACGGGATCGGAGTGTTCCCGGACCAGGACAAGGAGCTCGTGATCAAGGACATCAACGAGCAGTACGAGAAGCTCGCGGAGTATCTGAAAGAGATACCGGACCACATCAAGATGGTCGTCCACCCCGGCAACCACGACGCCGTCCGCCCTGCGGAGCCCCAGCCTGCGTTGAACCCCCGCTTCACAAAGAACTTCGATTCCAACATCGTGATGGTCGGGAACCCGATCTACCTGAGCGTCGAAGGAAGGACGGTCATGACCTACCACGGGAAGAGCATGGACGACTGGATCGCATCGGTCCAGAACCTCACCTATGACAATCCCCTGAGCGTCATGAAGCAGATGTGCGTCAGGCGCCATCTCGCGCCCATATACGGCCAGAGGAACGCCCTTGCGCCGGAGAAGAAGGACTACCTGGTCATGGAGCACATCCCGGACATATTCGTCTCAGGACATGTGCACGGAGCCGGCCAGGAGATCTACAACGGGGTCAGGATGATCAACGCGTCCACCTGGCAGTCTCAGACGGAATATCAGAAGCAGCACAACTTCAACCCCGACCCGGGGATAATGCCCGTTGTGGACCTGTCCGACGGTAAGATAAGGATGCACAACTTCCACGTGTGATATCATGACATACAGATCGCTTGCGGAGAGGGAGATCCACTGCCCTCTCGAGTACGGCATGGACACCTTCGGCGGCAAATGGAAGCCGCGCATACTGTGTGTCCTGAGCGCCAAGGGAGTCCTCCGCTACGGAGAGATCAAGAAAGAGCTGGTGAACCTGACGGACACCGTGCTCTCGGCGTCCCTCAAAGAGCTGATAAATGATGGAATGGTCAGCAGGGAGCAGTACGACACCATCCCTCCCAAGGTGGAGTATTCGCTCACCGATAAGGGGAGGTCCGTGGTCCCGATACTGCAATCGATATGCGAATGGTCCAGCACGTTCCATCATCCGGACGAGATGAACACCCTTCCGCAATGCCAGACCTGCGATTTCGTCAAGAAATGAGTTTGAGAGGGGGAGGAAAGCCCCCTCATTGTGCCTCAGAGGCTGTAGATCTTCACGTCGGGGTCGGCGGTCCAGAGGGGGGCCAGCCCGGTGAAGACGTCGTTCTTGAACATCTCGCTGGAGAGGTAGGCCTTGGCGTGCTCGACGCTGTCGAACCCGTGGAGGACCTGGACGTCCTCATCGCGGATCAGGAGGTTCTTGGTGAGCGCTCCGGGGATGGTGTCGAGGAAAGGCTGCCTGTAGTCGTTGTAGACCTTGGCGGCTGCGGGGCGGTTGGCGTTCGGGATGACCATCGTGATCTCGAGGTATGCTTTGACTTCCATTGTCTTCTTCCTGCGCCTTTCAGCGCAATACCCTATAGCATCAGGAAGGATAAAAGGCGGGAACAAGCTGAAAACTAGTCGCTCAGGTTTATCTGAGCAGGGTTTCGACCGGTCCCGAAGGACCGGTCTGGAATGGATTTCTTAAGGAGTTTATGCCTGGAGCAGGACTTTCTGCACCAGGACCCAGACAATGATCAGCCCTCCGAGGACCAGCATCGAGTAGGACGCGACCCAGATGAAGGTGAAGAGACGCTTCAGCTTCTCAGGGTCCTCGCGGACCTCTTCCATGCGGTCTTCGAAAGACTTCACTCTTCCGCAGCCCCTTTGCTCTTCAGGTGCTTGAGGCGGGTGGTGTTCTCCCTGTCCATCTCTTCGAGACGGAACTTGACGAACCTCTCCGCTTCCTTGAGCTCGGGAATGATCTTGAACTCCAGGGCGTTGACACGCCTCTTGGTCTTCTCGATCTCATCAAGCAGCTTCTTCATGGTGGTCTCGATCTCGGCCGCGCGGACGAGCGTGTTGAGGAGCTTCTCGAACGCCGCCGCGGCATCCTCGATGTAGGCGGAGGTGGTGATCACACCGTAACCTTTCTCGGTCATCTTGGTGTGGATCGTGTCGGCCTCCACTTTCGGGACCATCATTCCCATGATGGATTTGCTTCCGAGCTTCACCTGCGGATCTGCCTTGAGGGCATACGCCGCGCTCTTCACGGCGATCTCTCCCTCTACCGCACGGGCGATGGTGATCTTCTCCATGGCCGACTCGTAGTCGGAGGATACTCCCTCACGCATCTTCCTGGCCTTCTCGAGGACCTCGAAGAACTCGATGATGAGACCGTCTCTCTTCATCTTGAGGATCTTGTATCCGCCCTGTGTGAGCTTGATCCTCCTCTTCAGGTCCAGAAGGACCGAACGGTTGGGGGTGACATCGTGTGCTGCCATGGGAATCACTTCTTGGGCAGGTACTTCTCGATGTACTTGCGGTCGATCCTGGTCAGCTGGTCGAGGTCGA
>CAVKKO010000014.1:0-27881 GCA_963656905.1 Bacteroidaceae bacterium | reverse complement strand
TGAACGACATCCCCGGTCCCGGGCTCGCCCTTGGTCCTGATCATGGAAGCGCCCTCTCCGATCCTCCTGAGCGCCTCCCCCAGGTCCCTGGCGCCGCAGACGAAGGGCACCTTGAACTGAGTCTTGTCGATGTGGTAGACATCGTCTGCCGGGGACAGGACCTCGGACTCGTCGATGTAATCGATCTCGATTGCCTCGAGGATCTGCGCCTCGACGAAATGCCCGATCCTGCACTTGGCCATGACGGGAATGGAAACGGCCTCCTGGATCCCCTTGATCATTTTAGGATCCGACATCCTGGACACTCCTCCGGCTGCCCTGATGTCCGCAGGGATCCTCTCGAGTGCCATGACGGCGCAGGCGCCTGCGGCCTCGGCGATCCTAGCCTGTTCCGGTGTGGTCACATCCATGATGACCCCGCCTTTGAGCATCTGAGCCAGTTCCTTGTTGAGTCCGTACCTGTTCTCGCTTGTCATATCTATCACCCGCCCCGTGCCTTGCAGGGGTGGTGAACCGGGCTATCGCAACCCTGTTCATATATTTTCCTACAATTCCCGTAGGAATTGAGCATCATCAATTCGGTTGAGAAACGGGCATCAGAATAGGAATCCGACAAGAATGAGCGTTTTGGACCGTCCAACTTTCGGCTTTTCCAGAGGTTCTGGCAGTACCCTTTTAAATATACGCCGAATCCCCCCGTACATGACCGAGAAACCGGAGACGATGGAGCCCGTCGAATGGGCCAGGTTCGTCCTCCGCAACCGCACTGCGGACAAGTATCCCGATGCTTTCTCTATCCTGGCGAAGTTCGCAAGAGAAGGCGACCCGGAGGCCATGTACTCTCTCGGTCTGATGTACGCCCGCGGACAGGGAGTCTCCAAAGACTACGACGCGGCCGCATCATGGTTCGTCAGGGCCCACGAGCAACACCACACAGGGGCGACATACTTCCTCGGCAAGATGCACGCCACCGGAGTCGGGCTGTCCAAAGACTCCAACAAGGCCAAGGCGTACTTCGAGGAGTGCTCCGACATAGACGTCAGGGCACAATACGAGCTGGGCATACTGTACTTCAACGACGACCAGATCCGCCATGATTACGGAAAATCGGCGGAGTGGATGCTGAAAGCTGCTGCCAACGGACATACCGAGGCCCAATTCATGCTCGGCCAGTTCTACAAGAACGGAGTCGGAGTGGACAAAGATGCCGACGAATGCGTCAAATGGCTAACCGCCGCCGCTCTCAACAGGCACACAGGTGCTCAGATCCTTCTCGGAAACATGTACAGGCTCGGAGACGGCGTCATCGCCGACAGGGACGAGTCCGACAAGTGGTACGACATGGCCGACGGGAAGACGAACGTCCGCTGATCATTTGTCAGATACTATCTCTCAATGATAGTGTTCCCAGATTCTGCGAATGACTTCAGGATCGCCAAAACTAAGATTTTGGTACTTGATTTGATACGGCTTGCCGTTCTCGAGCACATCCTCCAGAGCTTTCGCCTTCTCGAGCGTGTCGATTATCATGTCCTCGTAGAACGATTCCGTAGGCATGCCCTCACCGTGAAGTTCTACCCATCCGGCCTTTATATATCATTGCCCATTTTGGCTCTGAAATATAACTACAAACGGCGTTTAGAGCCAAAAATCAGCAAAATAAAAAAAGACAGGGGAGGTCCCCTGCCTGTTTGGACTCACTTGAGTCCGACGATCCTTCCGTCGTCCAGAAGGTCCATCCTCATGGCTGCCGGCACCTTGGGCAGTCCGGGCATAAGGGTGAGGGTGCCGCAGATCGGGACCACGAACCCTGCTCCGGAAGACAGCTGGACCTCCCTGACGTTGAGGATCCATCCCCGGGGAGCGCCCTTCTTCTTGGAGTCGTCTGTGAGGGATGCCTGCGTCTTCGCGATGCAAACGGGCAGCCTCCCGAACCCATCTGACTCGATCTGGGCGATGGCCTTCTCCGCGGCTGCGGAGTACGTGACGGATCCAGCGCCGTAGATCTTGGTGGCGACGGCCTCGATCTTCTCCTTGATGGATGCCTCGTCGGGGTACAGGAACCTGAAGTCCGGCTTGGAGTTCTCCAAAGCGTCCAACACTGTGTTGGCCACGTCGACGGCTCCCTCTCCGCCCTTGATGAAGGCATCGGAGAACGCGACCCTGACGCCGAGCTCCTTGCAGTGGGCCCTGACGAGCTCGATCTCCTCGGGGGAGTCGTGCTCGAAGTGGTTGATGGAGACAACGATCGGAACGCCGTAGGAGGACATGTTCTCCACATGCTTGTCCAGGTTGCACAGCCCCTTCTTCAGGGTCTCCAGGGTGAGCGTCTCGGGCTGGTCCAGAAGGCCTCCCCCGTGGGTCATGAGCGCCCTGATGGAGGCGACGACGACGACGCAGTCGGGCCTCATGCCGGACTGCCTGCAGACGATGTCCATGAACTTCTCTCCGCCCAGGTCGGAAGCGAATCCGGCCTCGGTGATGACGTAGTCCCCCAGCTTCAGGGCGGCCTTGGTGGCGATGATGCTGTTGGTCCCGTGGGCGATGTTGGCGAACGGGAACCCGTGGACGAACACAGGCTCTCCTTCGAGGGTCTGGACCAGGTTCGGGTTGATGGCGTCCTTCAGCAGGACCATCATGCTGCCGACGCACTTCAGGTCGGCTACTGTGACCGGCTTGCCGTCGTAGGTGTAGGCGACGACCATGGCCTCCAGCCTCCTCCTGAGGTCGGCCCTGTCGGTGGCCAGAGCGAGGATGGCGGAGATCTCGGACGCAGATGTGATAAGGAATCCCATCTCATGGGGGACTCCTCCCAGGATCCTGTCCTTGCCGAGCCCGGTGACGATGTTCCTGAGCTCGCGGGCGTTGATGTCCATGGCCTTCTTCAGCACGATCTTGGTGGGGTCGATGTTGAGCTCGTTGTCCCTCACCAGCTCGTTGTCGATGATCGCGGAAAGAAGGTTGTGGGCGGCGGTGACGGCATGGATGTCCCCGGTGAAGTGGAGATCGATGTCCCACATGGGGTACACCTGGGAATACCCTCCGCCGGTGGCTCCGCCTTTGATCCCGAAAGTGGGCCCGATGGACGGCTCCCTGAGGGCTCCGACGACGTTCTTCCCGAGCTTCCCGAGGCCCTGGATGAGACCGATGGTGGTGACCGTCTTACCCTCTCCTGCGGGAGTGGGGGTGATGGCGGTGACGACGACGAGCTTCCCGTCCTTCTTGTCCTTCAGCTTGTCGATGCTGGAGAGAGGGACCTTGGCGATGTGCTTGCCGTACATCTGTATCTCGTCCTCGGTGAGACCGATCTTCGCGGCCACTTCGCGTATGTCCATGACCTTAGCCGATTCTGCAATCTCGATGTCGTTCAACATGTGAATCTACGTACTGCTGACTGCATAAAAAAGGCTAGGGTGGGGCAACGGGACAGACGTAGCTTTTCCTGACATAGGCGGCATGTCCTACCTGAGATTCGGTAGCTCGCGACTTCGTTTCGGTGGACGGAAACCAGGTTCATTCTGTAGCCGAACGTGTGCTTCGTGACATGACCTGGACATCGTGCAGGACCTGTAATGGACGGATGGGCTCCAGATGCGCGTTCTGCCGTCGAAGGATAGGAGTTCTATGCTCGCTGAGATCCTTCATACAACGGTTTTGGTTGTCATAGGCATCCTATCGGAAGCCGGATCCGTAAGAAGTTTCTTATATAACATGGAATCCGCAGGCCGATTGTCCGGGAGAGATGCCCGATAATCTCATAAGGACCGATGCAGCGAGCGCGGACACCGGCCCTCGCAGGGCTTCAGAGTGCAGCGCGACAGCACCAGACGGACGCTCCATTAGCCTGGATGATCCTCCCCTGCCTGCCATTCTGGACCTGAAGATACGGGAAGAAGCTTGGACAGACCTGCCCCGACCCTTCTAAGCACCCAAACTTCAGTGCGTCTAACATTTTTTAAGGCAAGCTAAATTTATATACATTTAGGGAATCCTCAACATCATGAATCCAAGCACCTGCGCTGCATCGGACATGCACGGCCGCACGTTCGTCGCAAACGGTCTCTCCACCGCGCCAGGGATCCCCATATCCATGGCAAGGGTCGGAGAATCCGGTACGGTCGTCAGCATCTCCGGGAAAGAAGAGGTCCGGAAGTACCTGGCAAGCCTGGGTTTCACGCCGGGCGCGACCATCAGGGCCGTCAGCGAAGCCGGTGGCAACGTGATCCTCGATGTAAGGGGATCCAAGATCGCCATCGACCGCAAGATGGCGACCAAGATACTGTTCTGCCCCGAGAGTTGATAGAATGAAGACATTGAGAGATGCCGAGGTCGGCTCCACCGTGACAGTCGTCAAGCTCCACGGCGAAGGCGCCCTCAAGAGACACCTGATGGACATGGGCATCACCAAGGGCTGCGAGATCTACATACGCAAAGTCGCGCCCCTCGGAGACCCCGTGGAGATCACGGTGAGGGGCTACGAGCTTAGCCTCAGGAAAGGTGACGCGGAGAGCATCGAGGTCGCCTGACCTCCTGCCGCGCTCCTCATCTCCCGCCGGTAAACACGTTTCATTGTGTTATTCCAGCGTGAGCTATGGACGGAGAGAACAACATGAGCTACACAATCGCATTGGCCGGTAACCCCAACAGCGGGAAGACCACCATGTTCAACAAGCTGACCGGAGCGAATCAGCGCGTTGGGAACTGGCCCGGAGTCACGGTCGACAGGAAGACCGGGAAGATCCGCGGCACCGACTACGAGCTGGTCGACCTGCCCGGGATCTACTCGATGTCCCCCTACTCGCCCGAGGAGATCGTCTCCAGGCACTTCCTGGTGAACGACAGGCCCGACGCAGTCATCAACATCGTCGACGCCACGAATCTCGAGAGGAACCTCTTCCTCACTTATCAGATAATAGACACGGGGATACCCACAGTCATCGCGCTCAACATGATGGATCAGGTCCGCAAGGCCGGCGACCAGATCGATGTCGAGAAGCTCTCCAAAGAGCTTGGATGCCCCATCGTGCCCGTCTCCGCACTGAACGGAGAGGGGATCAAGGAGCTTGTCGAGGCCGTCGGCAAGGCCTGCGAGTCCGGAAAGGGCCCCGAGCCCCTGTTCTTCGATGGGGACATCGAAGAGGTCATCTCGGAGGCCCAGAGCGCTCTGAAGGGCAAGGTCCCCGACGAGGCCCTGAGGTTCGACGCCGTCAAGCTGGTCGAGAACGACGAGGAGGTCTGCAACGACCACCCCGACGCCGTCGAGGCCATCGCCGACGCAGTCAAGAAGCTCGAGTCCGCCAAGGATGACGAGGCCGATTCCATCATCGCCGACGGACGCTACAACAGGATCTCGTCCATCGTGTCCGGAGCCGTCAAGAAGGCCCCCAGAAGCGCGGACGGGACCCTCTCCGACAGAATCGACAGGATCGTCACCTCCAGGATCTGGGGAATCCCCATATTCATCGGAGTGCTGGCATGCGTCTTCCTCGGAGTCATCGGATTCTCCACCTACGACGAGTCCTTCGGCATCACCGGTATCGGAACCTGGTGCACCGACTGGATGAACGGGTTCATCGAGGACCCCATCCAGAGCGGCCTCGAGTCGTGGTGCGCCGATGCGGGCGTCAGCGACGCCATGACCGACCTCCTCGTGAACGGTATCGTCGGAGGAGTCGGAGCAGTAATCGGATTCCTGCCCCAGATGCTCATCCTGTTCCTTGTGATGTGCATCCTCGAGGACATCGGGTACATGGCCAGGATCGCCTTCGTCATGGACCGTGTCTTCAGGCACTTCGGGCTCTCCGGAAAGTCCCTCATCCCCATCATCGTGGGAACCGGATGCGGAGTCCCCGGGATCATGGCCTCAAGGACCATCGAGTCCGAGAGGGACCGCAGGATCACCGCCATGACCGTCACATTCATCCCCTGCGGAGCCAAGCTGCCCATCATCTCCATGATGGTCTCATACGTCTTCGGAGGAAACGGGCTCATCGCCGTGCTCTGCTACATCGTCGGAGTGATCTGCGTGCTCATCTCCGGTGTCATCCTGAAGAAGTTCAAGAGCCTCTCCGGACCTGCAACCCCGTTCATCATGGAGCTGCCTCCGTACCACATCCCCTCAGCGGCCAACATCATCAAGGGAACCCTGGACAGGGGATGGGCTTTCGTGAAGAAGGCCGGAACCATCATCCTGCTGGCCTCCGTGCTGATATGGCTTCTGTCCCACTACGACGGATCCTTCAACTACCTCACCGAGGATGAGATGGGAGACTCCATCCTGGCCGCCATCGGAGGCGCCCTGCACTGGATCTTCGTGCCCCTCGGATGGAGCGAGACCGGAGACAACTGGGAGCTCACCGTCGGCGCCATCACCGGGCTCATCGCCAAGGAGAACCTTGTGTCGACGCTTGAAGTGCTCATCGGAGACCAGGAGAACATCGGCACCATGCTGAGCTATGCCGGAGGACTGTCCCTGCTGTTCTTCAACCTGATCTGCGCCCCCTGCTTCGCCGCCATCGGAGCGATGCACAGGGAGCTCGGTTCCTGGAAGGACACCGGGATCGCCGTCGGATACCAGTGCATACTCGCCTACTGCGTGGCGCTGGTCTTCTACGGAATCGTCGGTTGCTTCAGCGGAATGAACGAGATCAACGGGCACGACTACGGAGCTCCGATCGCGAGCACCATAGCGGCCATCGTGGTCATCGCCATCTTCGCCTATATCCTGTGGGCGAAGGACCCCTTCAGGCAGCTCAAGGGAGCCGAGGAGGAGTGCTGAGCATGAACGGCAACCTTGTCGTCGGTCTGGTCATCGTCCTGATGATCGTCGCGGCCGTCTACGTCCTCTACAGGAACAGGCGCGCGGGCAAATGCAGCTGCGGCTGCAGCTGCGGAGCCTGCGGCAAGTGCGGGAGCACCACCGAGATCGAGGATTGCTGCGACTGCGAGAAGAAGGAGGAGTGATCCTCCCCGCCGCCGACAGGCGGCGGACCCTTCTCTCAAACAGGCCTCACGGCCTTCTTCCGGCAGGATGCCCGTGTTCCACGTAATTCCTGCCGTATGCCATTTTATACTCCGTCCGAAGTCGCACCTGCATGAAGTACAGGTGCCCCACTTGCGGCTATATCTACGACGACGAGAAGCAGGACGTCAAATTCGCCGACCTGCCCGATGACTGGTGCTGCCCCGTCTGCGGAGAGCCCAAGTCCGAGTTCGTCCCCATGGACGACTGATCGTCACTCGTCCTTGATCTGGATGATCTGAGCGTTCTGACGGCGGCGGAGGTCCTGGATGAGCTCCAGGGCCATCTCGTTGCCCGCTTCCGCGGCCCGCCCGAAGAACTGGAAACCCTTTTCCGGATCCTTCTCCGTCCCGATGCCCTCGAGGCACATCCTCCCGACCATGAACAGCGCGTCGGGATCGCCGGTCTCGGCGACCTCCGAGTAGAGCCTGAACGCCTCCGCCTTGTCCTCTCTGACGCCCTGCCCTTCGTAGAGCATCGTCGCCAGGTTGAACTTCGCCGGCATGAAGCCCTGGTCCGAAGCGGAGCGGAACCAGCTGGCGGCCGCCTGCGGACCGCCCTCCACCTCTCCGTCGCGGGCGAGGGCTGCCATCTTGAACATGGCTTCCGGAACGCCCTGGACGGCGGCCATGCGGAACATGCGGACCGCCTCCTTCATGTCCTTCTCGGTGCCCACTCCCTCGGAGCACATGTACCCGACCTTGAACATCGACAGGGGATCGCCCAGGTCGGCGGCCTTCCTGTACCACGAAAACGCCTTCGCTGGATCCTGGGGGACTCCGTATCCGTACAGGTATATCCCGGCGATCTCCGGGTACGCGTCCGCCAGCCCTGCCTCGGCAGCCTTCTCGAACCAGCGCCTGCATGCCTCCTGGTCCTCCGGGATGCCGGGCACTCCGGAATAGGCCACTCCGAGCCTGTACATCGCGGGCGGATGGCCCGCCTCTGCCGCGACCTTGTATAGCTCCAGCGCCCCGGGCAGGTCCTGCTCTGTGCCTATCCCCGAAGCCTTGAGCTCGGCCATCCCGAACACGCCGTTCGGGAACCCCTGCGCCGCCGCTTCCGAGAACAGCCTGTAGGCCTCGGCGGGGTTTTCGGGGTAGATGTCAACAGCCTCTTGGCAGAGCTCCATCGGGTCTTTCATGGACGGTCAATCCCCCTATGACGTATATCTGTGCCGATGGGACAGATCGCCGGATGCCGACACTGCGGTCGCGAAGAGGCCCTCTCCTGATACCGGCCTCCATCGAATTACAGACATTACCAGCATTACTCATATTACTGACATTACAATCGACATTACAAATACCTGCATCGCATACTAGGCGGTGCATGCTCTGCATGCAGGAAATGAACAATGGAACGCATCGAGTTCTTCATCGATCTGAACAATGTGGAAGAGAGCATAAGGGAGTACAAGGAGCACGGGCTGTACCTTGATTACTCGGAGATGATAGGTCTGTTATCGAGAGGCAATACATGTGTGGGCATCAACGTCTACGATTCTGTTCCGACCAAGGACAACAGGCAGATGTCCGGACTGCACCGCCGCCTGCGGAAGGCGGGCTATAATCTTGTTTTGAAGAAGCCCATGGCAGTTGAGTACAATACCGTGAGGACGTGCATGCAGAAGGAGGTGGACACTTCGCTATGCGTCGATGTGGTGTCGCATGCCTATGAGGACGTCTATGATACAGCGGTCATAATCTCAGGGGACAGGGACATGCGCCCCTCGGCGGATTGCGCCGTAGGATTGGGCAAGAAGGTGGTGTTCGCCGCCATGTACGATGCCATGTGCCCTGACATAAGGAACCGGGACGGGACCCTGGTCCTGGACGAGATGTTCGTCCTCAGATCGACGGACTGCCGCAGGCCCTCGGAGACCGAGAGCATGGCATCCTTCGTCACCGGGGAGGCGGTCTGCGATGAGGCATGAGGGCCGTGGAAAGGGCAGGGGCCCCTACACCCCGCCCGGCAAGGTCAAGAAGAAGAAGCCCACGGACGAGGGGATCAAGGACCTGGGCCCCAAGAGAGACACGAAGAGCATGATAGACCTGGCCTTCACGGAGAATACGGGTGTCCTCTCCGCCGTCCTGGAAGGCATGCCCGTCGTGCTGTCCCCCGACGCCCTCCAGCAAGTGTCATCCGGAGAGACATGGAAGTGCATGGTGCAGGCCAATGTCGTGACCCATCGCCTGGAGGCCTTCCCCTGCATCTTCGTATCCGAGGCCCCTCCCGTCACGGAAACGGAGCCTTCTGCGAATTTCGTAGACACCGACATCCCCCTGCCCGAACAGCCCGAACCGGATGCTCCTGAGACTGTCGACGCGGCCCCCGACTCCAAAGACTCGGGCCAGACCATGACGATAAGGCAGCTGAAGGCGGATGTGGACCGCCTTGAGAACGAGAACGAGAGCCTCCGCAGGGACCTCAGGAAGGCCGTCGACACGAACTCCAGCCTGAGCGTCCAGGTCAACGCCCTGAACAGGAAGTCGGACACCATGAGCACACTCTCCGTGGAATCGGAGGTCATGTCTCTGAAGGACACCATAGAGTCGCAGGACCTGGAGATCTCGAGGCTCAGGGAGAAGCTGAAATCCCTGGGCATCGATGACCTCGCAGTCACGCCCCGCCTCCCGAAGGTCCCCAAGGCCACTCTGACGGGGACGTCATCCATCAGCTGCACCGTGCTCCAGGACGGTAGGTACACCGTCCTCGTGAACCCGAGGAAGTGCAAGGTCCGCGTGATACCGAACAGGGACGGCAGGGTCGCGTGCACCGGAGGGATGCTGCACATCGGAGGGATCTCCATGTTCTCGAAGTTCGAGAAGCCCAGGCCCCTCGCGATAAAGACCCTGACAGAAGGGATCGAGATAACGCTGTGAGGAAGATCGGATGACCAAGTACTCCAACACAAGGCTCACGCAGTTCGAGAACTGCCCATACGCGTACAACCTGAAGTACAACGAGAAGATCGAATCTCCATACACGACCATCGAGGCGTTCATGGGGACCAGGGTCCACGAGGCCCTGGAGAAGCTCTACACAGACCTCCAGAACGACAAGCTGGACTCTCTGGAGGAGCTGCTGGCCTTCTACGACGACAGGTGGTTCAACGAGTTCGACCCCGGATGCGTGATCAACAGCTCGGACTACACCGACGACGAGCAGATGGAGATCGGAGAGGACTGCATCGCCCGCTACTACGAGGCGAACGCCCCCTTCGACGGCATGACGATATTCGGCCTCGAGACGGACGAGGAGCTGGAGCTCCCGGACGGGAACACGTACTCTGTCAAGATCGACAAGTTCGGCTATGCCGACGGGGCGTACTGCGTCTGCGACTACAAAACGTCCTCCAGGATGAAGACCCAATGGGACGCTGACAACGACCGCCAGCTCGCTATGTACGCCCTCTGGGTGAAGCGCAGGTACGGGATGGGCTCCAAGGTCAGGATGATCTGGCATATGCTGAAGTTCGGAGAGGACGTGGTGTCCGAGAGGACCACGTCCGACCTGGAAAGGTGCGAGAGGCATGTGGTTGACCTGATCAGAGACATCGAGTCCTGCAAGGACTGGTCGCCCAGGGAGAGCCCCCTTTGCAACTGGTGCACATACAGGCACATGTGCCCCCTGTTCCGGGGCGAGAGAGACGAAGAGGACAGCTGGTGAACAGGCCAGGGGCAGATATTTAGGATTGCAGCGCATGACAGTGCTCATGAAAGGGCCGTTAGTGACCGCCGCAGTCATCCTCGCTGCTATCCTCATCGTCCTGTCAATGCTCATCCCTATGTTCCCTGACATGGTCTCGACCATCGGCCTGGTGGCAGGGGTGGTCGCAGTGGCAGTCATAGCCGTTCTGATAGTCATGCTGATCCGCACGAGGAAGGCTGCCCTATGAGAAAGGATGAATGCGTCTGCGAGGCGCACGAGGTCCATTCCGATGCGGTCCAATCAGCCAGGCGCTTCATGCCGGAGCCGCCCATGGTCGAAGACCTTTCCGATTTCTTCAAACTGTTCAGCGACCCCACCAGGGTCCGCATACTGCTCGCGCTCGATGCCGGAGAGCTGTGCGTCTGCGACATCAGCGAAGCTCTGGACATGAGCATGTCCGCCGTGTCCCACCAGCTCAGGCTGCTCAAGGATGCGCACCTCGTCAGGAGCAGGAAAGAAGGCCGCTCCGTCTTCTACAGCCTCTGCGACGAACATGTGAGGATCGTCCTGGAAATGGCGTTGGAGCACGTCTCCGAGGGCCCCGAAGAGTGACTGCGGAATCCGCAGGATCCGTTTTCGGAAGAGCTGTTCCGACCCCGTCGGAACCTCTCGAATACGGATTTCGTAGCGCCCGCGAACGTGCCGTATCAATCTTAAAATATCAACATGCTATTACGAAATCCGATGGGACATGAAGGTTGGAATTGACCTCGGAACAACGTACTCTGCAGTAGCTAGATATGACACCAAGACAAGCAAGCCCGTAATGATCAAGAACTCCTTCGGCAAGGAGATCACACCGTCCGTCATCTGCTTCCTGGATGACGGCGACATTCTGGTCGGAGAGGACGCCAAGGACATGCAGGCCAACGGCGCCGGGATCAACGCGGCAGCTTTCAAGAGGAACATGGGCGACGGATCCGTCGCCGTGAGCTTCAACGGCAAGGACTACACATCCGAAGAGCTCAGCACGATGCTCCTCAAGCATCTCATCGAGGACGCCGAGAAGGCCACCGGCGAGAAGATCACCGATGCCGTGATCACGGTCCCCGCTTACTTCAACGACTTCCAGAGGACCGCCACCATCCGCGCCGGAGAGGCCTGCGGGGTCAAGGTCCCCAAGATCATCAACGAGCCCACCGCGGCCGCCATCTCCTACGGGTACAAGCACTCCAGCGACAAGACGGTCATGGTCTACGACCTCGGAGGAGGCACATTCGATGTGACCATAGTCAGGATCGCCAAGGGGAACATCACCGTCATCGGGACCGAGGGCAACCATATCCTCGGAGGGAAGGACTGGGACGCTGCCATCGTCAAGTACGTCTGCGACCAGTTCATCGACGAGTTCGACGTGGACCCGAGGGACGACCTGGCCACCAAGAACGAGCTCATCGTTGCCGCGGAGGGGTACAAGAAGACTCTGTCCGTGGCCGAGAACGTCACAATCAGCCTCAACTACGAGGGATTCAGCGCCAAATACACCCTCACAAGGGCGGAGTTCGAGTCCATGACCGAGCACCTCCTCGCTGCGACGAAGGACGTCTGCATGAACCTCATCGGCGACCTCGATATGTCCTGGACCGACATCGACGAGATCCTCCTGGTCGGAGGGTCCACCAGGATGCCCGGCGTCGCCAGATTCCTCAAGGACATGACCGGGAGGGAGGTCATCGCCCACAGCGACACCGACCTGGCCGTCGCCAAGGGCGCGGCGATCACAGCCGAGCTCTACTGCAGCAACTCCACCGGCCTCAGGGCCATGCAGATCGCTGACGTCACCGCCCACAGCCTGGGAGCCCTCTCCGTCAGCCAGGACGGGAGGAGGTACGTCAACGAGACCATGATCAAGAGGAACTCCAAGGTCCCCGCCACCTTCCGCAAGCAGTTCCAGATTAAGCAGGGCAACATGACCGACAAGATCGAGGTCTACACCCTGCAGGGAGAGTCCAGGGTCCCCTTGGACAACAACATCCTGGCCAAGGTCGTCATCAGCGGATTCTACAACAGGGGCCAGGGAGTCGTAGTCGACATCGAGTACAACTACGACGAGAACGGAGTGGTCAACATCACCGCCTACCAGGACGGGGAGCCCCTGCAGGTCGTGGCCGAGCCCGTGCCCGAGGACGTCAGCTGGATGGGCGGAAGCCCCAGCGAGAACCGCGGGGACAGCGACATCCTGAAGAACATCGCCATCTGCGTGGACCTGTCCAGGAGCATGGAGATGGGCCCGGCCGGAGAGGTCCTGCCCATCGACGCCGCCAAGCAGTCCATCCGCGACTTCGTGTCTGCCCTCGAGAGCGAAAACACCTATTTCTCGCTCATCGGATTCGGAGACAAGATCAAGGTCGTCCAGGAGCTCACCAACGACCCGCGCGTCATCCTCGACTCCATCGAAGACCTGAAGGTCAAGATGGTCGGAAGGGGAACCGACGCCAGCCCGCTGGACACCGCCCATATGATCCTCGGCGGAAGGCCGGGAGTCGGCATCGCCGTGGTCCTCACCGACGGAATCTGGGGCAAGAAGGACAAGGCCGTCGAGCAGGCCATGAGCTGCCGCTCCGACAACATCAAGATCATCGCGGTCGGGTTCGGGGAGGCGGACACCTCCTTCCTCAGGCAGATCGCCACCGTGGAGCAGGGAGCCCTCTACACCACCATCGACAGGATGGGAGAGACCTTCGGCACCATCGCCACCGCCATCTCCTCCGGAGAGATGGGCATAATCGCCAAGGACTGATCCGGGGACCGCACATGGGAACCAGACCGAACTTCTGCCAGCTCCTGGGGCTGAACCCCCTCAACGAGGCGAAGTACACAGACGCTGCCATCCAGAAGAGGATCTCCGAGAACGAGACCAAATGGACCAACGACAGCAACAACAAGCAGAACGACACGCAGCAGAGGTTCAAGGTCCAGAAACTGGTCGCCATGGTCCCCGAGATAAAGGAGATCATGTCCGACCCGATGCTCAAGAAGAAGGAGTTCGTGGACGGGAAAGCCCTGCTCGTCAGCAAGGGGCAGAAGCTGAAGACCGACTGCGTCGTCCTCACCGACGGCTCGCTCCTGGTCTTCAAAGGCACCGTCACGAACTTCCTCAAGCAGATCCACTGGAAGGACGTTACCGAGAAGGACATAGTCACCCTGCTGGGCCTGAAGGAGAGCCTCCCGAAGCTGCCTGCCATCACCACCAACGTGGAGAACGCGTTCAAAGGGATGCAGGGAGTCGACTGCTTCACGGTCGTCGAGGTGCTTAACGCCCTGATAGACGACCCCAACCTGGAGATCAACGTCGCACGCGTCACGGACGGCAGCAGCCCGACCCAGATCCGCAACGCCTTCGACCTCTGCGAGAAGAGGGTCAACAACATCCGCCCGGGAACGCTCCCGGCCCAGGACTCCTACATCCAGACCCTTAGGGCGATCAAGCTCTGCCTGGACAAGGACTCCGACCTGGCCACGCTGTCCATGTACGGCAGATGCCAGCAGGCCATGGCGCCGGTCACCGAGACCATGGCCGAAGAGTACTCCAGGCAGTTCACCAGGAAGTACATCGACGACCTGGTCAAAGCCCACATGGAGAAGGGACTGGACTACGACCTTTGCCTGTACATCCTCGAGACGTTCTGCTTCAAGAAGAAGATCCCTGCCAACTTCTCCAGGTCGGAGAGCACCATGTCCAGATGCCCCCACTGCGGCGGCATGGTCGAAAGGGGCCCGACCACGATG
This sequence comes from Bacteroidaceae bacterium, assembly GCA_963656905.1. Lineage (GTDB taxonomy): Archaea > Thermoplasmatota > Thermoplasmata > Methanomassiliicoccales > Methanomethylophilaceae > Methanoprimaticola. The sequence continues at coordinate 13,417 of CAVKKO010000014.1, read as the reverse complement.
TTCTGCCCGGCATGCGGGAAGAAGTTCAACACCGTGTGCCCCAAGTGCAACACCGCCCAGGATGCCTCGAACTCGATCTGCGTCAAGTGCGGCCTCAACTTCAAGGACGCAGAGAGCAAGGCCTCGAGGTACAGCCTCGAGTTCCGCCAGTACCTGGGCAAAGGGAAGGTCTCCGCGGCCGCCAGGTCGCTGTCCATGCTCAAGGACATCAGCCCCGGCTACAACGGCATCAACATGATGGAGAAGGACCTGGCCGTGGCGACTGAGGACCTGAACTCCAGGCGCAAGATGATCATGGACGCCTCCGACAAGAAGATGCACTTCGGAGTCAAGACCATGACCGAGGAGCTGATGGCCAAATACCCCGACGCCGTCGGAGAGGACTCGGCCCTCTCGCAGAGGTACAGCGAGAGCGTCTCCAAGTTCAACCTGGCGGACCAGTACTGCTCCAGGGCCAAAGTGGAGTCCAACAAGGTCTCCCGCATGGGGATGTACGTTGCAGCCGTGGAGCTGTGCCGCGACCATCCCGTCGCCAAGTCGAAGCTCAAGGAGGACCCGCCGCTGGGGCCCAGCGAATCGTTCGTGTTCGTCGACAAGGACTGCACGTGCATCAAGTTCGGAGAGTATGCCGAACCGGCCAACACCACATACTGCATATACAGGAGCAGAGGGGACCTGCCCATCGTCACCGACGAGGCCAAGCCCTTGGCCGAGGTCCCTGCCACCACCAGCGAGTACGTCGACAGGAGCATGGACTCCGGGATCGAGTACTTCTACGCGGTCCATACCAAGCGCTTCGGAGTGCTGTCGAGGGAGAACTTCTCCTTCGGGCCCATATTCGTCAGCGCCAAGGTCTCGGACATCTCCATCGAGGAGAAGCCCGGAGTGTTCAGGATCATCTACAAGAAGCCCCGCGGAGCCTACAGGGTCCGCGCATGGAGGTCCACGACCTCCAAGAACTCCAGCCACATCGAGCTGGGCCTGAACGACCAGGAGGTCTACGACGACTACGTCCCCGGCGGAGCGGAGTACAGATACACATTCGTGGCCGAATACAAGATGGGCAACCAGATCGTCAGGTCCGACCCCGTCGAGCAAGTCGTGGAGGCCCATGTGGCCCCCAAGCCGGTCAACAACATCGAGATAAAGAGGAACGACAAGGACGGATCCTACAGCGCGAAGTGGAACACCGACCAGGACGCCGTCCTCTACCACACAAGCAAGAGGATCCCCCTCGGAGGCAACAGCCTGAGCATGGACGATGTCAACGCCTGGATGAAGCCCGTGGACGTCATAGAGAAGTACGAGGGCGGAGTGACCTTCAGCCTGCCGGACGGCGCCATAGAGTACATCTACCCCATCACCCCGATGGGCAAGCTGGCCGTCAGGGGGAAGGAGATCATGGTGTCCAACGCCAAGCCCTTCCGCGACATCGAGCACGTGCTCAGCGGAAAGGACTGCGTCATAACCATGGTCTGGCCCGATGGCGCCACATCCGCGAAGATCGTGGTGTCCAACGACAGCGTCAAGAGCCTGATGGACTCCACCGCAGAGGTCCACACCGTCAAGCGCGAGCAGTACCTGAAGGACCGCCAGATCAGGATCAGCATGGGGCAGCAGCCAAAGAGGTGCTTCATCGCCTACGCCGTCTACAACGTGGAGGGCATAGAGGTCAACTCCAGGGGGGTGGCCTTCGAGGTCTACTCCGCCAACGCGAAGAAGGTCAAGTACACCGTCAAGGCTGAGAAGACCGGCGTCCGCCTGGACTTCCAGACGGATGCCGACGTGGCCCAGATCCCGCAGATCGTCGGGGTCCAGGTCATGGAGGGGATCCCCCTGAAGAAGACCGACGGGGAGACCGTGTTCAAGTCCAACGGCCCCGTGAGCCTCATCCAGGGGAAGGCATCGCTCAACATCGCATGCAAGAAGACGGACATCGAGAAGATGAGGCTGTTCTTCGTCAACGACAGCAACTACAACCTGTTCAGGTTCGTGCACCCGCTCTACGGAAGGAGGGATTGAGACGGCAAGGAAACAGAAGGAATCATCTGCAGGCAACGGGGAGTACATCTGCCCGTACTGCTTCTCGACCGTGGACCTGGGCAATGTCCATTACGTGTGCACGGGCCAGTCCTGCGCCAGGAGCTTCACCGCCACCGTCGTCAGCACCCGCAACGCGGAGCTCGCGAAGTACGTTTCCAGGGACGGCCAGAACGAGATCGACCCGGAGAAGACGTCCTTCCTGGACAGGAGCATGGACAATCCCGTCATAGCCGAGCGCCACATCATACGCAGCGGCCGCCAGGAGTGCGACGTCTGCAAGCGCCCGGTGTACACCAGGATATGCCCCAGGTGCCATAACCCCATCCCTACAGGAGCGGAAGAGGACGGGAACAGGATCTTCGTCATCCTCGGTCCCAAAGGGGTCGGGAAGAGCCACTACATCGCGGTCCTCATCGACCAGCTCAAGAACACCATATCTCCCGAGCTGAACGGGGTCCTGAGCCCGGCGACGGACAGCACCACCCTGAAGTACCGCGAGATCTACTACCACAGGCTGTTCGAAGAGAAGCGCAAGCTCCCCTCCACGCAGTCCTTCGAGTCGGAAGGCTCGAACAGAGAGCCGCTGATCTATTACCTGAGGCTCTTCGACCAGGACAAGCCCAAGGTCTTCACCTTCGCGTTCTTCGACACCGCGGGAGAGGATCTGACGTCCCTGGAGAAGATCCTCGACCTGAGGATCAACAGCTTCATATCCAAGGCAGCCGGCCTCGTCTACCTCGTGGACCCGCTGCAGAACAGGTACATCAACCAGCGCATCAACATCGACGGGAAGCCCGGCGTGGGCCCGGACGAGTCCGACATGCTGAACAACGTCTGCCAGGCCATAAGGGCCTCCGGAAAGATGCGCCCCCGCGACAAGATCGCCATACCGATAGCCGTCTGCCTGACCAAGAGCGACGTGCTGTTCAAGGAGGCCGAGGACTCGGAGGAGGACAAGGTCCTCTTCAGCCCCGGCTCCGCGCTGAAGATCCCGAGGGAGCACGGAGGGTACGACAAGGAGAACTCCGACCAGATCGACGCCGAGCTGGAGGAGTACATCCGCAGGTGCATCGGCGAGAACTTCCTGCAGACCGTCAACGGATTCGAGAAGCACAGGTTCTTCGCGTTCTCCGCGCTGGGATGCAACCCCACGCAGAGCTCCCTGCCCAGGGCGGTGACTCCGTCGAGGGTGGAGGACCCGTTCATATGGCTTCTCAACCTGGAGGACTACTGATGACAGAAGAGAACAAGCTGAAGAAGTTCCTCAAGGACGGATTCCAGGTGCTTGGCCACCCGGAGGAGGAGCAGGAAGAGGAAGAATGCGTCGAAGAGGAGGCCGAGGACGGCGAGATCCTCATCGACGGGACCGTCGAGACGGAAGAGCCCCAGGAAGCCCCCGGCGAGGAGGTCACCATGTCCGCCATCAAGGACCTGGAGACCGAGCTGCTCAGGATAAGGTACCTGCTGGAGGACATGAAGGCGGCCGAGCCCCCTCAGGCTCCGCCCATGCCGGACATGTCCGCCTATATGACGACCAGGGAACAGTTTAAATCCGTCACAGCGTCAATCGAGAAACGCAACGGCGAAACGGCTGACAAGGTCCTGGTCAGAGCGATGGAGGCCATCTCGGCGATGAGAGAGGACTTCTTCAAGCTCTGCAACGACATGAAGGCGAAGCTGCCGACGATGAGCCCGGAGACGGTGCTCTCCAGCTTCGAGGCATACACCGTGGACATGGAGAACATCCTGTCCGACGCAGGGGTGCAGATCGGTGCGTTCCCCTACGAGAAACTGAACACGCTTCATCAGCGCATCGTCGGCGTGGTGCCGACGGGCGAAATCGAGAAGGACGGGAAAGTGGCCGCTAGGCTCACGGACGGATACAAGATGGGCGACCGGGTCCTCCTGAAGGAGAAGGTCGACGTCTACAAGTTCGACCCCAAGCTGGCCCCCGCCGAAACAGCTTCCGAAACGGTTTCGGAGACAGCCGACGACGTTGCGGCGAAAGGAAAAGAACAAAGCATCCAGGAGGAAGAAGAATGACAGATTATTGCATCGGTATCGACCTGGGCACGACCTACTCGTGCCTTGCCTATATCGACGAGGATGGGGACCCGGTCGTTGAGAAGAACTTCGAGCAGGAAGACACAACGCCATCGGTCATCCTCTTCAACGAGAGCGGAGACATCATCGTCGGATCGCCGGCCAAGGAAATGGCCACCCTGTACCCTCCCGAGAGGGTCATCACCGCCATCAAAAGGCAGATGGGGACCGACTACACCGTCGACATCGACGGCGAGAGCTACAACCCCATCATGCTGTCCGCGGTCATCCTCAGGAAGATGATCAACGACTTCAACGACAACCACGGATGCGACGTCAAGAAAGCTGTCATCACATGCCCCGCGTACTTCGGGCAGAACGAGAGGGACGCCACCAAGACCGCAGGGACCATCGCCGGCCTGGAGGACGTCACCGTCATCAACGAGCCCACCGCCGCCGCCATCTCGTTCGGGTTCGGCAACGCAGCCGACGGGAAGAAGAGGGTCATGGTCTACGACCTCGGAGGAGGAACCTTCGATGTGACCGTCCTCGAGATCGACGGGCCTTCGTTCACCGCAGTCGCCACCGACGGAGAGAGGCTCCTGGGAGGAAAGGACTGGGACGCCGTCATCTCCAAGATCATAAAGGAGAAGGTCAGCGAGGAGACAGGCATCGACATCGAGACCCTGGACGAGAACGAGGAGATCCAGCAGACCCTGGTCAACGACTCCGAGACCATCAAGAAGAGGCTCTCCACCGCGGAGACCACAAAGGGCACTCTGTCCGTCGACGGACAGAAGGTCGTCTTCACAGTCACCAGGGACGAGTTCGAGGCCGCTTCCGCCAGCCTCATGCAGACCACCATCGAGCTGATGGACAAGGTCCTGGCCTCCAAGGACTTCACCATGGCCGACATCGACGAGGTCATCCTCGTCGGAGGATCCTCCAGGATGCCCCAGGTCAAGAACGCCATCGCAGCCAGGTTCCCCGACGCCAACATCAAGGTGTTCGACCCCGACCAGTCCGTCGCCAAGGGCGCGGCCCTGTTCTCCAAGTCCAACGCCGTCGCCCCCATGGACATGCCCGTGGACGGCGAGACCGTCGAAGGCGCTCCCGCAGTGCTCCCCGAGGGCGCGCTCCAGGTCCACAACGTCCTGAGCAAGACCTTCGGCATCAAGGCCATGTACGAGGACGGGACCGAGATGATCTCCAACATCATCTACAGGAACGAGGTCCTGCCCATCGAGTCCGTCAAGACCTACTACCCCGTGGACGACGGCCAGTCGACCATCAAGGTGGAGATCTACGAGGACGCCGCCAGCAACAACGAGGAAGGCAGGAAGACCGACGTCATCGACGGAGCCCCTGTCGGAGAGTTCATGATGGAGCTCCCCATGGACGTGACCAAGAACACCCCCATCGTCGTCAGGTTCACCGCGACCGACGAGGGTATCCTGATCGCATCCGTGGACTGCATGGACCAGCACACGGACTACCAGATCGAGAACGACCTGAAGATGTCCGCCGACGCCATCCAGAGGTCCCAAGGACTGATGGAGAAGGTCAACAACGGGAACTGATCCCGTGAAACAGGGGCTCCGGCCCCTCATTTCCCTTGTTTTTCCAACGAAACTCACTGGACGTGCTTCCTGCCATGGGGCTTATGCTGCGAGCACATCACGACGATGGACACCAGGACCACCGCCATTCCCACCAGCATCAGGGCGGTCGGGACCTCGTCGAACACCAGGAGCCCGAACACCGCCGCGGACATCGGCTCCCCGCATGCCGCGAGGATGGCGACAGCACCGGCTTCCGTGCGGGCGATGGCGATGTTGTACAGCAGGAAGGGCAGCACCGTCGCGACCATCGCATGGACGAACATGAACGGCCATCCCCACCAGTTGTCCGAACCGAAAGACGATATAGATCCCAGGTCGGATACCGGGAACAGGACGATGCAGGACACCAGCATGCAGTAGAAGAGCACCTTGTAGACGGTGTACCCCTCGGCCGACGCCTTCTTGGTCACTATCCCGTAGAACGCGTAGAAGAACCCCGACATGACCCCCGCCAGCACCCCGATGGTGGACACTGTCTGGTCCTCCTCCAGGAACCCGCTGACCAGCAGGCACCCGACGACAGCGGCGCACATCCCGACCATCTTCTTCGAGGTGAACCTCTCCCCGAAGGCCACACGGGCCATTATCAGCATGAAGACCGGCGCCAGCGATAACAGGACAGCCGCCAGGGACAGGGAGACGTTGTTGGCGGCGATCGTGTAAGTGAAGTTGACCGCTGTCATGGACAGACCGCAGATTATCATCAGAGGGATGTCCTTGCGGGACACCTTGAAGTCCTTCCCGGACGAGGCTATGATCAGGGCCATCACGATTACGCCGAACAGCACGCGAGTGAAGACGATCGTGATGTCGCTCATGCCGGATCCGCTCAGGGTGCGCACGAATATGCCTGCGGCACCCCACATGACCCCTGCGATAAGAGGCAGGACCAACAGAGCGGACTTCATAATATGAACGATGGCCAGCGCATATATGAGACTAGCGCAGACGACGTCTGACGATCGTTTCTGTCGCCTAAAGCCTAAAATGGATTCTCCCTGTTCCGTGGTTCAGAGATGAGCGAAGCGGACATCCTCCTGTGGTTCGAATCCCTCCACGGAAGCATCCTGGACCCGGCAATGGCAGCGGTATCGCTGTCGGCGACTTCAGGGATCGTTTGGTTCGCCATAGGGATCGTCCTGAGCTGGTGGACAAAGAACCTGAAGAACGGGGCGAAGATCGTCTTCGCCGTCCTGGTGGCCTACGCCATCGCAGACGTGGCCCTGAAGCCGATCGTATGCCGCGAGAGGCCTTTCGACGCCATGGACCTCGATGTGATAGGAACTGCTCCGACCTCATGGTCGTTCCCTTCCGGGCACACCGCATCCGCATTCGCCGGCGCGATATCGGTGCTCCTGATAGACAGGAGGATCGGGATCCCCCTGATAATCTACGCCTGCTTCGTCGGCATATCGAGGATGTACCTGTGCGTCCATTGGCCCACGGACGTCCTGGCCGGAGCGATGATAGGCACTCTGGCCGCGGTGGCGGTCATGCTCCTGGTCGACAAGAACGCCGGGCGCCGCGGCTCCGAAGGCTGAGCTCAATCGTCCCATTCCGAGAACAGCCTTGCTATGCCCTTCTTGGCCACCGACCAGCAAGGGACCCCTCCGATGAGGACGGCCACCTTCATGGCCTCCAGGATCTCCTCCTTGGTGGCGCCGTAGTTCTTCGCCACCTTCGCCTGGGCGTAGACGCAGTCGTCGCACATCCTGACCGCTACGCAAGCGAGCGCTATGAGCCTCTTCTCCTTCTTCCCCAGCGCCCCGTCCTCGGTCATGACCCTGTCCATCATGTGCAGGGTGTCTATGAACCCGGGATCGAGCTCGTTTATGGCCTTGAGGGTGTCTGGAGCGAAACCTCCCATGCCGTCGCACATCTCTCCGAACTTCCTGTTCCCGCATCCGCAGGATCCTTCCTTTCCGGTCATGGACAGGGAATCTCCTGACAGCGTCTTAAACAGTGCTCGCCTACCAGGGTCTACGGTCGCAGGACATCGGAAGCTATAACGGAGTCGGTAGGGGGTCTTCCCGCCGAACTCGTCCGCCACGATACCGTGCAGGGCATCGAGGTTGTCCTGGTTGTTGGCTGCGAGCACCGGAGACGGTCTGTCGAAGCGGACATCGGAGTCTATCCCGGTGAAGCATCCTCCGGCAGCCTTGACGCATGTCAGCGCGGCGGCATGGTCCCAAGGAGACAGCCTTATCTCGAAGTACAGGTCGACGGCGCCCTGGGCGAGCATTGACAGCTCCACCGCGGCGGTGCCGATCCTCCTGATGTCGTTGATAGCCGGGTACAGGCGCTCGCTCACGCGGAAGACCGGCGGCGCCAGCTCCTTGCCGTAGCAGCACCAGGCGGTGCTGAGGATGCAGTCCTCCAAGGGCCTGTCGGACACCTTCATGGGGATGCCGTTCATCCAGGCGCCCTTCCCGATCTCGGAGGAGTACATCCTGCCGGTGAACGGATTGTGCACAACCCCGATCCAAGGCTCCCCGTCCCTGAACAGCGCGACTGATATCCCGACCTCCGGAATCCCCCTGGAGAAGTTCATGGTCCCGTCTATCGGGTCCACGATCCATGTGTACCCTTCGTCGAGGAGAGGGTTGTCGTCCCCTTCCTCGCCCATGAACGACGAGCCGGGGACCAGCGATGTGAGCCTCTCCCTCAGGAACCTCTCGTTCTCTATGTCCATGGAGGTGACCACGTTCTCCCTGGACCCCTTCTCCTGGACCGAGAAGCCGTCCGCAGACCCGACGGCCCTTCCCGATTCCGTCACGATGTCGACTATCTTTCCGAGCATTCAGACCTCGACTGGCGGAATCTGTATAATAATATGCGGACGATACGGTACTTCATGGCATCACCGGTACCCGAAGAGATGGCAGAGTCGATGGTATCCCTGCAGCGCAGGATCGTGGACGAGAAGAAGCGCGTCATGGTCATCTTCGAAGGCCGCAGCGGGAGGATCATGGGCCGCGTGATCAACACGTTCATGAACCTGATGGACCCCAGGGGCCTGACATACAGCCACTTCATCCCCGAGGCCATGTCGTCCCCGGACGTCCTGATGAAGTACATGTCCCACGAGCCCGCGGACGGCCAGATCGCCATCTACGACAGGTCGTGGTACTCCCTGATGGTCTCCAAAGGGGAGAGGAGCGACAGGTCCGAGGCCATCACCAGAGGGTTCGAGAGGTACCTCGCCAGCACCGGGACGATAGTCATCAAGATATTCCTCAACGTGGACGACGACCACATCGAGAGCGTCGCCAAGAGCATCGGCGCCGGCCGCAAGGCGGACGGCACTTTCCTGACAGACGACCACATCGACCCCAAGAAATGGAGGGACAAGGTCGTCATGCCCATGATCGCAGCCACCAACACGCCGTCGGCGCCATGGGACATAATCGAGGTCGGGGACCTGGAGCACACCTGCGCCATGGTCTGCAACACGTTCCTGGAGAGGGTCACCCACAGGCTCGACCATCCGATGAAGCCTGAAACGAGGTCTGTGGACGCCCGCTATCCCAACCCCCGCGAATCCGCGGACCTGACATTGAAGGCGAAGGGATACTCCTCCGAGCTGGAGAAGCTGTCCACGGAGGTGTCCGCTCTCCAGAGCAGGCTCGCCGAGAACGGAAGGTCCATGGTCATCGTGTTCGAGGGATGGGACGCCGCCGGGAAGGGAGGCAGCATCAAGCGCCTGACCAGGGCCCTGAACCCCCGCGGGTACACCGTCCATCCAGTCGCCGCCCCCGTGGGGGACGAGAAGGTCCATTCCTACCTCTGGAGGTTTGCCTGCATGATGCCCGAAGCCGGCCACATCTCCATATTCGACAGGTCCTGGTACGGCAGGATGATGGTGGAGCCCATCGAGGGGTTCTGCACCCCCGAGGAGTACGGCAGGTCCGCGTCAGAGATCAGAGGGTTCGAGGGCATGCTCATAGAGTCCGGAGCGATAGTCATCAAGTTCTGGATGGAGGTCAGCCCCGAGGAGCAGCTGGCCAGGTTCAAGTCGAGGCAGGAGGACCCCTCCAAGAACTGGAAGATTACCGACGAGGACTGGCGCAACAGGGAGAAGTGGGACACGTACTCCGATTACATCGATGCGATGATCGCCTCCACCAACATGCCCAACGCGCCTTGGATCGTGGTGGAGTCCGAGGACAAGAAGTACGGCAGGCTCAAGGTCCTCAGAACGGTAAGGGATGTCCTCAGGAAGGAGCTGGACTGACCCATCGCCGAATCTTAGATTCCGTCGATTGACGATGGCGCCATTCGACATTCTTATATAGCGACGGAAGATTGCCTTGTCCAATGGTTGACGAGTTCAAGCAGCGGATCGCCGGCGAGATCGCCATCTCGCCCGACCCCGGCAAGACCATCAGGAAATGGAGGGAGGAGTTCGGCCTGTCCCAGCATCAGCTGGCCGACGCGATGGGCGTTTCCCACTCGGTCGTCAGCGACTACGAGTCCGGCAGGCGCAAGTCCCCCGGCGTCAACGTGGTCAAGAAGATGGTCGACGCATTCATAGAGCTCGACATGCAGAAAGGCTCGCCCGTGATATCCAGGTACAATCCCAAATTCAAGCTGGATTGCATCATATCCATGGACGAGTTCCCCGGCGGGGTCGGCGTGGAGGATTTCATATCGGCCATCTCCGGAAAGAACCTGAACCCGGACAGGGTCATCTCGAAATCCATTTTCGGATACACGATAGTGGACTCCGTGAAGGCCATCCTGTCTCTGGGCTCGGAGGATTATCTCAAGATCTACGGGTCGAACACCGAGAGGGCGCTCATCTTCACGAACGTCCACTTCGGCCGCTCGCCCATGATCGCCGTCAGGGCGCATCCGCTCACGCCCGGGATGGTGGTCTACCTGAAGCCCGAGAAGACGGACCCGCTGGCTGTCAAGCTGGCGAGCCTCGAAGGGATCCCCCTGGTGACCACCGAGCTGGACGTGGACGAGATGATCGCCAGGATGAAGTCCCTCAAGGAGGGGATATGATGGATGTTGGAATCGTAAGTTACGGAGGTTACATCCCCAGGTACAGGATCAAGCCCGAGGAGATCGGGAGGATCTGGGGAGTGGATGGGAAATCTATGGGGAAAGGCCTGATGATCTATCAGAAGTCCGTCCCCTCGCCGGACGAGGATGTCGTCACTATCGCCACCGAGGCGGCCAGGTACATGATGGCAAGGGTCCCCGAAGTGGACCCCAAGGACATCGGTGCGATCTACGTCGGATCCGAGTCCCACCCCTATGCGGTGAAGCCCACTTCCACCATCGTCGCCGAGGCCATCGAGGCGACCCCTGCGATGACCGCAGCGGACATGGAGTTCGCATGCAAGGCAGGGACCGCAGGCATCCAGGCATGCATGGGACTGGTCGGGTCCGGAATGGTCAAGTACGGAGTGGCCATCGGAGCGGACACATCTCAGGGAGCCCCCGGGGACGCCCTCGAGTACTCCGCATCCGCAGGAGGCGCCGCCTACCTGATTGGATCCGAGAAGATCATCGCCAGGATCAACAAGACGCTCAGCTTCACCACCGACACCCCCGACTTCTGGAGGAGGGAGGGACAGCCCTACCCCCTGCACGGAGGGAGGTTCACCGGCGAGCCGGCCTACTTCAGGCACATAACCTCGGCCGCCAAGATGATGATGGAGGCCATGGGCACCCAGCCTTCCGATTACAAGTACGCGGTGTTCCACCAGCCCAACGGGAAGTTCCCCAGCAGGGTCGCCGCACAGCTCGGCTTCACTCCCGAGCAGATCGAGTATGGCCTGCTGACGCCCAACATCGGGAACACGTACAGCGGAGCCGTCCCCCTGGGCCTGGCCAACGTCCTTGACCACGCCGAGGCGGGAGACAGGATCTTCGTCACGTCCTACGGGTCCGGTGCGGGAAGCGATGCCTTCGACATCACCGTCACCGACGAGATCAAGAACTACAGGAGGGAGAACGCCCCCGTTCTCGAGAAGATCATGGAGAACCCGATCTACCTGGACTACGGCATCTATGCCAAGTTCAAGGGAAAGATCGTCATGCCGGAGTGATACGATGAGGGATGTGGCAATCATAGGGGCCGGAGTCACCAAGTTCGGCGAGCTCTGGAACAAATCGTTCAGGGAGATCGGCATCGAGGCCGGGATAAAGGCCATGGGAGACGCCGGGCTCGCAGGGAACGAGATCGACGGGATATTCATAGGGAACATGTCCGCAGGGCGCTTCATCAACCAGAAGCACATCGACGCCCTCATCGCGGACTATTCCGGAATGGCCACCAACCACCTGCCCGCCGTGAGGGTCGAGGCCGGAGGAGCGTCCGGAGGGGTCGCATTCAGGCAGGCCGTCATGGCCGTCGCTTCCGGCATGCACGACATCGTGCTGGTCGGAGGAGCCGAGAAGATGACCGACATGGACGACGTTTCCATCAACTCGGTCCTGGACGCCACCGCGGATGCGGAGTGGGAGGCCGGGATGGGAGTGACCTTCGCGGGCCTCCACGGGATGATCGCCCAGCGCATGATCCACGACGGCATCGCAACAAGGGAGGAGATCGCTTCTTTCGCTGTCAACAGCCACTACCACGGCGCCCTGAACCCCAACGCGCAGTTCAGGAAAGCGATCACGCTCGACACCGTCCTCAGGTCCGGGCCCGTCGCATCGCCTCTCGGCATGTTCGACTGCGCCCCGATCTCCGACGGAGCCGCATCTCTGGTGCTGTGCCCTCTGGAAGACGCCAAGAAGTACACCGACTCATACGTCAAAGTCAGCGCCGTGACGCAGGCCAGCGACACCCTCGCCCTGTTCCAGAGGCCCGACATCACCACCTACGGAGCAACCGTGGCAGCCGCCAACGCAGCTTACGAGCAGGCGGGCATCACCGCTGCGGACATCCAGGTCGCGGAGGTCCACGACACCTTCACCGTGTCCGGTATCATGGCCCTGCAGGACCTGGGCTTCTTCAAGAAGGGAGAAGCCGGGAAAGCGGTCATGGCAGGCGAATGTCAGCTCGGAGGAGGAAAAGTAACTGTCAACACCTCCGGAGGCCTCAAGGCCCGCGGACACCCCATCGGAGCCACCGGCGTGGCGCAGATCGTGGAGCTCGTGGAGCAGCTGAGGGGATCTGCCGACAAGAGGCAGGTCGAGAACGCCAAGTACGGACTGGCGCAGAACACCGGAGGAACCGGCTCTGCTGTCACCGTCAGCATCCTGGAGGCGATCTGATGTCCTCTGTAGCGAGAGAGTGGAGGGAGATCCCCGGAAGGTACAACCTCAAGGGGACCAAGTGCGGGAACTGCGGGACCAAGTACTTCCCCAGGCGCGACTTCTGCCCGAAGTGCCGCCGTGCCGGTATCGGCAAGATCGAGGAGTACACCATCGCAAGGACCGGAGAGGTCTATTCCTTCTCCGTCATCTACGATGCCCCCGCGGCCAACAACCTGATCAAGCCCTATGCGGTCGTCCTGGTTAAGACCGATGACGGTGTCATGGTCACCGGCCAGCTGGTCGACGTGAACCTCGAGGACATCAAGATCGGGCTCAAAGTCAGAGCGGTCCTCCGCAAGCTCGATGCCGACGGGAACGCAGGCATCATCCACTACGGCTTCAAGTTCGTGCCGCAGTGATCCAAACCGGGGGATTGCCCCCGTGCGAACTGAAACGCTTTCAAGGAGTGCTGAAAGAAAGAGACACAAGAA
>CAVKKO010000013.1:0-28372 GCA_963656905.1 Bacteroidaceae bacterium | reverse complement strand
CCTATGGATTCCAGGGTGTCCGGGAGGTCGATGGACCTGAAGCTGCAGAACCAGAACGCATTCTCCCCTATGGAGGTCACGGACTTCCCCATGGAGACCGATTCCAAGGCCCAGCATTCGAAGAAAGCGCTGTCTCCTATCGACAGGACGGAATCGCCTATGACGGCGGACACGATGTGTATGCCGCTCAAGAACGCGTTGGCGCCCACGGTGGTCACGGAATCGCCGATCGTGACTGCCTTCACGGTGTTCCCGCCCCACCTCTTCTCGCCGGGGTCGAAGTCGTACATCGGCCCGGTCCCCTCGATGACGAGGTTCCCGTCGGAGTCGATTGTCCATGTGAGGTCGTCTCCGCATGTCCCGGACGTCTCTCCGGCAGCGTCGACATCTCCGCAGGACATCATCAGCACGGAGCCGACAGCGGCCAAGGCGATGGCCGAGGCCATCATCATCATGAAGGCGCGGCGGCAGTGCCGCCCGCCGGTGCAACAGTTCATGGAATCGAATCGCTCGGACGGATGTTAAAATGACCGCCCCGGAAAAGATCAAGGGGACGAGTCAGGTATCCACTCGCCCTCGAACGTCTCGGCATCGGAGACCTCCAGATCCTCTCCGACATCCAGCACCATCAGGTCCCTTCCGGCGATCGTCCTGACCCCTGTGGCATCCTCTGCCATCTTGGCCTGGGCCTCCGGGCCCTTCCTGATGATCACGACGCCCAGATGGATGAACACCGCCAGCTCGGGCTTCACCCTCTCGATGAAGGTGATGGCGTCGTCGGTGCACAGATGGTACTTGATCCGGTTCCCCATCGGCGTGGTCACCGGCAGTATGAGCACCCTGGACCCGACGTACTGGTCTGCGATGTCGTCGGAGTAGGCGGTGTCGCTCACGTACGACACGATGCCGTGCTCCGTGTGGAACCTGAACCCCACGTTGGTCGGGTCGCTGTGGTCAGCTCTGCAGATGTCCGTCTCCAAGCCGTCGATGTCCAGGACGTCTCCGGGAGCGAACTGCGAGACGTTGCTGACGATCCTGCGGTGGTAGTCCGAGATGCAGGGCCCCAGCCCGTTCTCCCCGGATATGACGGTCTTCGACCCGTACAGGGACCCCCTCTTGGTCCATCCGCCCCTGGTCATGCCTTCGATCACCGACTCGGCGTCGGAGTAATGGTCGGGATGGCAGTGGGACACGACCACGGAGTCTGTCTTCGTGAGGTCGTACCTTATGCGGTGCATCTGGACGAGCGCCCCCGGCCCCGGGTCCACGTGCAGGAACCTGCCGTCGTGCTCGATGAGCATCCCGCCGGTGGACCGGACCTGATACATGGTCGTGTGACGACCGCCGCCGGTTCCCAGGAATGTGATGCGGAAGCTCATGATGCTTCATTGCCGATGACATATATCCCGATGCCGATGCAGTGCCCGCATATGGTCGTTCGACGAAGTTGAAGTGCCTCTCTAGCTTTTCTCGTCTAGAGAAACTAAAGAACCCTAAAGAACCTCAGCTATGCTAAAAGACTATATATGGAATCAATCAGTCTTCCATCTATCCAGATAAGACCTGTAGTGTCGGTTGCCGTTGGGTGGCCCTTTGTACCTACAGGCCATGGATACTTCATCGTTCAACTTCGAAATGGTGCTGTCGCCATACCCGCCCGACCTCGATCCGATAGAGCAGGTCTGGAGGATAGCCCGCAAGAAGAAGACTCACAACAGGTTCTTCGGATGCCTCGAATCGTTACGGAACGCGGTCGAGGGGTTCTTCGATGATCTGTCGAAGCCCAACGAGATGCTGAGGTGCCTGTGCACATTCAGCTGGATCGACGGAACGGGGAGAATGGCCCAAGCTGAATTCACTTCGTTCGCTTACTATAGGTAGAGTTTTGTCAATCCAGCTGATGACAAGCTTTCTTGTGCCTGCATCCATCTTGTGAAGCGATCTGCGAGCATGTTCGTCGTAGACGATGTGACATGTCACTTCAGCCCAAACTCCTTCATGATCTCGTCGTGCGTACAGGTCTTCGAGCTGTTTCTGTCGGCTAAGATCTTTGCGCATTCCTCGTAGTCGCAAGCATCTTCGATTGCTTCCTCTACGATTCTGGTGATATACTCTGAAGCGCTTATGCCCAATTTGGACGATATTTCCTCTGCACATTGGGTTATGCGCGAGTCGAACGACACTGTCATGGACATGGTTTTTACCAGCAATGCAGGATTATAAAATCCATTCGACTCATCATACATCGTTTTCGCCATTCTATAGGTTGGTAAGACAAGGCCATAGCTTGCAGATCTGTACAAAACAGGCTCCGTCCGGTCTCCGGTCGAACCCTTCGGTCCCGCTTACGACGCAGAGGAACAGGGGCGGTGCGGCCTTGCCGTCGTTCCTGATGAAGGAATCTACCTTCAGGAGGTTATCCGCCGCCTCATCGGTCTGATCGCCTCCGAGCTTTATACCGAACGCGTCCCATCCCTTCCCCGGAATCTCCACGGCCGCGTCGATCTCCCTTCCGCTGTAATTCCTGTAATGGCAGCGAGCCTCCGACGGCCTGCGCGCAGACCATCGGTCCTTCTCGCAGAGAGCCTCGAACATGGGTCCGAACGTGTCGAGGTCGTGTTTCAACCCTGGAAGCTATAGAATCACAACCTTCTCGGTAGCCGGCACGGCATGTTCCTTAGCACGCAAGCCATAAATCCCGACCGACGATGCCTGTATCCTATCAAAACGAAGCTGTCAGATCGGTGGAAGTAAAATTACTTGGATTCCAAGTTCAACATGCCCTCGGACGAAGTCTAGTCATCGTCAGAGGAACATCGTCATGTAGATCGGGATGTAGACGACATCCCCGTCCGCCCTGAGGTCTTTCCCGTGTATCACGAACGCCTTCTCGACCCTGTCCTTCTTCTTCTCCATGAACAGGTCCAGCGACTTGTGCCTGGAAGATGCCGAGGATTTCACTTCCAGAGGGATGACGCCTTTGGTCCCGGGCAGGATGAAATCGACCTCGTAGAGCTGGCTTCCGCCGATCCTGAACTCGTGGAACATCAGGTCGTGGCCGAGGGCGGCCAGCTGCTGGGCCACGGCGTTCTCGAAGAGCATTCCTTCATTTATGGACAGCTTCCCAGCTATGAGCGCCTTGTATGTGCCTTCGAGCTCTTTCCTGTTGCTCCCGAACGCCAGGCTCACCAAGAGCCCGGTGTCCAGCAGATACAGCTTGATCCTGCCGGAATCGGCTGTGAGGAACATGGCGACGCTTGGATCGGTGCACACCTTGCACGGAACCGCAATGTCCGACCTCACAATCCATTCTATCGGTTTGGAGAAATCCCTGCTGCGGGCGCCTTTCAGGATTATGCCTGGTGCGAACGTCTTCCTTCTTGAAGAGAGGAGCGCGGGAATCCCGCGGAAGAGCATGCCCGTGAGCTCTCCGCTCTTTCCCGGGAGCTTCATGATGTCCTTCGCGTAGAGGTCGATGATGTCCCTCTTGGCCCGTTCGGCTGCCATGAAGTTGTTGGTCCTGAGGAAGGCATCCACGGCCTGGGGCATCCCGCCCACGACCATGTACGTCTTGAACTTCTCCATCATGGATGCATGGGCATGCAGGCCCAGGGGCGTGCGCTGCGCGAACATCTCCCTCAGGATAG
Organism: Bacteroidaceae bacterium; assembly: GCA_963656905.1. Lineage (GTDB taxonomy): Archaea > Thermoplasmatota > Thermoplasmata > Methanomassiliicoccales > Methanomethylophilaceae > Methanoprimaticola. The sequence goes on along the minus strand of CAVKKO010000013.1, from coordinate 24,725 downwards.
TGGCAGATGTCTCGTCCCCGTTGGCCCACAGCCATTCCTCGAAATCCATCGGATGCATCGTGATGCTGTGCTCTTCAGAGGGTATGAGGATGTCCTTGACGTTCTGGTGCAGGGAGATCAGGGAGCCCGTCTCTATGTAGTCGTAGCGGCGGTCTTTGACCAGCGCCTTGATCATCTGCCTCGCCTTCGGATAGAACTGTACTTCGTCGAAGATTATGATGCTCTTGCGCTCGTGCAGCGTCACGCCCATTTCCAGCTGGAGCCTCTGGAAGAACACATCGAGGTTCTGGGAATGCTCCTTGAAGATGCTCATCAGCCCATCGGACGCGCTGGAGAAATCGATGACCATGTGCGACCGGTACTCCTGCTTGGCGAATTCGATGGCGGCCGTCGTCTTGCCCACGCGACGTGCACCTTCTATCAGGACCGCCGTCCTCCCGTCATCGACCTCCTTCCACTCCTTGAGCTGATCGTATATCTTGCGCCTGAACATCACTAGGAGATATCTGGGCAGAGATATAAATGCACGTATGGAAGATTCTGCAAGGCTTGAAATCACACGTATGGAAGATTCTGCAAGGCTTGAAATCACACGTATGGAAGATTCTGCAAGGCTTGAAATCACACGTATGGAAGATTCTGCAAGGCTTGAAATCACACGTATGGAAGATTCTGCAAGGCTTGAAATCACACGTATGGAAGATTCATAATCGTCTTCTCAGCGACCCGCTGAGCGCCCTCATGTTCTCGTCCGACGTCCCAGGGCACACTCCGCATCCGGGAGCGACGACCGCGAACCCCGCATCATCGCACCTCCTGGCCTCGGCCACCACATCCCTGGCGGTCCCACCCAGCAGGTGCCTGACAGGCCCAACGCTCCCAACGACCTCGCATCTGCCGCGGACCTTCTCCATGAGCTCGAACGGGTCCACAGAATCCTCCAGGGAGATCGCATCCGCGCCGGTGGATGCCATCTCATCCGCTATCGGCATCGCCGCGCCGCAGATGTGCAGTATGGACCTCACTCTCCCTGTGCGGAGGCAGGAGCTCCTGCTCCCCGCCAGCGCCATGTACTGCGATGGGTCGATCAGGTCCGGGGACGCGACCCCGTCGGGCATTAGCACAATATCCGCGCCGGCATCCGCCAGCGCCTTCACGTACTCGGTCTGGAGCCTGTCCATGGCAGCGGACCACTTCCCGACATCGTCGGGGCACATCAGGGACCCTATCGCCACTGCTTCAGCCCCAAGGGCCTGACCAGCCAGCGTCAGCGGGGCAACCGCTCCGGCAATGGCCGGAAGCTCCTCATGCTCCTTCCTGATAATCGATATCGCCTCTATCGTCACCGCCAATCTGCCTGACGACACGTACTCCGAAGGGTCGATGTCCGGGACCTCCGGCAGCCCCTCCGTCATCGGGTCCTTCGTCTGCAGGTTCCTCCTGATGGCGGGCATCCCCTCCCTCCCGTTCAGGTCCACCTCGCATCCCAGGGCCTCCGCCTCGCCGGTGACGCAGAACGGCACCCTGGCGGACTCGAACCCGAAGATCTCCGCCTGGGCGCTCCCCAGCCTTGCCATCTTCGCCGGATCGGAATGGGCCTCGGGCCAGGACGCTCCGCATGCGTCCATCTGCCCGTATGTCGCCGACTGCGTGAATATCGCCACAGGGGTCCGGTCCGGCGCATCGCCGGAGAGCGCCTGCAGCACCCTGTCGCGGGGATCCGATGCCATGGACGGAGAATCGTGATGCATCGGATAAACGGATGCCGATGGGCTCCGTGCCAACCGTTAATACGGCATCATCCAATCAGGGGCCCATGATAACTGCGATCCGCAACGGATGGATCGTCACGCAAGACGGTTCCAGGCGCATCCTGAAAGGGGATGTGGTCATCGACGGCGAGAGGATAGCCTCGGTCGGTCCCGAGTACAAGGGCACCGCCGACAGGGAGATCGACGCCACGGGCGACATCGTCATGCCGGGGATGGTCAACACCCACACCCACGTGGCCATGTCCGTCATGAAGGGGGTCGTCGACGACCTCACGTTCCCGGACTTCCTGGACAAGGTCTTCAGAATCGATTCCGACAGGACCGATGCGGACCTCGCACTGGGCACCAAGCTCGGATGCATGGAGATGATGCGCGGAGGGACCACGACCTTCATGGACCTCTACTACTCCGAGGACGTCATCGCCAAGGCCACCCAGGAAGCGGGCATCAGAGGGGTCCTGTGCTGGTGCGTCCTGGACCAGGAGTGCACCACCCAGAACGGCAATCCCCTGGACAACTGCAAGCATTTCTATCAGAAGTTCAAGGACGAGAGGAAGATCGTCCCCGGAGTGGGCCTCCAGGGCGTGTACGTGTGCAACGAAGAGACCTGCGTCGGGGCCAAGGAGTTCTCCGACGAAGTGGGCGCTCCGATGAACTTCCACCTCTCCGAGACCAGGGGGGAGGTCAACGACCACAAGAGGAAGACCGGCATGCGCCCGGCCGAGTGGCTGTCGAACATCGGCGCCCTGGGCCCCAGAGGGGTTGCCGCGCATTCCGCTTGGCTGACCCTCAGGGAGGTCAGGCTGATGGGAGACGCGGGCATGTCGATCTCCTCGTGCCCCGTGTCCAACATGAAGCTGGCCACTGGAGGAGTCGCTCCTGTCCCCGAGTTCCAGAAGTACGGCGTGAACGTCTCAATCGGAACAGACGGGAGCACTACCAACAACACCCTGGACATGTTCGCCGAGATGAAGATCCTCGGCCTCCTGCAGAAGTCCAGCCGCTGGGATCCCACCGTGACGACCGCGCAGGAGCTCCTGGACTTCGCCACCGTGAACGGGGCGAAAGCTGTGGGCATGCAGGACTCCATCGGGTCCATCGAGCCCGGGAAGTACGCCGACATCGTGATCCTGGACGGCAAGGCCCCCAACCTGAGGCCCCTCCTCCCGGAGAACATCGTCGCCAACATCGTCTATTCCGGCAACAGCCTTAACGTCAAGACCGTCCTCTGCCAGGGCGACGTCGTGGTCGACAACGGGAAGATAACCACGCTTGACACAGAATCTGTCCTGGCGGAGTCGGAGGACGCCTGGCGCACCCTGTGCATGAGATGATCGCTCATGGAAGCGGTGTTCGCCAAGCCCGACTGGGAGAAGATCCGTGCGAGCGGCCGCATGGCCGTGGACATGCACTTCCACACCAGCTGCTCGGACTCCTTCACCGACGTGAAGTCCGCACTGTCCCTTGCAGAGGAGCGGGGGATAGGGCTGGCGGTCACCGACCACAATCTGATATCATCTTTGATAAGGCTGAAGGGGTGCGAGGCCCCCGTCCCCGTGATCCCGGGGATGGAGGTCAGCACCACCGACGGCCCCCACATCCTGGTCTACTTCTACGACCTGAAGGACCTGGAGAGGTTCTGGTTCCGCGCCATCCGTCCCAGGCTGGGGGAATGCCCTTGGCTGGCGCTCCGCGACTGCCCCACGGCTACCCTCCTCGATCTTCTGGAGGGCGAGAACTGCGTCGTGTCCGCGGCGCACCCCATGGGATACATGGGCACCCTAAAGGGCGCGGAGATATGCGTCCGCAGGAAGGTCCTGGACGAGTCCGTGGTCCGCCGCATGGACGCTTACGAGGTGATCTGCAGCGGGATGACCCGCGAGTCCAACCGCGGAGCCCTCGAAGCCGCCAAGAGGTACGGCATCGGGTTCACGGGAGGCTCCGACGGCCATACCCTCGGAGAGCTGGGGCGCGTCGTCACGGTGTCGGACGCCCACGATGTCGATTCCTTCCTGGATTCGATAAAGGGCCATCGCAACGACGTCATCGGGCTGGAGAAGACCGTTCCCCGCAAGGTCCACATGGCCTCAGCTTCATTGGCAAAGTTCATGATGCACTCGCCGTCCGCGCTGAGAGTGCAGGCGAGGCAGACTGCCAGGTCAGCCGACCGCACCGCCAAGAGGACGGTGGCGAACATCAGGGCGGAGACCGAGCGCATCCGCGACGAGTTCGAGAACCAGGTCCGCAGGCGCTGACCTTATCGCAGATCATTCTTCCTGCTCGTCTTCCGACGGCTCGGAGGCAGGGCGGGACCTGAACCTCCTGAAGTAGAACACCAGCAGTATGACCGCGGCCACTCCGAGAACCACCAGGTGCTGCCAGAGCCCGAGGTAGTTGGGCACTATGAGGATAATGATCGCGTCGATCACCAGCACCACCATGTAGGTGTTGATGTCCAGGAACTTCTGGTAGATCTCCATGGGCTCGCTCTTGGAGCCTTCCCTGTTGGCGATGTGGCGCGCTCCGGTTATGACCAGCTCGTCCAGGAACTTCACGTTGTTCACCAGGTGGTAGATCGGGATCGACAGGATCAGGAAGTTCAGCGTGAGCATCATTATGCCCCACACCAGCGAGCTGGCGCCGAAGCTTGCCGTCAGCCAATCCACCGCGGGCTTGAGCCCGACGTAGAACACCACTTCGATCAGGGCGATGGCCAGGATGTTGATGTACGAGTGCGTCATGCTCCTGTGGACCGCCTTCTGCGACTTCTTGGACGTTGCGGACACGCGGTTGAATATGGAGTCCCTCGTGCTGTTGATCCTGCATGCAGCGGCGTACACCGGCTTGGGGCACCTCGCTACCGCTCCGTCCCATATGTCCGGAGCGAACTTCGTCAGGAAGGGCAGGAGCACCATGGACACCAGCGCGGCTCCGACCACGGACGTGTAGAACGCGTTGTCCACGACCCCGTAGCCCAATGCCTCGGATGCGATGATGAACGCGAACTCTCCCATGGCGGCCAGACCTGTGGCGGACAGGAACCCGTTGCGGCAGGACTCTCCCCCTATCCAGTAGGCCAGGAAGACGGTGGCCGTCTTCAGCACTGCGAACAGGATGTAGAACAGGAAGATCGTCGTGACGTTGTCCAGCAGCGTGGCGATCTGAATCTCCATCCCGATGGATATGAAGAAGACCGCCATGAACAGGTCCCTCATGGGCTCTATCTTGTGGTTGATCTCCTTGCTCTTCCTGCTGGCGGCTATCATCATACCCATCAGGAAGGCCCCGATGGCCATGGACAGGCCGATGTAGATTGACAGCAGCGCCATGCCGAACGCCAGGCCCACCGAGAACACGGTGAGGATCTCGTCCGAGACGTTGTCCGAAACCCAGTTGATCATCTTCGGGATGAGCCTCAGCCCCACCACGAGGCTGACGATCATGAAGATCAGGATGCTCACGATCATCACGATGAGCTCGTTGACGTTCATGTTGGCCCCGGCTATGATCGGGGTTATCATGGACAGTATGATGACCTGGCCGATATCCTCCATGATGGTTATGAGGACGAGCATCTCGATGTGGTCCTTGTCCAGACGGTTCTGAGACTTCAGGACGGCCATGACGACGGCCGTGCTCGAACCGGATATGATCGCTCCCAGGCAGATGCACTGGACGCTGTTGAATCCCATCAGGGACCCTCCGATCACTCCTCCGAGGACCATCAGCGGCAGCTGTATCACCGCCACTTCTATGGCGAACAGGCCCTGTTTCTTGATCTTCTTGAGATTGATCTCCAATCCTATGCAGAACATCAGCATGACCAATCCGATATCGGACAGTATGCTGACGACCTCCTCGCTCTCCTCGGTGACCGTCCAGACGTTCGCGATGATGATCCCTGCGACGATGTATCCGATGAGCGGAGGCAGCTTGATGCGGTTGAACACTATGGAACAGACTGCAGCGAGCAGCGTGAAAAGTGCGAGGCTCGTCAGCAGTACCATCTCTTCCATGCATCCACCCTAATGGTCTAACGTTCTCCACACTTATATCCGTATCGGAGAAAACCGCCGAAAACCCGTCGTCTGGCACATGCCTTTCCGCCGACGGACATTATCCGCAGGTCCCCCTTCTTGGACCTTATCTCTTCGAGTATCGACACCATCGAGTCCCAATCGTCGATCCCCGTCGCGAGCTTCAGGCGGTACTCGCGGCACCTGCGGCAGCCGGTCACGAACCTCGGGGCGATGCTGCGCATCTTCCTGACTCCGACGTCCTTTCCCTTCTCTTCGAAGACCATCCGGGCCAGCTCGATGCACCAGTCGACCTGCTGGGAGACCGTCGGATACGGGGGCATCGTGCCGTCTCTGAGGAGGCGGTCGGCCTGCGTCAGCAGCCACGGGTTGCCCACGCCGCCTCTGGCGACCATGACCGCGTCCGCTCCCGTGAGGTCCCTTGCATGCAGGGCGTCCTCGGCGGTGTAGATGTTCCCTGAGATGATCAGGGGCACGCCCATATCCTTCCGCAGGCCCTCGACAAGGCCGTAGCGGGGCTCCCCGGCGTATCTGTCCTTGGCGGTGCGGGCATGGAGCGATATCGCATCTGCATCCGCGGCCTCGAGCTCGGAGATGACGTCGCGGAAGCTCAGGGACTCCAGGCTGGCCCCCAGGCGTATCTTGGCCGTGACGGGGACGTCCACCTTCCTCTTGATGGAACGGACGATGTCCCCGCACTTCCCGGGATCGGACATCAGCACAGACCCCGACCCGCTGCGCATGACCTTCTCCACAGGGCAGCTCATGTTGACATCGATGAAATCTATGTCCGGATTGATCCTCAGCGCCTCTGTGGCGGCATCGGCCAGCGTCTCCGGGCTGCTCCCGAAGAGCTGGAGGCCTGTGAACGGGCACCTGCCGAACTCGAGGTACTCGGGCCTGCAGGAGGGGTTGTTGAGGACGGCGCTGTCGGAGGTCATCTCGGTCATGACAACGGACGCTCCGAAAGGCTGCATGAACTCCCTGTAGCTCCTGAAAGTGTACCCCGACATGGGCCCGAGCACGACGGGCCCGGGAATCTGCAGGTCTCCGATCCTCCACATGATGCCGATGCATCGGCAGGACGATGATAATGCTCTCGGTCTGAACGGATGTCTCATACCGCCATGCTCGATGGTATGTGAACCAGTTCGAACTAGTTCGAACTGGTTCACATACCAGCAGTGGCCCGATTCCAGACATCAGATCAGCACATTCCAGATGCTGTTGCGGTTGGTTCCTTTGTTCTCGACCAGTCCTTTCTGTTTCAGGGACGAGATCGTCCGCTTGATTCCGGATTCGTTCAGGCCGGTATCCTTTGAGATCTCAGAGATCTTCGCATGTCTGTGCATCCTGAGGTAGTTCAAGACCATCTGCTCTCTTTCATCCAACGCGATATCGTTACGCATCCTGTTCTTCCGTGCCGTGACGTAGGACGGTTCGAAGGCGAATGGAATTATCACTGTTACAGAACCTTCGGACACTTTCACAGCATCGGGTCCGTATTTTTCGACGATGGTCGGAATCCCGTGTCCGGTGTTCTCGACGAATCCCATCATCACAGCCAATCTGAACAACGAGTCGTTGACAGGCGCACTACGGCCATCGTAGATGTCGCTCATCGGGATGCCGTAAGGCATCGAACCACTGGACTGAACTTCTATGCGATCATCGAAAATCGCCACCAGCGGCGGAATCCCCGTGCGCCAGCTGTTGTGAAGGCAGGCGTTGTACCACGCTTCTCTGAAGCAATTGAGGTCGAAGAGGTCTGTGTCGATGCGATCGCCTGAGACTATGTCCACTTTAGTTTCATTACGGGATTGCAAGGAATCGAAGACGATCTTCATGCTCATGAACACGCATTGGTTCCCATGGTCTGTCCGTTTAGAGAATACAGACCTGTCCAGACCTTCGAATTCGACAATCTGCATTATGAGATTGTTCTCGTCTGATAAGATCCACGCATTCAGATTGAACTTGTGTTCTTTTGTCAGCAGCCCTATGCTGTTGTAAAAATTGGGTTCGGGGCGAGGGTGGAGGCCTCTGGACGACATCATGTCGTTGAGGGTAGAGAATGTGAGATTCTGAGTGAAAGAATCCATCTCTCTCATGGAATCATACCCTCTGGACAGGACCATCTTGGCCACAAGGTCCGGGGAAGCAGATTCGTTCGAAGGACCATGTCTGATGTAGTATCTTCCATCGTACGAATATGGGATATCATAGCCTTTCGAGTGCATGGCGACGTATCTCTTCCCATCATCCGATTCCATGGTCTGAACATCAACCAGTATGCGGGGCTGGACGTCATTGCGCACAGCGTTCCTTATCTTCTCGAGGGTGGAGTCGGTGATGTTCATTCCAATGACGTCGCCGTCATCATTGACACCGAAATAGACCGTTCCGGTGTTGGATCTGTTAAGCATTGCAGTTAGGCTAAGGATTCCTTTATCCAGCTGAGCGATGCTTTCTTTGAACTCAACGGTCTCGGTTTCTCTTCCGATGTTCATCATGAATCGTACTCTCTGCCGATATTTATCATTTCTCGAACTAGTCCGAACCAGTTCGAACTGGTTCTAAGACAATGGATGCACTTGTTCGTTCGAAGGAAAACTAGCTAGGTGAACAGAGAGTCGGTGCCCGTTGAGAGCTCTGCCGGGCAAGTCACGAGTGGAATCGTCCATGTGCTAAACACGCATTTCGTGAACGAGCCTGTCTGATAACGGCAATATAGTACAGGCCGCAATCTGATTTCCACCGGAGATGTATACATGTACAAGCTGATGGTAGCGCTCGTAGTCGTCCTGGTCGTTGCGGTGGTGATCCTCGGAACGATCACGGCGGTCTACGGCACGCGCATCAAAACGATGGATTCCATCGAGCAGATCCAATCCTATGATGACGGATTCGGCCTGTACTCGATGGAGGTGAAGTACGACTACAGCATCGACCGCATCATCGACAGCGGCATCACAGATGACCAGGGATTCGTGGATGCGATTGTGAAGGAGTCGATCCCGTACCTTCCGGTGCACATCGAAGCACCGAAATTCGAATGCACGGCGTTCTCCATGACCATGGAGGACGGGGAGCATGTGATGGGCCGCAACTATGACTTCAAGCTCGACACATCTGCGATGCTGGTGAGATGCAATCCCAAGGGAGGGTACTCCTCGGTGGCATTCGCCGCGCTGGACAACGCCGGTGTCGTCGACCCGTCATCGGTCAGATCCAAGCTGGCCTGCCTGACGGCGCCCTTCATCTGCCTGGATGGCGTGAACGAGAAAGGCGTCTCCATCGCGGTGCTCACCCTCGACAGCAAGCCCACCCGCCAGGACACCGGGAAGCCCACAATAGCGACGTCCCTGGCGATCCGCCTGGTCCTCGACAGGGCCGATTCCACCCAGAAGGCGGTCGAACTGCTGGAGCAGTACGACATGTTCGCCACCAGCGGGAGGGACTACCACTTCTACATCACCGATTCCACCGGGGACGGACGCGTCGTCGAGTTCGATTGCGACAGCCCGACCCGCGAGATGAAGGTCACGCCCACGGATGCGGTGACGAACTTCTACATCATCTACATGGACAAGGTCCAGCCGTACCATAAGAACGAGCAGTACGGCCACGGGAAGGAGCGTTACGACACCGTCATGGGGATCATCGACTCGACCCGCGGCACCGCCACGACCGACGATGCCTGGAATGCCCTGGTGAACACGGCCCAGCCCAAGAAGCCCGACGATCCGACGAGCAACACCCAGTGGTCCATCGTGTTCAGCAACACGGACCGGACCGCCACGGTCTGCATCAGGATGCATTGGGACGACAAGTTCGTGTACGACCTGGAATCCGGCACCTTGAAGAAGCTGGAATCTTGAAAACCGGTTCCCCGTTCCGACCGCACAGGTCGTGAGCACGGATCGGCCGAGGCCCGTCCCGGCCGATCCCCTATCTATGCGGATCCATGAAGGGCGGGATTCCTAGCCCGCAGCCGGCATCGGCGGATCTTTCAAGGCAATGCATGGGCCGGCCCATCCGCAGCATCCGCGCCGTCAGATGTAGTCCGAGATGTAAGGTATCTCGTGTATCAGGATCTCGTCCAGGGCCTCGATGGCCTCGTGCGGTCCGTTTATCCTCTCCAGCCGCTCGAGCTGCGACGCCGACATGTATCCGAGCAGGAGCGTGGTCAGCGTCCCGATCGACATCGAGAGCACATGGTCCGGCTCCCTGTCAGTGAGCTCGGCTCTCCCCTTGTGGAACAGGACGCTGAACGTCCCGTTGTTCCATTCCAGGAACGGGTCTTCCACCTTGAACGCGAAGCACACGTCCGCCTCCGCGTCATCGGTTCTGTAGTCTTCGAAGAACATCCTCACGTCCACGATGCGGGCCATCATGTACGGGCGGATCGCCTCCGTAACGTTCCCGTCCTCCAGGATGAAGGCCATCAGCTCGTTCCTGTAAGAGTTGCCGCGGACCTCGTCGATCATGGAGTAGTGGGCGCTGATGTAGTCCCAAAGGCCCTTCTGCGCCTCCATGCTGAGGTAGACCATCTCCTTGATGTGCATGACATCCTCCTTGATCATGTACACCATGTAGCCCATGGCCTCGTCCCCCTCGTTGTAGTACATGGCGACGATGGTGTCCTCCTCGTCCCATCTCCAGTATTCCTCCCAGGCCACCTCGTCCCTGAGGATGCAGCCGTGGGTCCTCAGAGCGAAGCGGGCATGGAGGTTCATGAACTCCGGGTTGTCCCATGGGACCCTGCGGACGTAGCCCGGAGCGCGCCCGGTCCTGCGGCCGGGGTAGATCTGAGTGTCCTTGACCTTGTATGATATCTTGTTGGAGACGATCTCCCATCCGAACTTCCTGTAGAGCGGTATGGAGTACGGGAACAGCAGGGCGAGGGACCTTCCGTTGTCCCTGACCCTGGTCAGGACCAGGTGCAGCAGGTGCTTCATGATCCCGCGCCCGGAGTACTCCGGATAGGTGGACACGCTGGTGATGTGCCCGATGTCGTACACGGCGGAGTGGATGTTCATCCTCAGGGGGTACACGGCTATCTGCGAGACGAGGTCGTCCCCGTCCCAGCAGCCCATGACGTCGGCCCTCTCCAGGATGGGGAACTTGGACTGCATGATCTCGTCGTCCCTCCATCCGGCCCTCATCAGGTCCTCCTCGGTGACCTGGAAGGCGTAGCGCAGGAGCGCGTTGTACTTGTCCAGGTCGTCTGTCGTGAGGCTGCGCACATTGAGTGTCGGGTCCAGGTCCTTCATATTTGTCATGTCTCCTTCGGAGTCTGGATGGAGGTATCAGATTATACCTATCGTCAAATGTTCCGGATGTTTGATTGCAATCGTTTCAGATCGATTAGACGATTCCGATCTAAGGATTCTCAAGCACCTTGGCTCCTCTGACGGAACACCTCATTGATCTCCTCGGCAGAAGGCGGTTCGGGTATGTCCGAGACTCTGACCTCTTCGAAGAAGCATGGCGCGTAGAGGGGCAGATGGATGATGCCCCGTTCGTCGATCTCTACGTTGGAGTCCATCACCTTGTATCCTTCGCGCTTCCTGTCCTTCTCGCTCATCAGGGTGGACAGGGATTTCGCTTTCTTGTTCTTGCCCGATTTCACTTCGATCAGCATCGGGGTCCCTTTGGACTCAGTGACGAAATCGATTTCGAGCGAGCTGTCCGGCTTGGAATAGTAGTAGAGCGGATACCTGTTCTTCGTCAAGGCCGAAGCCACGGCGCATTCCATCACCGCCCCGTTGTTGGAATATGGATCCCTGAGGGCGACATCTGCGGAATCGTCCGCATTCATGAGCGCCATGAGCAGGCCGGTGTCGTTCATGAAGACCTTGAACGAATCCTCGAGGACCTTGCCGCACAGAGGCTTGTTGGGTTCTGTGAGGTTGTAGCACAGCGATATCAGCCCGGCTTCTTTCAGCCATTCGAGCGAGCATCTATAGGTCTTCTTCCCCACGCCTTTCTTCTTCTCAACGTCCGAGAAGATGAACTTCTTGTTCTCTCTGGACAGCTGGCGCGGAATGGAGTCGAGGCACATGTTGATCTTCACGCGTCCGGCCTTGCGGGAGTATTTGCCCGTGTCTGCTTTGAGAATCCCGACTATGTTCTGCAGGACGCCGTATGTCAAGACATAGTCCCTGGTTTCCACATACGTCTTGACGGCCGCAGGCATCCCTCCCACCACCATGTATGTCCGGAAGTATCTGGTGAATATCTGGTGGAAGTAGTCATCGATGTGTTCCCTGTTTTGCACATTGGCACGGATCTGTGAGATGAGGTCCTTGTCGACCCCTGTGGCCCACAAGTATTCTTCGAAATCCATGGGCTGCATCTGAATCACATCGACGTAGCCGAGAGGTGATTGTCTGTCGCTGTCTTCGAGATTGATGCCGAGGAACGACCCGCTGCATATGATGTCATACCTCTTGTCTTCGGACAGCGGTTTGAGCGCCGAGTATGCTTCGGGACAATCCTGTATCTCGTCCAGTACGATTGCGGATCTTCCAGCATACATGCGGATTCCTTCGGAAAGGATGATTCTGGGGATCAGCTCTTCAGCACTACGGTCTTCTTTGAACAGGTCTTTCTTTTCAGCTTGGGTTTCGAAGTTTATGTAGATGTGGCTTTCATACTCTTTTGAAACGAACTCTTTGATGGAGTATGTCTTGCCGATCTGCCTGCATCCGGTCACTATCAGGGGAAGGCGGTTCGGATCAGATTTCCATCTCAAGAGCTCTTTGGTTATCTTCCGTTCCATATGACCGCTTCCAGGCATGCTGTCTGAGTAGAAAAATCTATTTTCATGAGCGAATCAGGGGATGAAACTTCTATTTTCATGAGGGAATATTAGAGTAAAAATTCTACTTTCATGAGCTAATCAGGGGATGAAACTTCTATTTTCATGAGCGAATGCAATCGAACGGTCCCTCCGGAGGGCAGTGGGGGCGGAGTCTGCCGTGCATCTGTCAGCTGTCCCTGCATGACCAATCGTTCGCGTTTACGATTTCCATGCCTTCGTATGATCCCGGCCCAGGCGGCCGGTCGTCAGGACAATCTTGCGACAGAGCCCATGACCATGGAAGTCTTGAGCAACACATAGTGAGAGGTAAAATGAGATGGTCCCCACTCCCTGATTTGAACAGGGGACCTGCTGATTTCAGCGGCTGCATCGGTTTCTTCCGAAAACACTCTACAGTCAGCCGCTCTGGCCAGTCTGAGCTAAGTGGGGTTGATTTCTGGGATATCGACCAGTTATATAAACATAGTGCATCGGCCGCATCACAGGAAATCTGTGAAGCCGGACATGTCCAGCACGTCCTTCACGCTTCCCGATGCGTTGACGATCGTCAGCTTGTTGTCACGCCCGGTGGCCTTGTCGAGGGACAGGATCGCCCTGAGGCCTGCGCTGGAGAGGTAGCTGACGTTCTCCATGTCGAGGGTGGCGGGCTTTCCCTTGCACTTCTCGACAGCGGCTGTCTGGAAGTCCGGAGCTGTGATGGAATCGAGCCTTCCCTTGAGCTTTATGACGACTTCGCCGTCATTCTCAACGTAAGTGGCTGTGAGGGGTTCCTCCTGCTTCTTGAATCCGAACATGGCCTATACCTGATTGTTGCATGGGCGCATAGGATATACTGATTTCGATGCTCAGCACCCTTCGAGGCCCACAGCCCCCTGTGCCTTCATCAAAGCGTCCATGAGCTTCTCCTCGTACTTCCATTGCCCCTTCACATGGTTGTTGAACCTGATGTTGGACACGACGATCACTATCAGGGAGTACAGCCCCAGGGTGATGACGAACAGGAACGTGTTGATCATCGGATGGAGGTTGCCCGTGTTCCTCCTCATAGGGTCCATGGCGATGCCCTTGCAGCGGAGCTCGTGGCAGAGGGCCTGTGTGAAGTCGCACTGGAGCTTGTCGTGCTTGTTGGGGAACCTGGAGATGGAGCCGGCGGTGAGCAGGTACTGGGCGAGCAGGAGAACGTAGCAGACGACACAGAGCATCGTCACGTGGGAGTCCAGGATGTCCTCTTTGTTGTAGGAAAGGAGCCCGATGGCGCATATGTACAGGGCAGTGAACGCCCAGACGGCCATGGACGCGCCGTTGTTGATCTTGGCAGTCAGCATGTCCGCGCTCTTGGCGATCCTCCTCATCTCCGCGGAATCGCCTCCTATGCTGTCCACGTACCCGCAGAGAGAGGACATCCACTCCACGTCCCTGCGCATGTGGCGCTTGGACCTGCGGCTCATGAAAAGGAGTATGAAGCTGAGGATCCCGCACTCGACCGAGACGACTATCGCGGTCGCTGTCTCCGTGTCGCGCTCGGGGTCGAACATCTCAGGATAGCGGAACGACACCAGGAACACCATGGCGATGCCGAACAGCACAGGCACGAGCATCGAGACCAGGATGAGCGATGTCCTGGTGACCGAGTCATGCCTGCCGCGGCTCACCACGCAATCGACGAACCTGTCCGCATCGGCGTTCCTTGCCATGGGATGGGAGAACCCTTTATCAGATATGAATCCAGTCCAGGGGCGATGTCGGACATCCGTGAGAAGATCGGCAAGGTGGACGTCGGGGAGCTGGCCTCGTCGTTGGTTTCCAAGGCCGTCCGCCCTATGGCCCTGAGGGTAGCCGAGCTGTTCATGATGGCCATAGTCGGGATATACGTGGCCAAGCTGATCGTCCTCGGGATAGGCTTCTCGTCCGGATACGGGTTCCGCGAGGCCGCGCTGGTGTCGTTCGTCCTAGACACGGCGCTGATGTTCATGACCGTGGACTCTCTTCTCACGCTGTCCTCGGCAGATCCACGCTCATGGAAGAAGGCCGTCCGTGCGGCGGTTCTGCTGGTGGTCGTCAATCTGCTGTACCGTCTCGGCATCTCCGCCACCGCCGCAGGGGTCGTGTCGTTCAACCCGGTGCTGATAATCATAGTGTCCGCCATAGTCCTCGTCTGCCTGTTCGACCGCCGTGTGCGCGGGCATTTCGTTCCGCCCGGGCTCGAAGCTCCGCCGATTAGGTCATGGATCGCCTTCGCCGCTTTCTGGCCCCTGTTCCCCTCGGAGCACTACCGCATGGCCTTCCCCGGAGACGACGGCCATAAGGCCTGACAGTCCCTCCGATAAGCCCTCCTCGGATGCGTTTTTCACGTCCGTCGAATGCCTGGATGCATATTGGAGGATGAATCCAACAGAACGACTACCCACTCGTTAAAGTACGAGAAGGCGATTAGAGTCCAATGTGGTTCAGGAAGAAGTCCTTCTCAAGGACGCTGAGCGTTCCTTCGAAGGCCGAGGATCTCTACGAAGTCCTCGATTTCATCAGTTCCTGCCTGTCCAGCAGCTCGCCGTCGAAGGAGTTCGTCTCCCAGCTCCAGCTGGTGGTCGAAGAGGTGTTCGTGAACATCGCGAACTATGCCTATCAGCCGCCGGGCTCAGGGGACGTGAAGATCACCTGCGCGGTGGAGAAGGACATGATGAAGGTCGCCCTGACGTTCGAGGATTCCGGACAGGCGTTCGATCCCCTGCAGAAGCCCGATCCCGACACATCCGAGCCGCTCGACGACCGCAAGATCGGCGGACTGGGCATTTTCCTTGTCAAGAACCACGTCGATGGGATAAGCTACCGTCGCGAGGACGGGAAGAACATCTTGACCATCGAGAAGTCCATGGCCGATCACAGCTGAACGCCGTGGTCTTTGGGCTTCCCGTCGTATCTGAACAGCAGCATGGTTATGTCGTCGAACTGCTCCGCATGGTGCGTGAACTCTGCGATGTCCTGCCTTATGAGCCTGACCTGATCTTCCAGAGGCTCGCCCCTGTGGGCGTCCAGCATGGCCTTGAGGCGCTCTGTTCCGTAGAACTCCTGATAGCCGTCGTTGGCTTCGGTGACGCCGTCAGTGTACAGCAGGATGCTGTCCCCTACGGACATGTCGATCTGGAAAGTGGTGTATTGGACTCCTTCCTTGGCGCCGAGGACAAGGGACGGCTTGCTCTCGACCATTTCGGCCGGAGCGTCGGCCCTGACGAGCACCGGCGGGTTATGGCCCGCGCTGCAGTACCTCAGGTTCCCCGTGGACAGCTCTATGATCCCCAGCCAGGATGTGACGAACATGTTCTCGTCGTTGTTCCTGCAGAGGTTGATGTTGACCTTGGCCATGATCTCGCTGGGCTCCAGCCCGGGCCTGGTCTGACTCTCTATGATGGACTTCGTGACCGCCATGAACAGGGCCGCAGGGACCCCTTTCCCGGACACGTCTCCGATGGCCAGCCCGACGTGGTCGGCATCGACCATGAAGAAGTCGTAGAAGTCTCCTCCCACGTACTTCGCGGCGTCCATGGACCCGGCTATGGCCAGCCCGGTGCCGTTCAGGGAGTCGAAGTTCCTGGGGATGAACGACTCCTGGATGTTCTGGGCGACGTCCAGCTCGGCCTTGTACTTCTCCTGGGCGCTGTTCAGCGACTTGATGTCGTAGATGTACTCCTCGATGTCGTCGGTCATCTTGGTCAGGGACTTGGCCAGCTCTCCGACTTCGGTGTCCTTGTCCGTGATGGGCATGCATCTCCTCTTGAACTCCATGCCGGAGTCCCCGTATTCGTCGTCGATGAAGTTCCTGGCCGCGGAGGACATGGTCTGGATGGGGACGGTGACGTTCTTCTCCAGGTACCACAGGAACGCGATGGATGGCAGGAAGAACCCTGCGAGGACCACGCTCATGTAGAACGTGGCGGCCTGGACGTCCGTCAGGTCGAATATGGGGGACAGGATGCCCACCAGGGAACCGACGACGGTCGCGCCGCACACAGCCACTCCGTAGATGAGCAGGAGGGCGATCATGCGCTCTATGAGGCTGGCGTTGAACGTGTTGACCTTCAGCCCCCATACGATCTTGGTCTTCTCCGTGGATGTGGAATGCTCCACCGGGATGAAGATGAACATCATCAGGAGCAGGTACGTGCAGACCGCTGTGACCGGTATGACAGAGTAATCGTCGTTGGAGGACAGGTACCACGCCGGGGCGATGATGGCTATCGCCAGGAAGATGTAGAACCATTTGCGGTCCAGGCTCCTGCGGTAGCCGTCCGGGGTCCCGCCGAGCTTGGGCGTGTAGAACCTGAACCCGAAGTACCTGAGTATCAGGATCGCCGAGAGGCCGAACATCATCGAGAATGACATCGCGTTGAAGAACGTGGTGATGTCCATGATCGTCAGGTCATGGGGCCCCATCGCGACCGAGGTCGTGATGTTGCATATGATGCTGTACACCAAGGATGTGGTGGTGATTACGAAGACGTACTTCACGACGTTCGACACGGAGTCCAGCACAGGGGGACGGTCGTCCTTGATCATGTCCGTGCTGTACCACAGCCTGTACGGAGTCATCGTTATCACGATGATGTTCAGGAGGTTGAGGGCCGCGTCTTCGATCGGTATGTCCATCAGCAGGCAGGATGTCAGGCTGACTATGCACATGCCTGCGCAGGCATAGGGGCCGTAGAGCAGCCCTCCGATGATGCACAGGATCAGTATCGGAGACACGAAAGGCGGCATCGTGGCTTCGATGAGCGTGGCGCAGACGGCGGCGACCATCATGCCGAGCATTATGAGGATCTCATGAAACCCGACGTAATCTCCGATCTTCCTGCCCATCAGATGCATCCCGGTCCGCCTCCGTCTCACTGTATGTAGCTAAGGTCCTCTCTGGGGGCTTCAATGCCCTCCTGCTGTGCGGGGGCCATGCTGGCCTCCTCGATCATGTCTACGAACTCGGAGTACTTGGACGTGTCCACGTCGGTTCCGAGAATCGTGTTGACTGCATGGACCACCAGGGATGCGCTCCTGTGGTCCACTATATATCCTGATGTCTCTCCTATGACGGACATCGCAGGCACGCCGTACCTCTTTCCTATCGTCAGGAAGAGCGCGGCGGCTCCGACGACTCCGCCCTTGGGCTCTCCGTCGTAGAATCCGATTCCCGCCTCCTCCATCTTCGGCTTGAGGTCTTTGTCGGTGACGACGCCCAGGATGCGCGGGGCCTGCTTGAGCTCCCCCGTGCCGTACCCTCCGAGCGTCACGATGAGCGACGGATCGTAAGGGAGCAGGACATCGAAGATGTAGCTCGCCAGGTCGTACTGGCCGGACGGCGTGGCGGCCTGGGACTCGCCCAGGATGAACACGATGTCACGGGACTCTGTCCTGGCCAGCGAGAGCTTGATGCAGATGGGCTCTGCCGTGCAGTCCTCATTGACGAGGATCTGCGGAGGGAGCTCCGAAGAATAGATCTTTGCGAATATCTCGGCATTCAGCTCTCCGGCCATGAGGTCCGCTGCCAGCTTGCCGACGTTCCCCACTCCGGGAAGGCCGACGATGACGACGGGATGCGAGATGCTGACGCGCTTCTCAAAGTCTGTCGAGCTTGCCATTCTCCCCGTACCTCTCGCGGATGGTTCTTCTGCGGTACTCGCCCATGCGGTCTTCGGGGGAGTACCTCGGCGGGACGGGGCAGACGGTGCTCTGTTCGCAACGTTTGCACTGGGGGAGAAGCGTGTACCTCCCGCAGGAGGGGCATTTCCGGATCTTCGACGACATCTCACTTGCTCTCGCGCTTGAGAACAGCGGTGCCGTTGTTGGACGTGAGGTCGTCTATGGCGGCGGAGGAGACGGCTTTCATTATCTCCTCGGCCTCCTTGTACTCGGCGGCGTTGACGACCACCCTGTACTTGGGGCATCCGACGCAAGTGATCTCCACGTCGTAGTCCTGCCCGGCCTCCTCGGCCGCCAGGAGCGCGTGTTTGATAAGCTCCATTCCATCGGGGGCAGAAGATGTGAGCTCGAGAATCCCGTCGATCTGAACGGACGGCGGGATGACGTTCTCTTTGGCCACCTCGATGAAGGTCGCCAGCCAGTCGCCGGAGAATTCCTCGCAGAACTCTTCTTCCTCGGCGACCGCTGATTCGAAGGCACTGTAGAGAGTCTCGTAAGCTTCCAGCAGGTCGTTTCCGAACATGTCGTAGGCATCGTCCACGGAGATGCTCATCCTCTCGGCGATGATCTCCACAAGCTTCTCTGCCTTCTTCTCGTTCTTCCACTGCTGGATCTTCTCTCTCTTCTGGTGCTCGTTTACGGATTTCAGGGAAAGGTCGATGTGTCCTTTTGAAGAATCAACGCCCAGGACCTTGCAGACAATCTTCTGTCCTTCCCTGATGTAGTCTCTGATGTACTTTACCCAGCCAGAAGCTACATCCCTGACATGGACGAAACCTTCTTTGTCGTCATACTCATCGAGTGTGACGAATGCACCGAAGTTCTTGACGTTCTTCACGGTGCATACGACGAGCTCGCCGTGTTCGGGGAAGCCCCTGACCCTAGACATCAGCCTACTACCTCGAGGATCTCGCCCTTGATCTCTCCGACACCGCCCTTGGGGACGATGAGTGCGGAGCCGCAGACGTGGCAGGTGACCTTGGTCGCTGCCTTCCTGAAGGCGATCTGCTCATTGGCGCAGTCGGGGCATTTGATCTTGATGAAATCTCCAGTCATTCAAATCACTCCGTGAGCTCGAATTTCTTGGCGCGAATGCAGGGGGAGATGTTGGCCTTCTTGCACTGGGTGCACCTGTACCTGAGGTTGATCCTCTTGGTGGGCTTCTCCCTTCCCTCGGGCTTAGGCCTGGGGAAACCTCCGTAACCGGCGGTAACCTTTCTGAATCTCCTCTGACCCCATTTGAGTTCGCTGGCTTTCTTCTTCTTGACCCTTTCTACTTCCTGCTCGGTGTGAGCCTTGCAGTAGGGGCAGTATCTCTTGATGGTCCTGGGCATCTTCATGATAAATCACCTTTAATGTGAATCGGAACGTGCTAATATCGAGGTTATATTTAAAGGATATCTACTGGCCACCGCCTGTTACATCGGCTGCCGGAAGCATCTTCAGGCTTTCCCCGACAGGGAGTCGCTCATCATCGTCACTTGGCCCTGTTCGTCGCATATCAGGACGTCGAAGGCGGTGTTCAGGAACAGGCCGTTCTCGACCACTCCGGGGATCACGTCTATCCTGGACTCCAGGAAGAACGGGTTGTCGATCCCCTCCGGGAACCTGCAGTCGTAGATGTAGTTCCCTCCGTCGGTGACGAACGGTGCTCCGTCCTTCATCCTCAGGACGGGCTCGCAGCCCTGCCTCTTCAGCGCGAAGCAGGTATGCTCGTGGCCGAACCTGAGGACCTCCACCGGGAGCGGGGCCTTGGTGCCGAGCTTCCCGACCTTCTTGGAGGCGTCCGCGACGATGATCTCCTTGACAGTGGCGGCGGCGACGATCTTCTCCCTGAGGAGAGCGCCTCCGAGGCCCTTGATGAGCTGCATCTTCGGGTCGACCTCGTCGGCCCCGTCGATGGTGACGTCGAGCTTGTCGACCTCGTCCAGCTCGACGACCTTTATGCCGCATTCCCTGGCGAGGCTCTCGCTGTTGACGGATGTGGCGACGCAGGTGAGATCGTAGCCCTGGGAGACCAGCTCGCCTATGCGCTTGATGGCATAGTATGCGGTGGAGCCCGTTCCCAGGCCCACGTTCATGCCGTCCTTGACATATTCGTCGACTGCTCTCTCTGCAACGATCCTCTTCATCTCCGCGGCGTCCATCTTAGCTCGCTCCGGGCCCCTCCATGCGGTCCCTATAATAATATGTATACCTCGGCCCGGCGTCCGAAGGTTTGAAGGTCATCAGCGCATCGGGATGCCATCATGAGGCTAGCGTCCCTTTACTCCGGCGGCAAGGACTCCACTTTCGCATTGTATCTTGCAGAGCAGATGGGCCACGATGTCCCGTATCTTGTGAACATCATGCCCGAGGACGAGGCTTCTTGGATATTCCACACGCCCAACCTGGGGATCGTGCCCCTCATGGCGGAATCCATGGGGAAGGAGCTCGTCACGGCTCCCAGCACAGGGTCGGAGGAGGGCGACATGGAGGGCCTCAGGAACGCGCTGGAGGGCCTGGACGTGGAAGGCGTCGTGACCGGGGCCGTCTGGTCCGACTACCAGTGGGACCGCATGAACATCGTCTGCGGGGACCTGGGCCTGAAGGTCATCACCCCTTTGTGGAGGAAGGACCAGGACTACGTCATGGACCAGTTCCTGGATTCCGGGATCGTGTCGATTATAGTCGGATGCTACGCCGAGGGCCTGGACGAGAGCTGGCTCGGGCGCAGGATCGACAGGCAGTCCGTGGAGGAGCTGAAGGCCCTCCGCGAGAAGTTCGGCATATCGATCATGGGAGAGGGCGGGGAGTACGAGTCCCTGACCATTGACTCCCCCATGCACTCCAAGCCCCTGAGGATAGATTCGGCGGAGCGCGAATGGAAGCGCGGCGCCGGGACCCTCAAGGTAACTTCCGCATCGCTGGCGGACAGAAGCCTCTGAGCCTCATCGCGTTGCTCACGACGGATATCGAAGAGAGCGACATTGCCAGCGCCGAGAGCATGGGCATCTGGTCCACCAGGCCGTCGTAGCCGAAAAGCACCGGGAGCCCCGCCGCTATCGGTATGCAGACCGCGTTGTAGCAGAACGCGAAGAACAGGTTCTCCTTGATGTTCTTGAGCGTGGCGGAGCCTATCTCCAACGCTGCAGGCACGCTGCGCAGGTCGTCGTTCATCATCACGATGTCCGCAGACTCCACCGCTATGTCCGTCCCCGACCCGACGGCGATCCCCAGGTCCGCCTGCGTGAGCGCGGGGGCGTCGTTTATGCCGTCCCCTGTCATGGCGACCCTCGCCTGCTGCACCTGGAGCTTCTTGACCATCGCGAGCTTGTCTCCGGGCTTCATTCCGGCGTGGACCTCGTCGATCCCTATGCGGCCCGCGATGTCCCGGGCCGTGCTCTCCCGGTCGCCGGTGAGCATGATGGCCCTCTTGCCGTCCTCTCTCAGGGATGCGACGGCATCGGCGCTCTCAGGCCTTATGGGGTCCTCTATGGACACCGTGCATGCGTATGCCGAGTCCACGGCCATGTGGATCGCCGTGCTGCACTCCTTTCCGGAGCCCGCTCCGTCGGGAACCAGGACGCCCAGGGACTGCAGGTACTCCGCGCTGCCCACGGCGACGTCCTTCCCTTCGACCCTGCATCTCACTCCTCCGCCTGTGACGCTCTCGAACCCTTCGTGGTCCGGTATAGATATCCCCTGTGACTCCGCGTATCTGACCACTGCCTTCGCATAGGGGTGCTCGGAATCCGATTCGGCGGCCGCCATCATGCCGATGCAACCGGAATCGGACACGGACACGACCTCCGGATGCCCGATGGTGCATGTCCCGGTCTTGTCCAGGACGACGGTGTCTATCCTGCCTGCCATCTCCAGGGATGCGGCGGTCTTGTAGAGGATCCCGTGCTTGGAGCCCACTCCCGTCCCTATGACAATGGCCAGCGGGGTCGCCAGGCCCAGCGCGCAGGGGCAGGATATGACGAGCACGGATATCGCGATGGTCAGGCAGAACTGGGGCTCGCGGCCCGCCAGGAGCCATCCGAGGCCTGCCAGCACGGCTATGAGCATCACGACGGGCACGAAGACGGCCGCCACCCTGTCGGCGATGTCCGCCACGGGGGCCTTGGTGCTCTGGGCCATCTCCATCATGCGGGCTATCTGGAACAGGACCGAGTCCTCCCCGACCTTCTCCACGCGGGCCCTCATGCTCCCTGCGCCGTTGACGGTGGCGCCGTAGAGCAGGTCTCCCTCTTCCTTCTCGACGGGGACGCTCTCGCCCGTGAGCATCGATTCGTCCACCGTGGACGATCCCGACACCACGACCGAATCGGCGGGGACCTTTGAACCGGGCCTGATGAGCAAGATGTCGCCCATGGCCAGCTCGGACGAAGGGACGACGACCTCCGCGCCGTCCCTGATGACGGTGGCCTCGTCGGGGGCCATCGACAGGAGCTTCATGAGCGAGTCGTTGGTGCGGATCCTCGACCTGGCCTCCAGGTACTTCCCGATGCTGACCAGCGAGATGATCATCCCGACGGAGTCGTAGCTAAGCGAGTGCATCGCATGCATGTCGCCGCCGTAGACCAGGTATGTGTTGTACAGCCCCATGAAAAGCGATGCCAGAGTCCCTACGGACACCAGCGAGTCCATGGTGGGGTTCCTGGAGAACAGGGCCGGGATCCCCTTCTTGTAGAACCTCCTCCCGCCGTACATCACGGGGATGCACAGCACGAGCTGCAGGAGGCAGAACGGCATGGGGTCCAGAGGGATCTCCAGGCCGAACATGTGCCCCATGGCGACTATGCTCAGCGGGATGGTGAAAGCTATCGATATGACAAGGTCTCTGAAACGGACCTTGAGCGCCGCCTTCTCGTCCTCGGAGGCCTTCACTATGTCGTCGTCCACCACCTGGTAGCCGGCTGCTGTGATAGCACGGACGATGTCCTCTTCCCTGACCTTGCCGGGATCGTACTCTACCGTGGCGGTGTTGCTCCCGAGGTTGGCCGAGGCCGAGGACACCCCGTCCAGGGCGCTTATCGCCCCTTCGACCCTGCCGACGCATGCGGCGCAGGTCATTCCTCCGATGCGGAAGGTGCGCGATGTCATGAGAACAGGCCGTGCTTGACGGATGCCCTGAACCCGGCATCGACGACTGCGGCGATGAGCGCCTCGTCGGAGCCCCCCTCCTGGACGACCGTGGCGGTGCCCTTCTTCAGGTTGACGTCCACCGACTGGACGCCTGGGACGTTCTCGAGGGAAGCCTTGACGGACTTGACGCAGCCCTCGCACATCATTCCTTCGATCTTCAGAGTTGTCTTGGACATATTCCCGGCATCAAGCTGGGAATATATAGATTTAGCCAGACCTAAAAAGTAAAGGAGGTGGAGGGGTCAGGCGAACCTGACGAACTCCTCCATGGGTTTCCTGACGCCATGGTTGGCGGAGGTCTCGTCGGCTCTGCGGCCCACTGCGAGGATGCCTGTCGGCACCGAATGCCCGTCGAGCCCGAAGGCCGAGACAGTCTTGTCCGGATCGAACATGCCGATCCAGAGGGTCCCGTATCCCAGCTCCTCGGCGCGGCACATCATCTGCGCCATGACGATCGTCGCGTCGACGTCGCCGAAGCGCTTGCCGTCGTAGGGCCTCTTCCACGAGGCCTCGGTGTCGGTGCACACGATCAGGGCCAGCGGGGCTCCGTACCTCCTGCACGCCTCGTCCACATGGGCAAGGCCCTCGGGGGACCTCACCACGATAACGGTCGTGGGCTGGAGGTTGCGGGCGCTGGGCGCCATCCTGCCGGCCTCCAGGATCTCCTTCAGGTCATCGTCTCCGACGGCGTCCGCCGCGAACGACCTGCAGGAGTACCTGTCCCTGTACAGCTTATCGAAATCCATCGTATCCCCTCAGTGGGCCCTCTCGATGGCCTGCACGATCCTAGAGATCTCCTTTTCGGGGTCCTTCCACATGCCGGGGGTCCAGACCCTGTGGATCTTCCATCCCCTGGACTCCAGGTACTTCTGCCTGTGGTAGTCCCTTTCCCTTGTGGACGAGGACATCTCGTACAGCCTGCTGTCGCACTCTATGCCGAGGATGAACCTGTCGTTCTGCTTGACGGCCAGGTCGATCTGGTATCCTCCTATTCCGACGTTCCTCTCCACCGTGTACCCCTTGCGGGTCAGGGCGTTGTACACCCTGTCGGCTATGCGGCCGGAGTCGAAGCTCTCGCCGGTCTTCCAGCGGTCGTCGCCGAAGGAGTGCAGGATGGTGTCGGCCAGGTCCCTGTTGCCGCTGCTGATCGCGTTGGCGTACTGGAGGTACTTCTTCAGGATCCTGGGGCCCTCGTTCTTGGTCTCCTCGACCTGCAGGTCCTCCGGTTCGAAGGACGTGACGATCATGATCTTCTTCTTGGCCCTGGAG
>CAVKKO010000012.1:0-28388 GCA_963656905.1 Bacteroidaceae bacterium | reverse complement strand
GGGCATAGGCGAGCATTCCGGAGACGCCCACGGCGACGGGCAGTTCGTGATATCGGATCCGCGCGGTGTCGGCGAGATGGTCTCGGCGCTGAGGTCCAAGGGCCTGCAGCCCGTGATGAACGATTACGTGAGGGTCTGAATGATCGCCATAACCTGCAGGAAGATCTGCAGAGAGCCGTTCATGGACAGGGTCCGCAGGCTGGCGGAAGCCGGTCCGGAGATGATGATCCTGAGGGAGAAGGACCTCTCCCATCCCGACCTCCTGGCACTCGCCTCCGAATGCAAGGATATCTGCTATGCCGCAGGCGTCCCGCTGTCGGTCAACACCGACATCTCGGTGGCGCGCGAACTGGGCATCCGCAGGGTGCATCTCCCCCTCCCTGTCCTCCGCGAATCCGGGGAGTTATCGGACATGGAGCTGGTCGGAGCATCCGTCCATTCCCCTTCCGAAGCCGCCGAAGCCGAATCCCTGGGGGCCGGCTACCTGATAGCCGGCCATATCTTCCCCACAGCCTGCAAGATCGGGGAGCCCAGAGGGACGCCGTTCCTAAAGAGCGTGTGCGATGCCGTGGACATCCCCGTGTACGGGGTGGGCGGCATCACGCCCGAGAACTACCCCCGCATCATATCCGCCGGAGCGAAAGGCGCGGCCGTCATGTCCTCGGCCATGCTGGCGGACGATCTGGACAGCTTGGTAAGGTCCCTGACCTAAAGAAAGTCTACAAACTCCGACCTATCTCCCCCTCTCTTTATTAATATAAGAGGGACTAGGGTGCTTCATGAGCGGTCAGGATGAATATCTGCGCAACTTCACGTTGCTCCTAACCGAGAAAGGCGTGGTCCCTCTCACGGACCCCCTTCAGATCGCAGTCTACAATCAGCTGTGCACAGGCAGCAAGAGGCCCAGCGACCTCACCTCCAGCCTGGACCTTCCCTCTTCTTCGCTCCACTTCGCCATCGACAAGATGCTCGACACCGGAGTCATCGTCAGGCTCAAGCCCGACCCGAGCAAGAAGACCGTCTACTACTCCAACCTGGCCATGAAGATCGCCAGCTCCGCGGAGCCGGACCCCGAGGCCGCGAAGAGATGCGAGGAGACGTTCAGGAACCCCTCGGAGCACTGCTCCGGGCTCGCAGCCGTGGCCAACATGCTCGACTGCTACGCGGAGGAGATCGGTCTCAGCCTGGACCAGCTCCGCTCCAGGTACGCCACAGAGCTGGCCGACTCCATGAAGTACGAGATCGGCCACGGCGACATCCAGGACTCCATCCTCAAGATCAAGGAGCGCTTCGCCCAGCTGACCGGCTTCAAGTTCAGCGTGTTCTCGCTCAGCCCGCTCACCCTCGTCTTCGAGGGGAGCGAGATCATATCCCGTGAGATCGACATGTTCTCGGCCTTTGTAGGAAGAGCTGTGGAGAACGCCACAGACAAGCCCCTGGCCATCACCTCCCTGGAGGACTACTCGTCCGAAGGGAGCACCAGGTACAAGGTCGTGTACGAGAGGACCGAGAAGGTCCCCGAGCCGTACATCAACATGTCCCTGTCCCACGGCGAGGCTACCGACAGGTTCCTCATGGTCGAGCTCGACGGCTCCGTCGGCATCATCACCAGCCCGGTCCAGATAGACATCATCGATGCCGTGTACGAGAGGCCGCTCTGCGTCACCGACATCGTCGGCCAGGTCGATGCCCCCCGCTCCACGATCACATCCAACATGCTCAGGATGGTGGAGGACGGCGTCATCTCCGTGTTCTACTCCGAGTCCGGGATCGCCTACTACGGATTGTCCTGCTCCATCCTCATGAAGAAGAGCCGCAGGGTCAACCGCGACAGCTCCGCCGTGTCCACCATCTTGAAAGAGACGAGGACCAAGGAGGGCTCCTTCATGGAAGGGTACCTCAGGTTCACCCTCGAGACGCTCAAAGGCCTCGGCTTGGACACCGACTACATGATGGTCGTCCTCGGGGCCAAGTACATGAGGCTGGCCGGCAGCGAGGGCCCGAAGAACTTCGACGTGTTCTTCGGCAAGATGTCCTCCGTGGCCCAGTCCATCGGCATATCGATGAACGTCGTCTCCGTCTACCCGCTCACCATCGGCATCGCGAGCTCCTGCCCCGATTCCGAGATCTACCCGGCCATGACCTTCGTGAAGGGGATGGCCCACCAGGGACTGGAGATGGCCAGCAACGGTATCTTCGTCAGGGTGTCCGACGACAGCCCCGCTGATAGGAAAGTGTCGTTCAAGGAGATCTACCCCACCCTCAGCCTCACCCCGCTCAAGGGCATCGAGGTCAAGGGCCTGGCGGACGAGGTCCCCGACAAGAAGAAGAGGGTGTCCTCTGTCAAGGTCGCCCTGAGGAACCGCAACGCCAAAGAGGGCGGCAAGCCCGCCAGGACCGTGAGGTACATCACCGGAATCGCCATGGCGATCATGCTGGCAGGCGTGCTGGTGTTCGGCCTCGCAGGGAGCAGCGACGAGCTGGAGGCAGGCAACTACTCCATGACCCTCGACGACGGCTGCGACGGCGTGACGTTCTACGACGAGAGCGGGAGCATCCTCCAGATGCCCCTCAGCGTCGCCGGCGGCACCCTCCGCTTCTCCGTCGACTACCTGGGCAGCACGAAAGACATAGGAATGACCGACCAGGGCGTCGTGTATCCCATCGACAGCGTGCTCAGAGCCGACGACAACGGGGTCTACACCATCGCCGTGAAGGAGAACATCGTGTTCAGGGCCATAGAGAAGGCCGAGCTCCCCGAGGACGCCGGGCTCACGTACTCCGTGTACGACTTCGGCTCCAACGTCTCCGATGCCAAGGCATACAGCTTCGGGGACTACATCCCCGTGGACGAGTACATCGAGAAGGCTGGAGGCCTGTGGACCACGTCCACCACCGTGTTCGAGGTGGAGTCCGCGCCCGGAAAGTACATCACCGCCCAGGACGGCGATGACTGCGTGTTCCTCTTCGAGAAGGTCGTGTGCGAAAGGGACGAGGTCGGATCCGTCATGTCCTCGAGCCTTCCCTCCAAATACACCGAGGTCGAGCTCAACGGCAGCTACATGGCCGACGAGACCTTCGTGAAGGACGTCGTCCTCAAAGTGGTACCCGACAGCCTCGTGTCCCTCCAGTTCCTCACGTCCATCACCAACGTGACCATCGCGATGAACGGATCGCCCCTGGCCCAGGACGTCAACCATGTGGTGACGTTCACCGTCGGAGACGAGGACATCGTCATCACATACGAGGGAACGGACTGGTACTGACATGATCAACTGCCCGAACTGCGGGGAGTCCGTCTCCGACGACGTGCCATTCTGCCCCGCATGCGGGCAGAACCTCTCCGTCGAGAGGCCCAAACGCAAGCTCAGGTTCATCCTGATGGATGTCCAGGAGGACAGGCGCTTCAAGCACCTGTTCTCCGCCATAATAATCGCCGTCGTGGTCATGGCCGTGCTGGCCGTCGTTCTGACCGCGCCAGAAGCAGAGAACAGCCCGACCCCTTCCCCGAGCCCCGGTCCATCCGACAACGCCATCCTCGTGCCCGGGACCAGCGACTATATAGAATTGTACGGGGGCTTCGAGAACCCGGGATTCACCGCGTTCTTCCAAGAGAACAGCAAGGGGAAGCAGGAGCTCCACATCGCTCTGGACAGCAGCATATCCGGAAAATACAGCAACTTCTCGTGGATCGTCCGGAACGAGGTCACCGGCAGCATCCAGGTGTCCATCAAGGACCAGGCGGAGATCGTCTGGAGCAACCCCTCTGTAGGGATATTCGGGATCACCGTCGCCTGCTCCACCGATTCCGGCGACCAGTACACCCATGTCGGGAGGATACAGTACTTCGGAGACAGCGTCTGGTCCGGATCGTTCGACTTCAACGGCCGCATGTTCTCCATCAAAGCGGAAGCGGGGCTGAAGGAGTACCTCTCGCTGACGTCCGCTTCCGGAGACCGCTCCACGTCCGATGCGGCGACTGCGGCCTCGTTCGTGAGGTCCACCGACTCCGTGAGCCTCCTGGCAGGCAGGCTCCAGGACGCTTTCCTGAGGATCTACCCGGACGTCGGCATCAAAGGGCCGGAGTTCGCATCGTTCGTCCTGACGTACATCCAGTCGTGCTACAGGGAGGTCTCCGACACGGCATCGCACTCTGTCGAGACCTACTGGGCGTTCCCAGGCGAGACCATCTACACCGGCCAAGGCGACTCCAAGGACCTCTCCGTCCTGGCGGCCGCCATCCTGAAGTCGTCCGGCTACGAGACGGGCCTGCTGCTCCACCACGGAAGGACTTTCCTGGCCATCCAATCCGGCTACACAGCGGAGGACGTTCCCGACGGCACCGCGTTCGTCTCCTTCGTCCAGGACGGCAGCAGGTACATCCTATGCGACCCCGCCGGCGGCCAGCCCCTGGGATGCGTGGATGACGCCTACGGATACCGCTCCGGAAGGTGCTATTACTACGGCGAGATGGTGTCCGCCCCGGGATTCGCACGCGCGTGAATATATACGGGACCTGCATCAGCACATCCATGGCATTCGGATTCAAGGTCGTGAGCTCTTCCGAGGAGTACAAGATAGTCGTCCTCGTCAGGATGGACCTGGACATGGGAAAGGGGAAGATCGCCGCTCAGGTCGGCCACGCGTCCGTGGACCTGGCGCTGCGCGCCCAGAAGATGGACAAGAAGTCGTTCGATGCCTGGATGTCCAACGGCCAGAAGAAAGTGGTCCTCAAGGTGGCCAACAAGGACGAGATGATCAGGTACATGAACGAGGCCAGGAGCTGCGGCCTCTACACCTGCGCCATCACAGACGCCGGAAGGACGCAGATCGAGCCGGGGTCGATGACCGTCGTCGGGATCGGGCCTGCGCCCGACTCGGAGATCGACAAGGTCACCGGGACCCTCAAGATGCTCTGATCGGCACACCTTCGTGAGCTTTCCCGTATGGGAGTCTATCACGAACCCCCAGATCCTGACATCGTCCGGGATCAGGGGGTGCTTCTCCAATATCTCCACCGATGACCTGACGGACTCCTCCACGGAGTCGAACCCGCACAGCCAATCGTCGAAATCCACATCGAAGTACCTGCACAGGTTTATCGCATCATCGGATATCCCGCGTGACCTCATGGCATCCAGCATATCGGGGCCGCTGATGTGCTGCGCACCGCAGTCCGTATGGCCGACGACCATGACGTCCTCCACGCCCAGCTCGTAGATCCCGACCAGGATGCTGCGCACTTCCGTGGAGAACGGGCCGCGGATGACCCCTCCTGCATTCTTGATTATCTTGGCGTCCCCGTTCTTCAGGCCCAAGGCTGCTAAAAGGAGCTCCGTGAGGCGGGTGTCCATGCAGGCGACGATCGCCACCTTCTTGTCGGGGTACTTCGTGGTCTCGTACTTCTCGTACCCTTTCCCGTCGACGAACCTGGCGTTGAAGTCCAGGATATCATCGATCATATCGTCTCCCACCTGACGGCGGAATCGACTTCTTCGGAAGTCAGGGAATCCATGGCATCCATCAGAGCGGCCTTGAACGTGCCCGGCCCTGAGCACCTGCCCGAAGCCTTCTCGGAGGCGACGTTCAGCGCGGTGATGGCGGCCGCCACCGACCAGACGCTCGCTCCGCAGGCGCCGACGTAGCAGCCGATGACAGAGGACAGCATGCATCCTGTTCCCGACACTTTCTCCATCATCGGCGATCCGTTCGACAGGGCAATCGTCGTCTTTCCGTCGGACACGCAGTCCACAGGGCCGGAAGCGGCTGCGACGCATCCCTCGGACAGCGCGAGCTTGCGGACGGCGTTCGCCGTATCGGAGGATCCGTCGGAATCCACACCCCTGACCTCTCCCCCGAGCCCGGAAAGGACCCCTATCTCGCCTGCGTTCCCCTTGATGACCTCGGGATGCTTCGACATCAGCATGCCGGCGACCTCCGTCCTGTACGGAGTCGCTCCCGCCCCCACCGGATCCAAGATAATGGGGATCCTCCCCTTGGCGGCATCCGCCGCCACGGCCATGGAATCGACCGTGCGGGGGTTCAGGGTCCCGATGTTCAGCACTGTGGACGAGGCTATCGCCACCATATCGGCGGTGTCCGGGCCATCGGTCATGACGGGGGACCCTCCGGCGCATATGCAGATGTTCGCGCAGTCGTTCACTGTCACGTAGTTGGTGATGTGATGCACGAGAGGCCTGCCTGCGCGGACCTTCATCAGATAATCGGAGGGCTTGAAATCCATGCCCGGTCATAGGATATCGGCATCTTATCGTTGACGCTTCGAATGAAGATGCCCGGCCCCGCGAAGGGCCGGTAAGGTGTTCAGGCCGAGGCCGTCTCTATCGGATACCAGTAGTAGACTGTATCCGGGGCGTAACGGTTGCTGAACGATTCGCCGATCTTGTACGGCGTGCCGTCCGTCCTCGTGTTGGTGGTCTCGCAGAAGTAGTAGCTCGCTCCGTCCCTGCTGACACACAGCCCGCTGGCCCCGTCGACGGAAACCGCGGACATGGCATGGTCCGAGAAGACCATCATGGCAACCTTGTAGCCGGAGATCAGCATCAGCGTGTCGTAGAAGATGGTGGAGTCCTCGCAGTCCCCTCCGGAGTTCCAAAGGTACTCCAGCGGGTAGGCCCAGTACTCCGCCTGCCCGTAGACAGCCTGGTCCTCCAGGTACGGGATGTTCTGCACGAATGTCAGCACGAAACTTGCGTACTCGTACTCGCTCATGCCCTCGGACATCCCCCTCAGATTGGAGACGATCTTCTGGAGATACGGGTCGTCCACGGTGTGGTAGGCAGCCAGGTACTTGGCGTCGTTGTAAGAGGATCTCATGGAGTAGGGGTGGTTGTAGACGTAGCTGTACATGTCGCTGTACTTCAGGTCGATGGATATGGAATAGTTCTTGCCGGAGTACGTCCACGTCTGGGAGAACGTCTTGGTCGCTTCCTTCACGAACGTCAGGCACTCCTTGTACCCTCCGGACTCCATGGTCGCCGTGTAGAGCCCGGGATCCAGCCTGCTCAGGTCGGAAGACACTTTGTTCCCGTCGGAGTCCGTGACGGTGGCAGTCCCGAATCCGTAGTCGGACAGGGAACCGCCGTCGTCCATGACGATGTACGGAGTGCTCGTCCTCGCTTCTACAGACATCGTCGGGTCCATGCGCTCGATGGTGACCGTGCGGTCGGCGGAGTACTCCTTGCCGTCCACGTACCATGCCGTGAAGCCTTCTCCCTCCACGGTCAGGGTGACGTCGTCCCCGATCGTGCATTCGCCGGCACCGCTGACCTTCAGCGGATAGGACGTGGTCACGTTCGGCTCGTAGGTCGTCTCGGGATCGAACTCGTAGATCTCCGAGAGGCTGTACGCGACAGTGTAATTGCCGGACTGGTACTGGATCCTCACCTGGAGGTCCATGTGGTACAGCCAGTACGTGGATCCTTCGTTGTCCGTCCACACGGTGCAGCTGTAACCGTCCACGGTCTCGTTCCTGAGATAGTAGATCGTGACCAGGTTGTCGCCGGTCCAGCTGCCTGTGGTGCTGTCGTCCACGGTCTTGGTGCCGGGCCCGGCATAGGTGATGTTCCTTTCCGTGGTGTAGTAGGCCTCGTCGCCCTTCATCACGATGTACTTCTGGGTGACGGTGCCCGAGATGGTGTACGACTGGAAGAACCCGTAGGATCCCGACACGTCCCATCTGTAGGCGGTGCCGGTATGGTCGGACTCCACCCAGCAGGCGTAGAGGGCCAGGTCCCCGGACGTGTTGGTGTCTATGACGACCAGGGGCTGCTGCAGCGCCTCGTCGAGGTACCATCCTCCGAAGTCGTATCCGTCCTTCTCGGCATCGGGCAGGTCGGTCTCATGCCCGGAGACGTAGGTGTAGCTCGCGTCCCCGGAGATCGTCCCGCCGTCGAGGCTGTATGTAATTGCATATTCGGTCCCCTGGAGCCATGAGGCGTAGAGGGTCAGGTCCCCTCTGGTGCCGGACGTGATGGAAGCCATCTTCTCTGTCAGTCCCTCGTCCGTGTACCATCCGTCGAAGACATATCCTTCCTTGGTGGGAGTCGGGAGCTCGACAGCCGATCCTTCCCTGTACTTCGTGGGAGCATCGTCCGGAAGTGTTCCGCCATCGAGGACGTAATCGATCGACCGCTCGCCGTCATCGTTGTTGAGAAGATGGGTGCCGACAACGGCAGCACCGACGATGACGACCAGTATCGCCACTATCGCGACAGGCCATGTGTTCCTCATGATCAGAAGGATTCCGTCATCGTTTATGAGCATGTCACATCTTGCTTCGAAGATTTAGGATCTGAACTGAGCCCGTCGTTCGTGTTTTGCCTGTCTTCCATATCTTCTCGGAAGTGTCCTCGTGACTTGTTCACGAAGTCCGTGTTCAGTACAGCCTTCCCAAGGCGTATATATCCGTACCCGAAATGCCATCTATGGAAGACAGGTTGCTGACTCCGCAGATCGCCATCCTCGTGATCCTCAGCTTCATAATGGGGACCAGCGAGTTCATCATAATGGGGATCCTGCCGGACATGGCAGACGACCTGGGCTATTCCTACACCTCGGTCGGGAACCTGGTCTCCATATTCGCCATCGGGTATGCCGTCCTCACCCCTATCATAACCGCCGGAGTGAGCAGATACAGCCGTTACAAGATCCTGATGGCCATGTGCATGCTGTTCCTCGCAGCGAACCTGTGGACCCTCGTCGCCACCGACTACGTCCAGCTGGCCGCGTCCCGTCTGGTCACCGCCGCGGTGTCCGGGTCCCTCCTGGGAGTCGGGCTGACGTTCGTCATGGACCTTGTGACTACCAGGTTCAGGCCCGGCGCGGTGGCGCTCATCTACGCAGGGTTCAGCATATCCTCTGTCATCGGAGTCCCCCTGGGGACCACCATGTGCCATTCCATGGGCTGGAGGAGCGTGTTCATCCTCATCCTCGTGATGGGGGTCGTCGGAACATTGGCAGCGGCCATGCTGCTGCCCAGGCTCCCCGCCGCAGAGAGGCACGGCCGGAAGAAGGGCGGAGCGTTCAACCTGCTGAAGGACAAGCGCATCCTGCTGGGGGTCTTTGTCACGGTGTTCGGTGCCATGGGCTATTATTCCGTCTACACCTACATCACGCCCATCCTGGAAACGGAGATCGGCTTCACGGAATCCAACGTGAGCATAGGGCTGATGGCCATGGGGATCGCCATGCTCATCAGCAACATCGTCTCCGGGAAGGTCGCCGGCAAGGGCGGGATGAAGACCCTCCGCTGGACCTACCTGGTCGAAGCGGCGTTCCTGTTCGCCCTGCCCACGGCAGTCTGCAGCCCCGTGCTCGGGATGATCGTCCTCGTCTGCTTCGGGCTGCTCGTCTACATAATGAACTCGCCCGTGCAGATACATCTGATGGAGCTGTCCGCAAGGGACTATCCTGAATCTCTCACGTTCGCGTCCAGCCTGAACCCGTCGTCGTTCAACATCGGGATAGCGGCGGGATCGTTCATCGGAGGGCTGTTCTACGAGTCCTTCGGGCTGAACACCCTCGGATACCTTGGAGGGGCAGTACTGATAATAGCATCTCTCGTGACATTCGCCACATGCATCGCATGCAGGGGCGAAGGCAACGGGACATCCGTGACCTGATGGTTCAATCGGAGCTGTCGTCGACGGGATGCTTGTCCACGTCGACCTTCTTCCTCTGACGGCCGCCGGTCTTCTTCAGCTTCCCCTGGTTGAGGGCCCATTCGAAGCTCTTCTCCTCGGGAGGCGTGATCAGGACCCTGTCGCCCTTGGCGTACTTCTTCCCGCTAACCCAATTGGTGAACGGGGCCAGGACCCTGTACTCGTCGGCATCCATGACGATCTCCCTGACGTTGGGGCGCCCCTTCATCTCTGAATATGTGCCTGTGAACGTCTTGACGTGGCCGTCGGCCACCTCGATCATCTTGGTGCACACGGTGTCCAGGAAGTACCTGTCGTGGGTGACTGTTATCACAGTTCCGTCGTACTCCACCAGCGCCTCTTCCACGGCATGCTTGGCGGGGATGTCCAGGTAGTTCGTGGGCTCGTCCAGGACGAGCACGTTGGTCTCGTCCAGGAGCAGCAGGCACAATGCCACCCTGGCCCTCTGCCCTCCGGACAGCGTGGCGATGGGCCTCTCGACCTCCTCTCCGAACAGCAGGAACCTTGACAGGATGGTCCTGACCTCGGCCCTGCGGTCCTTCCCGACCAGCTGGAGGAGCTGCTCCTCCGCCGACAGCTTCATGTCGAGCCTGTCGTGGTGCTGCGAGTAGTACCCGATCTTGGCCCCGGGAGCCACCCACAGGTCCCCTTCGGACGGGATTATCCCCAGGAGCCCCTTGACGAGGGTGGACTTCCCCTCTCCGTTGCTCCCGAATATCCCGATCTTCTCGCCTTTCTGAATGTCGAGGTCCACTCCGGAGAGGATCGTCCTCCCGCCCAGGTCGATCTTGAGGCCTTTGGCGGTTATGACGTTCTTCCCGGACTTGTGGGCGGCCTGGATCCTGACGGTGATCTCCCTGTTCTGCTCGGGCTTCTCCTTCTCCTCCATCTTGGCGATGAGCTTCTCCCTGGTCTTGTGGGCGGTCATGTACCACTGGTCATGGTGGAGCTGCTTGGCGATCTCCTCCTGCTTCTTCTTCTGGTTGGCGTACTTCCTGTACTCCTTCTCCATGCGGTCCATGTCCAGCATCTTCTTGTAGACGAAGTCGGAGTAGTTGCCCTTGTACTCCCTGGACTTCCCGTGGTCGATCTCCAGCATGCGCGTGGCGATCTTGTCCAGGAAGTACCTGTCGTGGCTTATGACCAGAACAGAGCAGTGCGTCTCGATGAGGTAGTTCTCCAGCCACTCGACGGTGTTGATATCGAGATGCGAAGTGGGCTCGTCCATGACCAGGAGGTCGCAGTCGTCCGCCTGGACGACGATCCTCGACAGCATGACCTTGGTCCTCTCGCCTCCGGACAGGGAGTCCATGGTGCGGTCCATGAGATCGGGAGACAGCCCGACCTTCTCCAACGCTTTGACAAGGTTGCCCTCGTCTTCCATGTCCGCCTTGGCCAGCTGAGCTTCCAGAGCGGCGTTCTCCTCGGCCAGGGCGTTCCAGTCGATGTCGCCGCCGGCGATCATCAGCTCCTCGATCTCCTGCAGCCTGTGCTTCAGGTTCTCTATGTGCCCGTAAGGCCTTCCCAAGACGTCGCGGACGGTGAACTCCGACGAGGACTCCGCAAACTGCTCCAGATACCCGATGCGCTCGGTGTTCCTGATGAGCTCGCCGGTGTCGGCCTTGAGCTGACCGAGCATGATCTTCAGGAAAGTGCTCTTCCCAGCCCCGTTCACGCCGATGAGGCCTATGCTGTCCCCTTCGTTGATCTGGAGGCTCACGTCCTTCAGGACTTTGTGGGGGCCGAACGCCTTCGTGACGGACTGGGCTTTTAGGAGCATGCGTCAGCCCAATGCGTCATTCTTGATATGGGTTGGGTTCCCGTGAGACGACGGCAGGCTTGTGCACGCAGTGTAACAACCGCCAATCGTTTTTTATACAGAAGAGCGAAATCGATCATCATGGAAGCGAAAACGAATCCTATGAGGCATCTGGACAAGCTCGGGATCCCGTACACCGTCCACCATTACTCGGACGAGCCCCTGAGCGGGATGGAGGTCGCGACAGCCACGGGAGAGGTCCCGGAAGAGGTGTTCAAGACCCTGGTGACCGAGAGCAAGGACCGCTCCTACTACGTGTTCCTGGTCCCCGTGACGGGGAACCTGGACCTGAAGAAGGCGGCCGCCAGCGTGGGGGAGAAGTCCCTGTCGATGATACAGTCCAAGGACCTGCTGTCCCTGACCGGGTACGTCCACGGCGGATGCTCGCCGCTGTGCACCAAGAGGCCCATGAAAGTGGTCATCGACGCCACAGCCGAATCGCTGGAGAGGATCTACTTCAGCGCCGGGAAAGTGGGATACCAGATCGAGATGTCCGTAGCGGACCTGCCGAAGGCCCTGGACTTCATCTTCGCGGACATCAGGAAACCGGTGCAGCAGTGATGCTCAGAGCAGCGCGACGCACCTTCCGGCGAAGGCACCGATGATGCAGCATCCCGCGTTGAGGATGATGTTGGCGGCGGCCTGCCCGAAGGTCCCCGCGACCATCAGGTTGACGGTGTCGATGGAGAAGGTGGACATAGTGGTGAACGCGCCGAAGATCCCCACGAAGACGAAGGACCTGAGCGCGTAGCCCATGTCCCCTCCGTACCTGAACATGAGGAACGATGCGAGGCAGCATCCGATGATGTTCACCAGGAACGTCGCCCAGGGGAACTCGGTGTCCACTATCTTGTACACCGAGAACCTCAGGACCGCTCCGATGGCTCCTCCGGCAGCAACGGCCGCGAAAGGAAGTATGGCGCTCATGTTCACGGTCCGCAATCGGACGGTCAGATATACGTATTGCGGGCCGGTCGGCGAAGATCGGATTGTATCGCAACAGGTGAGGGAAGGGCAATGAACGGACTGAACAACGAGAACAGGCACTGCGAGGACCGCAAGGGGCCTCGTTCCAAGGCGAAGGAAGCTTCGAACAACAACGAAAACTGCAGATGCAGCCCAGAGGAGATCGAGTCCATTATCCCCGGTACCTCGTCCGTTCCGTTCGACCAGTCGATCGCAAGGAGGTTCGCCGTCTCCGACCTCTCCGAGAAGACGGTGTCCGCCTACAGGAACCATTACAGGGTGCTTTTGGCCGGACAGCGAATGGAACATCCTGGACAACGAGCAATTCCTCATGGCCATCAGCGCCGCAGCGCCCGACAAGGGCGTCCTCCGTCCAGCGTTCGCCGGCCTGTTGATGTTCGGCGCCAGCCACGACATATGCGCCGAGATGCCGGGCTACATGCTCGACTACAGGGAGTACGATGACGGCCCGTTGGAATGGACCGACCGCTTCACCTCCATCGACGGGGACTGGTCCGGCAATCTGTTCGAATTCTTCCTTGAATCCCTCAGGCACCTCAGGAGGACATTCAAGCACAGGATGAGGATCGGCCCGGATTTGAAGAGGATCGACGACAGCGAGATGGACAAGATCGTCAGAGAGGCCCTGCTGAACGCCGTCGTCAACGCCGACTTCAGCGGTTCCGGCGGGCTTGTGGTCGAGCGCAGGCCCGGGATCGCATCCATTCGCAATCCGGGGACGCTCATGATGCCTCTGGAAAGGATGCTAGCCGGAGGGACCAGCGACCCCCGCAACCCGACCTTGTCCAGGATGTTCCAACTCATCGGATTCGGAGATCGCATCGGGTCGGGCGTGCCCCGCATGAACGCCCTCTGCGCAGCCGACGACATTCCGAGTCCGGCGTTCATAAAGCACAGAGGACCGGACGTGGTCACCGTGAGGATCAATGTGCCCGCTAATATAGACGTAATGAGCCCGTATCGGTAATCCTGAGCTTAATTGAGGACAATCCATAGGCATCCATCGACAGGATAGCCGATAGAACCGAGTTGAGCTGGAATGCTATCTATGTGGTCAAGATGGAGACACGAGAAGGTCGACGGGGCTGATGGATCTGGAAGATTGGCAAGCCTTGACCATAATAATCACATAGTATGTATTCTAAATCCCAAAGTCTAATGCTCTTTAAGTGCCATTTTTGGTGGCCCTTTGGTGGCCCTTTGGTGGCCCTTTGGTGGCCCTTTGGTGGCCCTTTGGTGGCCCTTTGGTGGCCCTTTGGTGGCCCTTTGGTGGCCCTTAGATGCTGGGCAAGGAAATCCGGTGCAGGTCGTAAATGTGAAAATGCAGTCATTTGATGACAGCCCACTTCCCACTCCTCTTACCGCCTTCTCTACGAATGATGCCTGCGTTAACCAAACCCGATATATTCCTTTTGATTGTTCTCTCAGAAAGACCCGTGGACTCTGCGATATTCTTCTGAGTTATGGAGGGATCCGAAGTGATGCATTCGAGGATCAGCTTCTGATGCTCAGTAGGCACGAACTCCACGTATGACGGTTCAGCTTGAGGCACAGATGATACCGTTACGGACAGCCCCTCGCGCTCAAGGATGAAATCCGGAGGCGGATTGCCGTTGTCAGCGCAAGATTCTACGACCCTCTTGATTCCCTGGGCCCAGTTCTCCACATATCCTGCATCGTGAAACACATCGGCAAGTGTCTGATTACGTGGAATAGACTTGTGCCTACCCATCAATGTCTCGACCGTCCAACCGTCAGGAAGGCCTCCGAACCCGAATATCTCAATCCTGTCTGGATGCACAGAGACTGAAACGGGCTCCTTCAAACGATAGTTCATATGAACAACGGCATTGACGATCAGCTCTCTGATGCCGTCCCTCGGATACAGGTTGAGGAGCTTGCGGAACGCCCCCTCATACGTGAATATGGGCGGAGTGTACTTGTCGAACAGAGCATCCAACGCAAGATCCGGAATCAGAATCAGAGGGGCATCGAGTATGTCTTCTCTCCTGAGAACACCGTTCTTGTCGAATCCCCCTATCTTCACAAACGCCCCGCGATTGATCTTGCGCGGATGGGCAGAGAACAGGAGCGCAGCTGCGATCGTGACGGTCCCGTCGTCGCATATCAGACCGTAACGATCGAGCACCGCTTCGACGTCGGAAGGATCGACTTCGTCGGGTATCCTGTTTATCTTCTTGCCCATGCTGACAAAGCGTGCTATGGCCTCTGCAGACAAAGAATCCGGAAGCATCCCGCTCGATTCGTCCATCCAAAACGTTCCGCGCTGATCTGCGATGATGTCCTTCAGCTCTTCGCGTCTGATTAGATGAGTCGTGTTCCCCACACGCTTGTAGAACTGGCCATTGTAGTCGATCTTGTTCCTTCCTTTGGTGACGTATATCACAATGCATGTGACATCGTCGAAGACCTCAGAACGAACGACTGCGGAAATCCCCAGAACGTTCTGAATCGAATCGGATATCGTCTTCAGAGTTCCCTTGACGTCCTTGACTCCGATGAATTCACCGTTGTCGCGACGCCCTACGATGAACCTTCCGCCCGCAGTGTTGTAGAACGCGCTGATGGTCTTGAGATATTCGGGCTTCCAGATCTCCTTCCACTCTTCATCGATATCTTCCATGGTCACAATCCTAGGATAGCATGCGTATTGATAAACCCGATGAGCGTCCCCCGGAGCCGTCCGTAGCCGACAGGCAAAGGTCTGGGGTAGTCCAGGCACATGGCACGGAAACAGGATCGATGGATGACCGCCAACATGTATATCATCCAGCTCCGCCGATTCCATCTCCATGTCGGAAAACATCGTTCTCAACCCGGCCTGCAACTGCCCCAAAGAGGGCTGCCCCCGCCACGGCAACTGCATGGAATGCGTAGAGTTCCACAAGGCCAACAGCGACAAGATACCGTTCTGCCTCAGGTTCATGATCGAGAAGAGCTGAACCGTGCAAATGTAGACATATGGCCGTTCCGTTGACTTGCCATGGACCTCACAAGAGAGGAGGAGGCCATCCTCAACGGAGAGGAAGGCGAGGGCAAGCAGAAGGCCATGGAACTGGTCACCGCCCTCGGCAAGATCTACGGTGCGGAAGACCTCATAGATATCACATCCGCCCATCTCTCGGGCGCTTCGTACAAGACCATCGGAGACGGCGGCCTGAAGTACCTCGAGGACATGGCCGCCGGAGGCGCCAAGGTGTCCGTCCCGTCGACGCTCAACCCTGTCGGGATGGACCGCGGGCGCTGGAAGGAGATGCACATCACCGAGCACTTCGCAGAGAAGCAGCTCAGGATCATAGACCTCTACGGCATGATGGGCGTGAAGACCACATGCTCCTGCACGCCCTACATCGGGCCCAACGTGCCGTCCCTGGGCGACCACGTGGCCTGGGCCGAGTCGTCCGCGCTCTCGTTCGTCAACTCGTTCATCGGCGCCAGGACCAACAGGGAAGGCGGCCCCGGCGCGCTGGCGGCTGCCATCTTAGGAAAGACGGCCAACTACGGCCTCCACCTGGACGATAACCGCAAACCGACGGTCGTCATCGATGCAGACATCGACGGCTCCGTGTTCTCCTACTCGCTCCTGGGCCAGGCCGTAGGCATGGCCATCGGCTCCGGAGTGCCCTACTTCAAAGGGATCTCCCCCGGAGTGGAGGAGGCCAAGACCCTCTGCGCGGCCATGGCCGCCTCGGGATCCGTGGCGCTCTGGCATGCGGAAGGCGCGACGCCCGAAGCGGGGAGCTACGACGTGTCCGGGCTGGAGACCATCCACATCGGGAAGAAGGAGCTCGACGCCGCCTACGACAAGCTGAACAAGGTCGATGACGTCCAGCTCATCGCCATCGGATGCCCCCATCTCACCGAGAAGGAGATGCACCAGATCGCCGCGTTCCTCAAAGGGAAAGAGAAGGTCAACAAGGACATCGAGATATGGTTCTGCACCTCCGCCGAAGTCAGGGACAAATGCCCCGAGGACGTCGCGATCATGGAGAAGTTCGGCCCCGTCCTTGCGGACACGTGCATGGTCGTCGCCCCCATCGAGGGGACCTTCGAGCGCACCGGGACCAACTCCGCCAAAGCCGGCAACTACCTGCCGACCCTGTGCTCGCAGAAGGCCATGTGCAGGGACATCTCCGCGCTCATGGAGCTGGTAATGTGAGGTTCGAAGGACGCAGCATATCTCCCGGAAAGGCAAAGGGAGAAGTGGTCAAGCTGGACGAGCCCCTGAGCTTCCTCGGAGGCGTCGACGGGTCCACCGGAGACCTTAGGGTCGGCAACGGCGGCAACGTGTCCGGCAAGGTCCTCGTCTTCCCTAAGGGGAAGGGCAGCACCGTCGGATCCTTCGTCATGTACGACCTGATGGTCCACGGAGCCGCTCCGGCGGCCGTCATCAACGAGTCCGCGGAGACCATCGTGGCCACAGGCGCTGTCATCTCATCCATCCCCATGGTCGACAAGGTCCCTTCGGTCGATGCATTCGAGAACGGGGACATCGTCGAAGTGGATGCGGATGCGGGGACAGTAGAGATCGAGGGCGTGGAGATGGCATGCGCCGTGTCCTCTGCCGTCGTGACGAGCAAAGGCGTGCTCATGCTCAAGCGCCCTGCGACCAGCAGGTCGTTCCCCGACAGGTGGTCCCTGGTGACCGGCAAGATCGAGCCCGGAGAGTCTCCGGAAGACGCCGCCCGCAGGGAGATCATGGAGGAGACGGAGCTGAAGGTCGGAGAGCCTGCGGCTTCGCTCTATCCCATCTACGTCAGGGAAGGCAGGAGGCTCTGGAAGGTCTACCCGTTCAGGTTCGACTGCAAGGATGCGGAGCCCGTGCTCAACGA
This sequence comes from Bacteroidaceae bacterium, assembly GCA_963656905.1. Classification (GTDB taxonomy): domain Archaea; phylum Thermoplasmatota; class Thermoplasmata; order Methanomassiliicoccales; family Methanomethylophilaceae; genus Methanoprimaticola. The sequence goes on along the minus strand of CAVKKO010000012.1, from coordinate 11,046 downwards.
GGAGAACGAGGCCTTCCGCTGGTCGTCTCCGGAAGACATCGCCTGCGAGGGCACCGTCGACGGGACGGCGAAGATCCTCAAAGGGCTCGGCCTCAAGAACTGACCGCCGGGGCCCGTCCCCGGGAAAACCCATCACGGCCGGCCCGGCATCCGGCAGAGGATGCCCGCCAGCCTTTCTATTGTCGGATTCACTCGTCTAGGAGCTCGGACGGATCCGAGAAGGGGCAGGAGTACCTGTTCTTCCCGACGGTCTTGCTCTTGAACTCGATGGCCTGCTTGGGGCATCTGTTGATGCACGACAGGCACTGTATGCAGTTGCCGGTCCAGACAGGCTTGCCGTCTTCCATGGAGATGCACTCGGTCGGGCAGTACTGGACGCACTGGCCGCAGCTGTCGCAGGACTCCGTGGAGTAGAATCCCGGACAATCGATGAAGAACTTGTAGAAGAGGGGGCTGATGACGTATGTCTTCAGGATCCCGAAGCTGGAAACGGTCTCGAACTTCTCGCCTTTGGAGATGGATTCCGCCAGCTCCCTGACCTTGGGCACGATGCCGCGGATCTCGGTCTCGGCCGTCTCCTTGGAGGGCGGGTCGTACATGATGATGTAGTTGTCCGGCATGACGATGTCGGACTCGCCCATGAAGACCAGCTTGTTCGACCTGCAGAGGTTCCCGACGTACTTCGCGTTGAACCCCGAGTCCTGTCCGCAGGTCATGACGAAGTACATCATGTCGCTGCCCCTGAACTCGGTCTCGTTGATGAACTCCTCCACGAAGTGGGGGATCTTCCAGGCGTAAATGGGGGACACGACCACGAAGGGGCCGTTGGACGCTACGGAGCGGACGCCGTTCTTCCTCAGCTCTGCTATGGATTCCATCTCATCTCCGGTCAGCTTCTGAAGCATGCGAGCTACGAGGAGGCTGTTGCCGGTTCCGCTGAAGTATAGAATCATGATACTTTCTGGTGTCCTCCGTATTAATATAGATACGGTTCGACTGAAAAAATAGTAGAAGTTTCCCCGCCTGTCTCCAGGCGGGGAGTTTTGCTCCGGATCACTCCATCGGCGTCAGACCGATGACGATCTCCTTTCCGGTGACGTCCCAGGACTTGACCTCGGACCCTGCGGGGGAGTCTGTGAACTCCAGGGACTTGGCCCTGACCTCTCCGGCGATGTGGTCCTTCCACGTCCCGAATAGCTCCATGAGCCTGGGCTCGGCAGACACCTGGCAGGAGATGTACTGCTCGACGTTGAGCTTCATGTCCTTGCGCATCTGCTGGATCCTCCTGATGAGCTCCCTGGCGTATCCCTCGGCCTCGATCTCGGGCGTGACGGAGAAGTCGATGAACATGGTCCCTTCGGCGAACTCCACGGGCTCCATCTCGGACGACGGGATCTCCTCCTTCCCGAGGTAGACGACCTTCTTCACGTTGGCCTGGTCGGTCAGGACGGAGTCGAACCTCTTGACAGCGGAGTTCACGGACTGGTCATTGCCGCGGATGAACACCTGGAGCAGGGGCCACCTGAGCTTGGAGCCCATCTTGGCCCTCTCTGCGGCCACGATGTCCACTATCCCGCGGACCAGCGACATGCTGTGCTCCACATCCTCATCGATGAGGGAGGTGTCGCATACGGGCCAGTCCTCCATGTGGACTGTGAGCTTCTTCCCGCCCATATGCTGGTAGACCTCCTCGGCGATGTGCGGGGCCACGGGGGCCAGCACCAGGGCGGTCTTCATGATCGCATAGTAGAGGGTGAAGTAGGAGGCGATCTTGTCCTTGGCCATGTCGCCGTCCTCGGACCAGGAGCGGTCCCTGACAAGGCAGACATACCACCTGGAGAGGTCCTCCATGATGTAGTCCTCCAGCATCCTGGCCAGCTTGTGGAGCTCCCTGCTCTCCAGGCACTCGGTGGCGGATGCGACCATCCTCTCGGTCCTGGAGATCATCCAGCGGTCCTCGTCCCTCAGGTAGGGGGAGACCTCGGACATGGGGTGGGCCTCGGGGTCGTAGCCGTCGATGATCATGTAGGTGGACGCGAAGTTGACCACGTTCCAGTAGGTGTTCAGCACCTTCCTGGCGTTCTTGGGCCCTTCCTTCTGGAAAGCGGTGTCCTCCCAGGGCGCGTTGCTCTTGATGAGGTAATACCTCATGGAGTCCGCACCGACCTGGTCGATGATCTCCAGAGGCTCGATGACGTTGCCCTTGGACTTGGACATCTTCTGCCCCTTGGGGTCCAGCACCCACCCGTGCATCATGACCTCGTCGTAGGGGGCGCGGTCGAATGATATCACTCCGGCTCCGAGCTGGGAGTAGAACCATCCGCGGGTCTGGTCGTGGGCCTCGACGATGAACTTCGGAGGCCACCACTTGTCGAACTCCTCTTTCCTGTGGGGGTATCCGAGCGCCGCCCATGCGGCCACTCCTGAGTCGAACCAGACGTCAAGGACGTCCGGGACCCTGTGCATGGTCTTGCCGCACTTGGGGCATGTGAACGTGACGCCATCGATCCAGGGGCGGTGGGTGTCCATGCCCTCGGTGTAGCCCTGCCCGGCCTTCAGCTCCTCGTACTGCCCGACGACCTTCTTCTCGCCGCACTCGCACTCCCATACGGGCATGGGGATGCCCCAGTACCTCTGCCTGGAGATGCACCATTCCCTGGCGCCCTCGACCCAGTTCCTCTCCCTGGACTCTCCGGCCCAGTCGGGTACCCACTTGACGCGGTCGATCTCGGACAGCATCTGGTCCTTGACCTTGGGGACGTCGACGAACCACTGCCTGGTGTTCCTGTAGATGATGGGGGACTTGCATCTCCAGCAGTGCCCGTACCTGTGCTTGATCTTGCTGGTGTTGAAGAGTATCCCCTTCTCGTCGAGGATCTTCACGATGTCCTCGTTGACGGTCTTGACCTTCCTGCCGGCCATGTCGGGGAACTCGTCGGTGTACCTTCCGCTCTCCGCCACGGGGCAGAACGCGGTTATGCCGTACCTCTTCCCGGTCTCGTAATCGTCCGGACCGTGTCCGGGAGCGGTGTGCACCAAGCCGGTGTTGTCGTTCTCAACGTAGTCCGCCAGGAGGACCCTGAAGGTCCACTCGCTCTGGGGGACGGCGGCGAGCTCGAAAGGCGGGACATAGGCGATTCCTTCCAGGTCCTTCCCCTTCATCCTCTCCATCACCTCGAAGGACTCGTATCCGCCCTTCTGCATGACGTACTCGGCCTGAGACTCCAGGATTATGACGATTTCCTCTCCCTTTGCGCCGGACATCTTCACCTTGGCATAGTCCAGGTCGGGGTGGGTGGCCACGGCCATGTTGGACGGCAGGGTCCAGGGGGTGGTGGTCCATATGAGCAGGGAGCCTTCGCCCTCTTTCAGGGGGAACCTGACCATCACGGAAGGATCGGTCTCGTCCCAGTACTCGATCTCAGCTTCAGCGAGAGCGGTCTCGCACCTGGGGCACCAGGTGACGACCCTGCTGGAGGGCCTGAGCAGCCCTTTCTCGTAAGCCTTCTGGAGGGTCCACCATGCGGACTCCAGATAATCGAGCTTGAGGGTCTGGTAGGGGTGGTCCCAGTCCATCCACACTCCGAGCTGCTTGAACTGCTCGGTCATGCTGGCGTGCAGGCCCTTGGCGAAGTCCTGGCAGGTGGAGACGAACTTGTCTATCCCCATCTCCTCTATGTCCTTCTTGGAGTGGACGCCTATGTTCTTCTCGACCTTGACCTCGATGGGGAGTCCGTGCATGTCGAATCCGGGCTGGTCGCGAACGTTGAGCCCGTTCATCCTCCAGTAGCGGATGAAGATGTCCTTGACGGTCTTGTTCATGGCCGTTCCGAGATGGATGGCCCCGGTGGTGTACGGCGGGCCGTCGACGAAGTAGAAGCTCTCGCCGTTGGCGCGATACTCCCTCGTCTTCTCGTAGGCATCTGTCTCTTTCCAGTAGTTCTGGACATCCTTCTCGATGTCCTTGGCGTTATAATTGGCACGGATCTGCTTTATCATCGCATTCCCTCGAATCCCGGGAGTTCTCTTTTCCCGGGCGGTCGTGACCGCTATCCGCGCCTGCATTAAATAGATGTGCGATGGGCAACCTGTGTGCTTCCTCCGATCGCAGCACACAATCCCATCTTCTGTCGGAATCGGCTCGGACGGCACAGGTGATGGATGCCCCCATGTCCTCAGACACAGAAGATGCCTGCGCCCAACCGTCTTGGAGACAAGATGGGACCGTGCTCGAGCAGGCCCATCTTGCGAAGTGCGCGGCCCCTTTGCATCATGCTTCAAGCAGGCAAGAGGCCGCTTTGGGTGAAATCGTTTCGGGAGAGGGCGTGTCCCCTCCTGTTGGTCTCAGGCGGAGTTCTTCTTGCGGACCATGTATCCGGCCGCGGCTATGACGGCGATGACGATCACGGCTGCGACGATGTACAGGGCGAGGTTGCTGCTCTCGGAGGACGCTCCCTCTGCAACGTAGTACAGCGAGAAGTGGTCCAGCTCTATCGCGGCATATCCTCCACCTATCTCGGCGTCGACCTTCTCGGCAGTTCCGTCGTCCTTCAGCCAGTAGACCTCGGGGTTCTTGTAGTCCATGCTTGAGATGTCGATCCTGACCACTGCCTTGCCTCCGAGCTCGTGGAAGTCCTGTGTGGCTGACTTGGCGCTGAGCTCGATGACCTTGCTGTCGCCGGCCTTGGCCTTCTGGGCTTCGGTCAGCCCTTCCTTCTTCTCGGAGATGGAGACGGTGACGTCTTCGTCATGGGACATCAGGGACCCTGCAACGTTGCTGTCGATGCCGACGCTTCCGGCATCTCCCGTGATTGTGAGGGACGTTCCGGAGTCTGCGAGGGCGCTCAGGGATGTGGGCGAGAGGGTGACGTTGTCGTTGGGAACGGAGATGTCCTTGGACACATCGGAGACCTTGTCGGAGACAGCCTCGGATGCCATGTCGGCCTGCTTGATGGCATGCGTTATGGTGTCCTCGTTGACCTCTCCGGAGATGACGGTCTTGATCCCGGACGTGGATCCGTCGGTGATGGCCACCTCTGTCTTGACCTGGCCGTCATCGGACTCGACGGATACGGTGGTGGCCTCGGTCTTCTCCTGGCCCTTTTCGGTGACCTTGGTCTCAGCGACCAGGGTCGCTCCTTCCTTCTGGGTGGTGGAGGTGGTGGTCTCGACCTTCTCGGTCGCCTCGCCTGCTTTCTCGGTGACCTTCGTCTCGGATACGATGGTCGTGTCCTCGGTCTGCGTCGTCGAAATCGTGGTCTCGACCTTCTCCACGAGCTGGCCGTCCTTCTCCTTCACTGTGGATTCAGCGACCGTGACCGTGTCCTCGGTTTCGGTGGTGGACTTCGTGATCTCCACCTTCTCCGTGGAACCGTCCTTCTCGGTGACCGTGGTCTCGGCGACGATCGTGGTCCCGTCCTTCTGGGTGGTGGATGTTGTGGTTTCCACCTTCTCGACGACTTTCCCGTTCTCCTCCTTGGAGACGGTCGTGGTCTCGGTGACGGTCTCGGATCCATCCTCGCCCGTCTCAACGGTCTTGGTGGTGTCGGTCGTCGTCTTGACCCCGTCCTCCTCCTTGGTCTCGGTCTTCTTCGGCTCGATCGTCGCGGTCTTGGTCTGGCCGCAGACGGAGCAGTGGTACTCGGTGATCCCCGATTCGGTGGTCGTAGGCTCCTTGACGATGGTTCCGGAGTCCCAGCTGTGGTTGCCCGTGGCGGGGACAGACTCGGTCTTCGTCTGTCCGCACTTGGTGCAGGTGAACGTCTTGGACCCTGCGGCTCCGCAGGTGGCTTCCTGTGTGACCGTCCCGGAATCCCAGCTGTGAGTGCAGGTCAGCTTGGGGATCGTCTCGGTTTTGGTCTGCCCGCAGCTGGTGCATGTGTAGGTTTTGACCCCCGTGGAGGTCTCCGTGGCCTCGGTGGTGACCGTTCCGGAATCCCAGCTATGGTTCCCTGTAGCAGGTATGGTTCCAGTCGTTGTCGCACCACAGGAGCACGTATAGACAATCGTACCCGACGTGCCGCAGGTCGCTTCCTTGACCACTCTGCCCGATCCCCAGCTGTGCACATGGACAGGTTCGGAGTAGGTCCACTTGGCATAGAGCGTGAGATCATGAGTCACTACCGCAGAAAAGTCGTAAGCGCTTGTGAAACCGGCATCGGTATACCATCCGCCGAAAACATAGTTCGTAGCAGACGGATCCGAAGGCTTGGTCAGTGTGCTCCCGAACTTGACAATCTGAGATGCTACAGCCGCCCCTCTACCATTATTGTTGAAATCTATGTTCAAAAGGACAATATCTCCCGCAGTCAGCGTTTTGTTCTCTGAGTAGAACACCTGGTTGCAATTGGAGTATGTGTTATTGGAGAACGTTGCAGCAGTTCCGCTGACAAGGTTCTCGTGGATGAACATCACCCCATACTCATCCGATTTGCAGGTAGTCCCTGCCTTAAGGGCAATATCGGTGAATGTGTTGTTCTTTATGACCAGGGCATTCTGTTTCCCCTCATTGGTGAATGCGACCTGGAATGCACGTTCAAAGTTCGAGAACGTGTTGTCCTTCACATATGCAGCCGTTCCATCAGAGTGACCGTCTCCGAAGTGCACGACTCCTCTGATAATATTGCTGCCTGTGAACGTGTTGTTTTCTATTGTTATCTCCTCACACGCGCTTGGCCATATTAGGAACTGTTTTTCGTACTCCTCTCCACTGATTGCAATGAATGTGGAATCGATGATCTCCAAAGAGTTGATTTGAGGTACGATATATACGCAGTTCCCGCCTGCCTGATCGAACTTGCAATTGTCTATGATGATGTTGCTTGCAACCTTCGCATCCTTATACCATCCTATCGAGGAAGTGCCTGTGAACTCAAGATTCTTGATCCTCAGATACCCGATATCAGAAGAGATGCTGATGCCTCCTTTGACAGGCACCAGTCCGTTTTCTGTTGTGAGTGTTACAGACTTCGTTATCCCCGTGAGGGTGTAATCCGGATCACTGACGATTATGATTGTTCCGCCCATCGGGATGGCGGACATCGCCCCTTCAAAGCTGTTGTAGGGGCTCTCTTTCGCTCCATTTCCGTTAGATTCCGCACTCTTGTCGTAGTATACAGCTTTGTAGACAAAGACATCGCCACCGAACGTGTTCTCATCCAAGATCTGAGAGACAGAGAGGACATCATCCGTTAATGTCTTGTTCAGTTGTCTCAGCACTGGGGCATCGTTATCAGAGGTGTTCCCGGTTATGGTTATCTTCGTCTTCGTAGAATCAGAGTAGTTTCCGTTCGAGCTGATCTGTATCAATCCACGACCGTTCAGCTTTCCATCTTCACAATTCCTGTCCATGCCGATGAATTTGTTGTTCGTAATCTGGATGGTCCCCTTAGCGACATTTCCCTCGAGGTATATTCCTCCGCTCCCGTTGCTGAATGTGCATCCGTTCACGGTCAGGTTCTCGGTGTACACGTCTTTGATGTCATATGTGTTGTAGTTGTTGCTGAATGTACATGACGTGAACGAGGAGCTCATCCCAGTGACCGTGCTTCCGCCCTTCTCATAAGGGCTGACAATGACCTTATCAAAGTTGCAGTTCTCGAATACTATATTTCCAGAGTTCAGAAGTTGCAGCTCTGCATTTTGCTTTTCATCGACTGTTACAGAGCCTTTCCAGTCGCTGTTCGAGCATATCGTGAAACTTGCAGGGATGAACTTGAACGTCACATTTTTAATCGTGACGTTCGAACCATCTTTGAAAATCTGGTATTGAACGTTCTGTTCTTGGAACCTCTGCGGATTGTTTCCATCAGGGGACTCCAATTTGTCCGGGCACGTCTCCACAGTATGGGTGTTGTTGGTACAGGCGGATGACGGGCTCCATTCCACAGTGATCCCATTCCCGTCATAGGAATAGTCTCCCGACTCGTTTTTAATGACATTCTTGAGGAATGTTCCGAAGTCGATCGTTGTGTTATTTACATCGGAATCCGACGATGGAACGGATGAAAAAGCGACCAGCAGCACCACGGTCAGTGCGGCTGTTGCTATGATCTTTGTCTTTGTGTTCATGTATACCTCCTCCCCAGGGAAGAGAATAGCTCAGAACACTTCGAAGCCTGTGCTCCCCCCCCCCGTTCTCGTATTTCCCGCATTTCATGTAGATCCCTCTGGTGCATGTGTCACAGGAGCTCCCTCGAAACCTCCGGCGCACCAAAGGAAAGCATCGCTCTACGGTTATATGTTCATTGTGTTAGATTCTAGTCCTCAGCATCCTAGAATGCGATTACTGCTAAAACACGGGACATATTTCACGGCTTGCTTATCAAGTACGATATCGCCTGATTAGCGAGGTTCATCCCGAACACCGCAGGCACCGTGGGAAGCGATCCCAGCACGCTCTTCCCGTGCTCGTCCCTCTCCGAAGGGACCACAACGGGAGGCTCTTCGGAGTAGACGCAGGTTATATTGGACGTGTCTATGTCCTTCAGAGCCTTCCTCACGCTGGCCGCCAGCGGGCAGGTGCGGGTCTTCTTGAGAGGCGCCACCCTCACCGCCAATGTGTCCGTATGAAGAGCCGCTCCCATGGATGAGAAAGTGGGGATGCGCATCTCCGATGCCCTGCGGAGGAGCTCTGTCTTGCAACGGACGGTGTCGATGGCGTCCACCAGTATGTCGAAGTCGCCTTCCAGGATCTCGTCCAGGGTCTCGGAGCTCACATGGAGGATCTTCGCCGAGATGTCGATCGAAGGGTTGATGGAACGGGCCCTCTCGCATGCCACTTCGGCCTTGGGCCTTCCGACCGTGGCCGTGGTGGCGAGGATCTGGCGGTTCAGGTTGCTCTCGTTGAACACGTCCCCGTCCACGACCCTTATCCGGCCGATGCCGGCACGGACCAGCCCCTCGAGGGCATATCCTCCCACTGCGCCGCATCCGCACACTACGACGGAAGCATCCCTGAGCCTCTCGACTCCCTCTTCGCCTATCAGCAGCTCGGTCCTCTGCGCCATTCCGGTCATCCAACAGCCTCACGGCGTTACCATGCACGGTCGATAATAGCTCTTCCGTCGGAACGCCCATAATCGAAGCGATCCGATGCGCGAAAGCATGCATCCCTTCAAACCTCGGCGAGAACGGGGCGTCGGACTCCAGCAGGAGCCTGTCCTCCGGGATGGACGACAGCAGCCTCGCAACCCTCTCCTCAGACCTGGCGAGTATGCGGGGGTTCACAGACAGGTACGCGCCTTCGCGCACCAATGGTTTGGCGTAGCTCTCGTTGGAGAAGGCGTGCATGATGAAACGGACCTTCCGTCCGCGAACAGCTTCCAAGACATCCTGCTCCGCGCCGACGCAATGGATGTTGGCGATCCTCCCGTATTCCCTGCAGATGTCCAGCTGCTCTGATAACACAACTTTTTGGACATCGAACGGCGACCTGAGGCTCTTGGAGTCCAGGCCGATCTCGCCCACTCCCGCCGAAGCATCCTCTTCCAGGATGGTCCGGAGCCTCCGAGAGACTTCTGGCGACCATTCGGATGCGGTCCAAGGGTGTACCCCGTAGAACCTGACCGTTCCGGAACGGCCTATCGCCCTCACTCTGTCCCAATCGGAGGGCCCCGCCGAGCAACAGAACACGATATCCAAGCTCTCCAGATCGGGATAGCATCCTGCCGGCATATCCTCTGCAAGATGGATATGAGCATCGACGATACCGCAGGCATGTCCCCCGTCCATGGAACTCGATGGCCTAGCGGGGCTTTATCGGTTTCCCGCAGGAGCCTCATGCCAACGTATTTCTACAAAACGCGGAATTGTAGAACCAGAGGCCTAACATGAGCAACATATGGCATGACATGGACCCCGAGAAGATCAAGGCCGACGACTTCATGGTCGTCATCGAGATCACCAAAGGGAGCAAGACCAAATACGAGCTTGACAAAGAGACCGGGATGCTCAAGCTGGACAGGATCCTGTACACATCCACCCAGTACCCCGCCAACTACGGGTTCATCCCCAAGACCTACGCCGACGACGGCGACCCCCTCGACGCTCTCGTCATCTGCTCGGAGCCCATCCTGCCCATGACCCTCGTCCAGTGCTACCCCATCGGAGCCATCAAGATGGTCGACGGCGGAGACAACGACGAGAAGATCATCGCGATCCCCTACAAGGACCCCGTGTACAACGGCATCAAGGACATCTCGGAGATCCCCAAGCACGTGATCGACGAGATGTGCCACTTCTTCACCGTCTACAAGGCTCTGGAGCACAAGACCACCGAGGTCAACGGCACCGTCGACGCCGCCGAGTCGAAGAAGATCGTCGAGTACACCATCGAGAAGTACAAGAAGACCTTCAACTGATACCAGGCTAGGTGAGCAGAAAGTTGGTGCCTGTTGAGCGACCGCTAGCGGGATCACGAGTGGAACTCTTCGCACAACCTTTATAATCTCAGAGAGCGCAAGCGTTCCATGATGTCCTGCATAACCGTGTTGCTGAGGCTACGCCCCGACAAGAAGCAGCAGCGCAGGCTATGCGAGATCCTTGACATCTGCAGGGAAACATGGAACCGCATCATGCACGAAGCGATCGAGACCTATCTCACAGAGAACAGGATCTCTTCGGTGTACGACCTGAACGCGCTGCTGCCTCCGATGAAGGAGGAGCATCCAGAGATATGGAGCGTGCACTCCATGGCCCTGCAGAACATATCCGCAAGGGTGAACGCCTCCCTTTCGCGCTCTGTCAAGGCGAAGAGGAAAGATGGTAAGACAGTCCTCCCGAAAATGCGCGCTCCGAACAGGTACCGTTCCTTCGAGTTCCCTTCAGCAAGGTTCTTCTCCATTGAAGACGGCAAGCTGTTCCTCGGGAAGATGAAGAAGGATGTCGGCGGGATACGCTACAGATGCGGCCAGAAGATCCAAGGGGATGTCAAGACCTGTTCCGTCTACAAGAAGAAGAGCCATTGGTACGCCCGCATCACCTGCGAGATACTGGACCGCGGGACGGACTGGTTCGGCAAGGACAGGCCGCCCGTCGGCATCGACC
>CAVKKO010000011.1:0-29194 GCA_963656905.1 Bacteroidaceae bacterium | reverse complement strand
CTACGGGACCAACGCCGAGATGGCCCTGAAGATCGGGGACGACATCTACACCGGGTCCGCAGCCGCGGGTCCCGCCATGGAAGGCCAGTCCATCCGCTGCGGCATGCTGGCCGGGCCCGGCGCCATCTCCGACCTGGAGTACGACTTCAGATGGATCTGCAAGGTCCTGGACGACGACATCATCCCCAAGGACGGGGACAAAGTCGACTTCGGGCTGGAGCTCATCGAGGAGTACGGCCCCATGCACGGCAAGGCCAAGGGGATCACCGGAACAGGAGTGGTCGCCGCTGTGGCGGCCGCCATGGACGACCACCTCTGGAGGAAGGGGAAGCTCGACACGTCTGACGGAAAGCTCCACCTCCAGGACGGGGTCTACGTCGACTCCCACGACATCGCCGAGGCGCTGAAGGCCATCGGAGCCATGAGGGCAGGGCACTTCACTCTCCTCGAGCACGCCGGCATCAAGTTCAGCGACCTGGACATCATGTACATGGCCGGAGCCTCCGGAACCTATGTGGATGCTGTCAAGGCCCGTGAGATCGGACTGCTCCCGCCGTCCTGCGGCACGATCTACCAGTACGGGAACACCTCCCTGGCCATGGCCACGGACATCCTGAGGGACCCCGAGCTGCTGGACACCCTGCAGGGCATCGCCAACGGCATCAGGGCGAACCACATCATGTTCGCCGGAGACAAGATCTTCGAGCAGATCTACACCCAGGAGCTGGCCCTCTGCGACGAGGGAATGCCCATGGAGATGTACAACAGGAACAACGCCATGGCCGGCATCCAGGAGCTGCCGAAGCCCAAGGGCATACCCACGGTCCACCGCATGGTGCAGCGTGACATCCCCGACCTCGGAGAGAGGGGGCTCACCATCCTCCACGACATCGGGACCGAGCTCCGCGGCTACATGGATGGCTGCGTCGGGTGCAAGGTCTGCGAGAAGGAGTGCCCCGAGAACGCGCTCACCGTCGCGGACGGCAACGAGATCGTCGTAAAGACCAAGAACTGCCTGGGCACCGCATGCTACAGGTGCCAGTTCTCCTGCCCGAAGAAGGTCTACAAGTACGACCAGCTGAAACTCGCTTTCTGAGGCGGATGGGGGCTCTCCCCCTCCGCCGGTCTTTTCAAACGCCCCCTTCACGGGGGCAATTACTTTATCCCATCGTCATACGGGCGTCAGAAGGATGATCCCCGATGTACGAGCTTATCCAGGTATCGGATTCCACATACTATGTCCAGAGCCCGGCCAAGATCGGCCTGGTGAAGCTGAACAGCAAGGACGCATGCCTCATTGACAGCGGCAACGACAAGGAGGCCGGGCGCAAGGTCCGCCAGATCCTCGACGCCAACGGCTGGAGCCTCAAGGCGATCTACAACACCCACTCCCATGCGGACCATATCGGAGGCAACCAGTACCTCCAGGCGCAGACCGGGTGCAAGGTGTACGCCAAAGGCGCGGAGTGCGATTTCGTCAATCACCCCATTCTGGAGCCTGTGTCCCTTTACGCCGGATGCCCTCCGAAAGAGCTGAGGCACAAGTTCCTCATGGCCCAGCCCAGCGAGGCGGAGCCTCTGACGGACGGCGTGCTCCCGGAAGGGTTCTCCATCATCCCCCTGCCCGGCCATTCCATGGACATGGTCGGTTACCGCACGGCGGACGACGTGGTCTTCCTGGCGGACTGCCTTTCCAGCAAGGCCACCCTGGAGAAGTACGGGATCCCTTTCATCCACGATGTGGGCGCATACATATCCACCCTCGAAGCGGTGGAGAAGATGGAGGCCAGGATGTTCATCCCAGCCCATGCGGATCCCGCAGAGGACATCTCCGGGCTGGCGAGGCTCAACATCGACAAAGCCGTGGAGATCGGAGAGAAGATAATCGGGATATGCTCCGAACCGTCATCATTCGAGGACATCCTCAGGAAGCTGTTCATCCAGTACGGCCTCACAATGACCCTGGAGCAGTACGTCCTGATAGGGAGCACCGTCAGGTCCTACCTGTCATGGATGATGGACGGCGGCAAGCTCACAGTGGAGATAAGGGACGGCCTCCCGGCTTGGAAGTCGGCCTGAGCCTGCATATATACAATAATATACAGTGGCAAGAAGGGCTGGAGTCCGGGCTGGATTGCCCGGAACCGCCTTCATTCCATAACGTTCTCAGTACGGAGCTCTTCAAGGATTTCCTTCCTGAGAGATGTGAACTCTTGCGATGCACGATCTCTCGGATGGGTCCAAGGAACATCGAACACTGATTTAATCGTTGCTGGCCTCTTCGTCAGGACAACTATCCTGTCCGACAGATACACCGCCTCATCGACGGAATGGGTGATGAATATCACTGTTTGGTTCGTTTGATCCAGGATGTCGATCAGCGACTCCTGCATCAGATTCCTGGTCTGCGCGTCCAGTGCCCCGAACGGCTCATCCATCAACAGGACGTCCGGATTGGTAGCAAGCGCTCTGGCGATGGCAACACGCTGCTTCATCCCACCGGACAGCTCATGTATCCTCGCCTCTGAAAAATTCTCTAAGCCGACCATTTTCAGGAGCTTATCCGACGTAGTAGCGCGCTCATCCTTCGGAACGCCGGCGATCTCCAGTCCGAACTCGATGTTCTTCCTAACCGACCTCCAAGGGAACAGCGCATAGTCCTGGAACACCATTCCGCGGTCGGACCCCGTCCCTTTGCATTCCTTTCCGTCAATCAGTATCTTTCCGGATGTGGGCTCCAAGAGCCCCGCCATCATTCTCAGGAGAGTCGTTTTGCCGCAACCGGAAGGACCGACGATGGTTATTAGCTCCCCTTTGCGGATGCTCAGGTTAAAGTCCTTGATAGCCACAGTCTCCGAATCATCAGTATAGTATGTCTTTCCGAGTCCTTCTATCCGAATCTGAGTGTCTGCCGTACTACCTGTCCATTCTCCGGAGGACTCGGATTTCACATCATCGAGGCCCGGAGCAATCCTGTCATACAACTCCGCATTACTGGTGCGATAATCGTCGTTATTCATTCCAACCCCATCCTGCGGGAAACGTATTTGGACACCTGCTCGGCCACCCCTGTCGTCAGGAGGCCTAGAACAGCGATGACTATGATCCCTGCAAAAGCATAGGACCAGTAGAAATTTTGCGACATCTGGTAGACGAAGTTCCCAATTCCTCCAAGGGATGTGACGTAGATCTCGGCCGCCACAATACACATCCATCCGATACCTAGAGCGGTCTTGAACCCGTTCAGAACATAAGGGATGGACGCGGGGACAACTACCTTTGCGAATATCTGAGATTTGTTCGCGCCCAGCGTTCTAGACGCGTCAATCCACCCGGGATCAATCCTCTGCACGCCGAAGATCGTGCTTGTGAGTATAGGGAAGAGCATTCCCATGAACACTACCAACGCAGGGCCCCATTCAAAACCGAGGGCTCTGGTGGCAATGAAAATGGGGGCCCAGGCTATAGGCGCGATGGGCCTGAGGACCTCGATGATTGGAGCGCTGAGCTCCCTAAGAATCTTCACATAGCCCAAAAGAAGCCCCAGGGGAATCGCCACGATCAGCGCAAGGACAGTTCCTTTGGCGAAGGTCGTGAGACTCGATTCCACCTGGGACGCGAGCGACAGCCCGGAGATGGGATCGCCGTTCTTTATCAAGTCGATGAGAGCGCTGAACGTGTCCTGAGGGAGCGGTATCGTCTCGAATATCCGAGCTGAGGCGAAAGCCCACCAGAAAAGGACGAACAGCGACAGGGACACCACTATGATCAGCGCTGTCCTTGCCCACCTTTGATATTTGTTGTGCTCATCGTACTTGAATTTCGGAACGGCCATCGGTTCACCATCCAATCATCACGGGGTGATGATGCCCTTATTGATTGAGTTTATGGTCAGCGGAGGGGCTCCGATGAATCCGAACTGTGCACTTCCGTTTGAGATGGCGGTGAACACAGCGGGCCCGCCAGCCTGCTCAGATAGCTCGATGCTAATGCCGTATTCGGAGAAGATGCCCATGGCAATCCCATAGTGGATGGCCAGCTGGTGGACGTCTCCTTTGATCACCGCGACAGTGACCTTGGCGTTGTTGTAGCTGCTCTGCTTCTCGTAGGTCAGAGCCTTCTTGAGGAAGGAGCTGTCCACGAGGGCCTCGCCGTAGGTCTGGTCATTGAATCCCATATCAGCGATGGTCTTGGAGACCTGTCCAGACTGATACATCTTGTTCGCGACCTCTGCCATATCCTTCTTGAGCTGGCTGAGAGGGTCGTCAGCAGAAGAGTCGTCCCCGTAAGTGTAGACAACGAGCTTGAACGCGTCCTCGATCGCCTCTCTCTTCTCGGCATCGGTGAGTCCTGTCATCGCAACCTTCTGCATAGCGACGGCCATGACACCTTCGTATTCCTCTCCGGATCCTGCCTCGATTGCGTTCTTCATTTTCGTCACCGATTCGACGTAGGCCGCCATGAAGCGGACAGTTTCATCCTGGTGCCCAGATGTGTACTCATGGCTTGCCGCGACGACGCAGCAGGTGTGTCCAGGGAAGAGGTCGTTGGTGATAGCGACACCGACGCATCCCTTGATCAGAGCGACGGAGTACTGTGGTTCCCACATGATGGCTCCGTCAACATCGACGTTGAGCCTCTCGGTGACGAACCTCTCGTAGTTTCCGATTCCTCCGATGTAGTACACAGTGTCGTTGCTGATGGATGTTCCATTGACATACTGGGTGAACTTGAGTCCCATTGTATCGACTATTTGTTTTAGCTGCACATGCTGGATGGTTGCAGGTCCGGGAGTGGCAATGATCTTGCCCCCCCACGCCTCCTTGTCGAAGACGACCCATTTTCCGCTCTCTCCCAGATGGGGCTGCGTGGGCTCTTCCACGGTCTCGACGATCACGGCCATCTTGTCGGCATTCTTCGTGCCGTCCACCACGTAGATTCCAGAACCGTCTGTGTTGACCCTTCCTATTACGTTGATTTTCTCGTCGACATCATTATTGTTGCCGACAAAATAGATGGCCGCCCCTGCGACCACGATCACAGCGACGACTGCGATTGCGATGACTTTGACATTCAGGTAAATCACCTGGAAGCCGATTCCGCGAGAGCTAATATAACCTTTATGGGACATTTTTTCCTTATTAGGATAATAAAAATCCCGTTATGTCCCTGAAATGACTGTTTTGATCCCACATGCCTCCGATGGCTGATTCCTCGCAGAGACGGCAATCCTGCATGGGTATGCGGATGATTTGGATTGTTCAAAGAAGAAGATCGGATATCGCGGGGGATCTCTCCCCCGCAGAGTTTCGGTTTTCAGATGTCTCTGAAGAGGGTCGCGTACTGCATCTTCTTCGCTCCGAAGTAGTCCTTGCAGTACTCGGCAGTTGATTCCGGAGGGAACTCCTTGCAGGAGAAGACGTCGATGAACGCCCTGTCGGTGTCCTCGGCGAAGTGGCCTGCGATGCAGGAGGTCTCGATGAGCTGGATCAGGGAGTACCCCTCGACCTTGGGCTCGGCTCCGAACCTCACGGCGATGGGCTCGCCGTACCTCTTCATTTTGATGTGCTCAGCCAGATCGATGGCGAACTTCTTGATGTACTCGCCATCGGAGATCTTCTGGTGGTCGCACTCGCCGAGATCTATGGCTATATGCAGTCCCCACTGCTTCTCATCATTGTATTTCCTGATGGACTCCTCGTCGGAGAGGAGGGGGCCTGAATAAGGACTCATGCTATACATCTTTATCACCGCGGACCAGCCGCATGTATCGCATCGACCTTCTGTATTTCAAATCGACCCTGCGACTCTCGGCGAGTTGTTCCGTGAGAGATAACAGGCATCTCCGATTGTCTCTCACGGGTCATGCCGAGCTTCCCGAAGCCCGGACGCCGCCGTGGAAAAAGATATCTCCAAGGCGGATATCGAACGCCTCATGGGCTCAAAGGTTTACTTCACGGACATGCACTGCAAGGCAGGCGACAGCCTGCTGATGAAGCTCGAGCGCGTGGTCCGTGCTGCGGGAATTTGCGATATAGACATGGAGAAGAAGTTCGTGGCCCTGAAGATCCACTTCGGGGAGTACGGGAACCTGTCCTTCCTCAGGCCGAACTATGCCAAGGTCATCGCCGACATCGTGAAGGAGAACGGCGGGATCCCGTTCCTCACCGACTGCAACACCCTGTACGCCGGGAAGAGGAAGAACGCGGTGGAGCACATGGACACAGCGAACCTGAACGGGTTCGGCCCCATGACCACGGGCTGCCAGATCATCATCGCCGACGGCCTGAAGGGGACGGACGATGTCGAGGTCCCCATCGACGGGGAGTACGTGAAGAACGCCAAGATCGGCCGGGCGATAGCCGATTCCGATGTGCTGATCACCCTCACCCACTTCAAATGCCACGAGCAGGCCGGGTACGGCGGGGCGCTGAAGAACCTGTCCATGGGATGCGGGTCCCGCCGCGGGAAGCTGGAGATGCATGCCGCCGGGAAGCCCAGCGTGGAGGCGGAGAAATGCAGGGACTGCAAGAAGTGCGCGGAGTTCTGCGCGGTCGATGCGATATCGTTCGGCACAGGGAAGGCGGCGATAGACGAAAGCCGCTGCGCCGGATGCGGGAGATGCATCGCAGTGTGCCCCTTCGATGCCATCCAGCCCGTGTACGACGAGGCCGCAGACGTGCTGAACTGCAAGATCGTGGAATACGCGATGGCGGCGGTCAAGGGGAAGCCCAACTTCCACATCAGCCTGATCTGCGACGTGTCCCCGTTCTGCGACTGCCACGGAGAGAACGACATGCCGGTGGTCCCCAACGTCGGGATCCTCGCATCATTCGACCCTGTCGCCCTCGACAAGGCGTGCATCGACCTGGTCCAGCAGCAACCTGTCATCCCGGGCTCTCTCCTGGACAGGAACTGCCACGGATGCAAGCCGGACGACATCTTCGCATGCGTCCAGCCGGCCACCAGATGGCAGAGCACCTTCGAGCACACCGAGAAGATGGGCTTCGGCAGCACCGATTACGAGATCGTGAAGGTGGCATGATGATGGACATCCTGGCGACCGGGGTGTTCGAGGTCGTCATGATGCTCTGCTTCGCCGCAGCATGGCCGTTCAACATCATGCGCTCGTACAGGGCCCGCACCGCCATGGGGACCAGCCCCTGGTTCATGGTGATCATCGAGATCGGGTACATATTCGGGATCCTCAACAAGATCGTGCGCGATGACATCAACTACGTGGTGGCGTTCTACGTCCTCGACATCGTGCTCGTGGGGATCGGCCTGGCGCTGTACGTCCGCAACAGGCGCATCGACATCGCCAAGGGCAGGACGCTGTCCTCCTGAGAATAATCAGTTATTCTTATCAGAATAATAAAACCTCTTTCCTCAAATTTCCTTTATATAGAATGAATATTAAGCATAGCGTCACATGGATGTCGACCCCAAATCCATCAAGAGACTGAGGACCTATGCCGTCCTTGCCTTCGCCATACTCGTGACCGGCTACTTCTTCGTGTACTTCCAGAGGCTCTCCGTCAGCATCGTCGGGACGGACATCGTCGCCGAGGTCGGGGGGTCCGTCGGGATCCTCAGCTCGGTGTACTTCTGGACATACACTGCCATGCAGATCCCCAGCGGGCTCCTGGCCGACCGCATCGGCCCCCGGAGGTCCTGCGCCGTCTTCCTCGCCATAGCATCGATCGGTTCCTTCCTGACCTTCATGGGCCAGAGCTTCGAGGTGATGATAATCGGGAAGATGATGATCGCCGCAGGGATGGCCGTCGTGTACATCCCTCTCATGAAGATAATATCCGTCTGGTTCCCCCAGAAGGACTTCGCCGTCCTGACCGGGATAGTCATAGCCGTCGGGAACGTCGGCGCAGTCGCTGCCAGCGGGCCCCTGAACCTGCTCGCCGACGCCGTCGGCTGGAGGGGCGTCTTCCTCATCCTCGGAGTCATAACCCTCGCTCTGGCGATCCTGTGCTTCGCCATCATACGCGACCATCCCAAGGAAAGGTCGCTGCCTTCCGTGGAGGAGGTGGAGCATCATCTCCACGGGACCCCGATAAAGGAGGACACATCCGTGAGGATCCCAGTCCTCAAGGGACTGAAGATCGTGTTCTCTGGCGGAAGGAGGTTCTGGACCTGTGCCCTGGCGTACTTCCTGGTCTACGGGAGCATCATGACCTTCCAGGGCACCTGGGCCGTCACGTACTTCAACAACGTCTACGAGTTCGCTCTTTCCGCTTCATGGATGATGACCCTGCTGGGGATAGGGAAGATCGCCAGCACGCTCATCATCGGCGCCATGACCACCCGCGGGCTCATCCGCTCCAAGAGGAAGACGATGATCGCCGGGACCACTGCGTTCACAGCAGTTTGGATCGTGATCTGCGCATTCGCGGGCGGCATCGACAGCTATGCGTTCTGGTCTGTCGTCAGCTTCCTGTTCGGGCTGTTCGGAGGGTTCATGACCCTCACGTTCACCCAGATAAGGGAATGGTTCCCCACCGCCATCTCCGGGACGGCCGTGTCCGGGGCCAACATATTCCTGTTCCTGGGGGCCAGCGTGTGCACCACGATCTCCGGCATGATGATCGGGAGGTCGTACACCCTGGAGAACTTCACAGCGCTCTGGACCCTCATGACCGTGTTCTCAGCGGTCGCCGTGGTCCTGCTCATACTGTCCGTGGAGAAGAAGGCGGACCAGGACCCGTTCGGGCTGGAGGAGGTCAAGGCCTACCAGCAGGCCGAAGCCTGATCCGGCACGGGCATTCGCGCTCATCGCACCACCCGCCAGGGGCAGCATGCCCCGCAAACCGCTTACCGAGGACGCCTCCGCCGCCGGTGATTGCAAGGGAACGGGCGACGGGGCGTTCCGGGACATGCCGCATGAAGCACGTGTTGGAACCATAGGACAGAACATCCCGGAACGCTCTAAGGCAGGCCACAACCTCCGCGGAACCACCAACATCCCTTTAAATCCCAGGACCTGCTTAACGCCGTCCGATGGAAACCTTAGAGCAGTTGATTTCCAAAGCCGAAGCAGGTGACGTGCAGTCCTGCTTCGAGCTTGGTCAGAGGTTTGCGATCGGAGAGGGCGTCGAAGCTGACGATTCCAAAGCTGTGGAATGGTACCTCCGCGCCGCCAAGGCGGGACACCCGCTGGCGGGATTCGTGGTGGGCACCTGCATGGCCAACGGCGTCGCCGGAGCCGAGGACGCTTCCGAGGGGGCCATGTGGCTTTTCCGCTCGGCATTGAAGGATGATCTCGACGCATACAAGGCCCTGATCGACCGTTACCAAGCGCACGACACGCCTGACGACGGTTCAGTATACGAATATTTCAGCTCCAAAGCGACCGACGACGACCCCGATGCGGAGTATGTCCTCGCAAGGCTCAAAGAGCTGGCCGTCGGGACGGATTTCGACCCCGCCACTGCCTACAATCTGTACAAGAAGGCAGCGGAATCGGGCCACCGGTACGCTGCCTACAGGGAAGCTCTCTGCATCCTGAACGGCACCGGCACCGGGCGTGACCGCGCAAAGGGAATCGAGATGCTCAAGAAGCTGTCAGACGAAGGGTTCGCCCCCGCATCGGTGTCTCTCGGAGAATGCTACGAGTACGGCACCGGCACCGCAAGGGACCAGCCCGGAGCCTTCGCGCTCTACCAGGCCATGGCCGACAGGGGATCCCCCGAGGGCATGTACAACCTGGGAAGGTGCTACATGGACGGCATCGGGACCGAGAGGGACCAGAACTACGCCTACGCCTGGTACTGCGCCGCGGCCGGCAGGGGCAGCAGGGACGGCCTGTACGGGATCGCCAGGTGCTACCTCGGAGGCATAGGCGTCGACAAGAACAAGGACAAAGGGGTCGACCTGCTCCACCAGGCCGCCTACCTGGGCCAGACCGATGCCATGATCATGCTCGGACAGCTGTACGCCAAAGGCAAGCAGGTGAAGAAGAACAGCCAGGACTCCGCCCTGTGGTTCAAGAGGGCCGCAGACCTGGGAGACGGCTACGCGCAGCTCGTCACCGGCGACAACTACGCCAAGGGATCGGGGATCAGGAAGGACAGCAAGTCCGCCCTGCGCTACTATCTTATGTCCGCAGCCAACGGCAACTCCATAGGATGCTTCAACGTCGGTACCGCCTACTCCCTGGGAAGGGGGGTCAGGAGGGACGACACCCAGGCCTTCGCCTGGCTGAACAGGTCCGCCGAGGACAACTACATGAAGGCGCAGTTCGCCATCGCCGAGGCCTATTCCAAGGGCCGCGGGGTCAAGAAGGACTCCGGCAAGGCGTTCGAGATGCACCTCAAGCTGGCCGAGAACGGGTTTGGGAAATCCCAGTACCACGTCGCGTACAGCTACTTCGAGGGCGACGGCGTGAAGAAGAACCCCGCCGAGGCGTACAAGTGGTTCGCCGCCGGCGCCGAGAACGACAACGCCATCTGCCAGTACTACACCGGATACTGCCTGACCAACGGGATCGGGACCGAGAAGGACGAGGCCGCAGCGCTCAAATGGTACAGGCGCGCCGCCGAGCTCGGGCACATCCTGTCCAGGCAGATCGTCGAGGAGGCCACCGGCGAGAAGATCGTCTACAAGGCGGACGAATCCCCCTTCGACAGCTACCTCAAGGCAGCCGAATCCGGAGACAAGGACGCCATGTTCATCGTCGGCCGCTGCTACCTCGACGGAGTCGGAGTGGAAGCGGACAAGGCCGTCGCGATGGATTGGCTGCAGAAATCGGCATCCCTGGGCAACGGGGCCGCCGAGAGGCTGATCCAGGCTCAGAAGAAGAACTGAGCCGTAAAAAACTGAAACGGGGAGGGAGACCTCCCCATGTTTTCTTTTCTTTCTAAAAGGTTGAAGCCTTCAGATGACGAAGGCCATGAGGATTCCTGCAACGGCGAGGATTGCCAATGCCAGGGTGGGCATGAAGTTGACGATCCTGTCCTGTTTGGAGATCTTCTGGTCCATGCTGTCGAATCCTGCTCATCCTTTAAAGAGTGTTCGGGGACCCGGCCGTATCAGACCGCGACGGATAAAGGACGCAAGCTCCGCTGTTCCGTCCAACAGATAGTTATCCGATGAGCATCTCACGGCGGGCATGACAAGGATAGGAGTGCTCTTCGTATGCTACGGCAACATATGCCGCAGCCCAATGGCCGAGTTCGTTTTCAAGGACCTCATCAGCAGGAAAGGGGTCTCGGACAGGTTCAACGTGGCCTCGGCGGCCACCAGCGGAGAGCACATCGGGGACTCCCCCGACCCGAGGACGGCAGAGCAGCTCCGCATCCACGGCATATCCTGCGAGGGCAAGCATGGAAGACGCCTCATCGCCCCCGACTATGTGGACTTCGACTATATCGTCGGGATGGACAGGATGAACCTGGAGTACATCCGCAGGACCGCCCCGTCGGGCAACACCTGCACCATAGCCAGGCTCCTGGACTTCTGCGGAGGCGGGGACATCGCCGACCCGTATTACACAGGAGACTTCGCCACCACCTACGTGCAGGTGGTCAAAGGATGCGAAGCTCTGCTGAATAGGATCGAGGCGGACCATCCGGAGATGTTCCGATGCCTTTGATCAGGGCCTTCGTGTCCATCCCTGTCAAGGACAAAACCTCGTTCAAAGCGGTAGCTGACGACCTGAAGCGCCTTGACAATGTCAGGGCCGCCCCGGCTGACCAGATCCACATAACCCTCCAGTTCATCGGGGATGTGGACAGCTCCAAGGTGGACAAGATCGCGAAATGCGTGGAGCGCTCCGTCTCCGGGATCGGCCCGTTCACGGTCAAAGCGTCCGGCGCAGGCGCGTTCCCGGACAGAAAGAGGCCCACGGTGGCCTGGATCGGCGCATCGCCCCAGGACCTCATGTCCTCCATAGCCGTCAAGCTGGGGAAGGAGCTGGACGCCGCCAACATCGACCACGACCGCAAGCCGTTCAAATCACACATCACCGTCGGACGCTGCAGAGGGCCCGTCGACCTTAGCCCGTTCTTCGCGAAATACGGGGATGCGGACATCTCAGAGTTCGTCTGCGATGCGATCCTGGTGATGAAGAGCGAGCTCGGCCCGGGAGGGGCGAAGCATCAGGTCCTCCGGAGGATCGAGCTGACCGGTCCCAGTGGAAACGGACCTTTCTGAGACGGCCAGCATTTTCATGACCATATCGAAGATGCTGCCAGAACGGCTCTGAAACATCGTTAAGACATCGGAATCAATGTATTAACGGTACTTAATCAAATGTTCAGTAACCATCCGGGTTCCGCTTATAAGCCTGCACTGCGAGACCTGCCCGATATCATGAGATTCGATAAGATGGGCAGGAGCGGGGGCCTGGAAGGACTTCCGCTGCAGCTGATGATAGTCATACTCGTGGCCACCATGGGAACGGCAATCATCCTCGGATGGATGGGCAACATCGAGACCCCACATTCCATAGGGGAGATCACCGTCGAAGGCAGCGACGGGTCCACGGTCATCTCGGATGACGGCGTCCTGAGGGATTTCACGGTGACCGTCAGGGACCAGGACGGAGAGCACCTGGAAGGGGCCACCGTGGTCCTGAAGGGGCTGAACGTGACCGATGCCGAAGGCGGGACAGCCTATGCGGTCACAGATACGAACGGCAAGGCGATGTTCTCCGGACTGCGCATTGACCCTGCCGGCCACGGGACCACAGGGTTCATAACGCTGGTCGTGTCCATGCCGGGCTACGGAGAGAGCTCAAGCACGAAGGTGGCGGTGATACTGTGAAGATGGACCGATCGGGGGTACTGAGCATCCCGGTGAAGCTGATGGTGTGCTTCCTGGTCATCGGCCTGATGACACCCGTCCTGATGGACTCGGTGCAGAGGGCCGACGACGAGATCTCCGTGAGCGGGATCAGGGAGGACGCCATCGGCCTGAAGGAAGCAGTCCTCGGGGCGTACTACAGGGGCGGGACCGCGGTCTTCGCGGACCTGTCCCTCGAGCCGGGCCAGGCGCTGGTGGTCGGTGGAGATGGACCGGACAGGTACATCATCCGCATGGCAGTGAACGGAGAGGTTGTGGACAAGCTGTACATCGACTCGCCTTCCGTGCCGGTCCTGAACGACGAGCTGTGGCTGGAAGGAGACATGACGATCAGCATCGCAGCGGCAAGCGAGGACGGCGCTTACGGAGTGAGGATAGGGGCATGATGGAGTTCACGATATCCCGCGTGGTCCTGTGCACCTGCGGAGTGGCCCTGCTCTGCGCTTCGTTGGCCGTCGTCGGCGGAGCCGGCGACAGGACCGTCTCCGACATGGACGACGGCTCCGCCGAGAGGATCGCCGGGATACTGGACGCCTTCGAGTCCTCGGTGACGCAGGAGCTGACCGTCGAAGGAAGCGACCTGCTCCCTTCCGACGGATACTTCCTGACGGTGAAGGCGCATATGGTGGCCCTGACGTCCCCGAACGGAAAGATGTACATGGCGACCACATCGTTCGATCAGGAGTTCGAGCTCTCGTGGAGCGGCTCGATCGTGCTGAAGAAATCGGTTCCCGAAGGTCTCGGCGATCTTCCTGACAGTGTCGGTGAAGATGTCCATCTCCTCGAGGGAGTTGTAGATGTAGGTGGAAGCGCGGGCGCTGCCGTCTATTCCCCTTGAGACGTAGAACGGATGGGCGCAGTGCATCCCGGAGCGGATCATTATGCCGGCCATGCTGTCCAGCATCATGGCGATGTCGTGCGCCCCCAGGCCTTCGATGTTGAAGGAGAACACGCCTCCCCTGGACCTGGCCTCCTGAGGGCCGACCACATGGATCCCTTTGACATCTTCCAATCCGGAGACTATGCGCTCCATGAGCTTCAGGTCCCATGCGGCCACCTGGTCCATGCCGATCTTCGAAAGGTAGTCCAGAGCGGCCTTGGTCCCGATGATGCCCGCGTAATCGTGCAGCCCGGCCTCGAACCTGTCCGGGACCGGGGCGAGGTTGACGGAATCGTATGTCGCCAATCCGACCGTCCCTCCTCCGAGGGCCAGCGGGCGCATCCTCTCCAGGACCTCTTTCTTGCCGTACATGACGCCCATGCCTGAAGGCCCGAGCATCTTGTGGATCGACATGCAGTAGACGTCCGCGTCGATGCTCTTCAGGTCAACGGGCATGTGCGGGGCCGCCTGGGCGCCGTCGATGACGACCGTCGCGCCGCAGTCATGTGCGATCTCCGCCACGGCCTTCACGGGCACGGTGCATCCGGTGACGTTGCTCGCGTGCTGGACGGACACCACCTTGACCTTCCTGTCCATGGACTTCTTGAACGCTTCCAGGTCGAAGGACCCGTCCTTCCGGGACTTCACGATCCTCCTCTCGATCCCCACGTTCTCACGTAGGTACACCCAGGGCACGTGGTTGGAATTGTGCTCGGTGTCCGTCGTGACAACGGCATCCCCCTTCTTCAGCCCCAGGCCGTAAGCGGCGGTGTTCAGCCCCTCGGTGCAGTTCTTGGTGAACACGTAGCAGTCAGGATCGTCCGTTCCGAAGAATGAAGCGAGCTTCTCCCTGCACTCGTCCATGGCCATGGACACCTTCGTGCCCATCGCATGGACGCTGCGGCCTCCGCATGCGGGATAGTTCTCGTAATAGTCGACGATGGCCCGGATGACGCTGTCCGGCCTCAGGGACTGGCATGCGCTGTCCATGTAGATCCCCTTCCCGGCCCTGACCGTGGGGAAGTCCCTGCGCACCGCGTCGACGTCCATGCCCTTCCCAACCTCCTCCCCATATTAAACACACGCGCACACACGCGAATTTATTAAGAGCCCCGTCATCACATCGGACATGGCGTCGCTGAGGACGGAGATCGGCAAGATAGCGTTGGAGAAGCCCGGCATGGTGGCTTCCGGCATAATGGATGAGACGGGGCCCTCGATGGTCCGCATGATGGAGTGCGGTGCGGGGGCGGTCGTCACCAAATCGGTCGGGCTGGAGCCCAACGCGGGCCATGCCAATCCGTGCTTCACCGAGGTGGAAGGAGGATACGTCAACGCGATGGGGCTCCCCAACCCCGGGATCGAGCTCTTCCGCGAGGAGATGGAAGTCGCAGTTCCCAAGGGGCCGGTAATCGGGTCCATCTACGGAGCCGGACCGGACGACTTCAGGACGCTGGCCGCCAAAATGGAAGACTACGGAGCCACGGCCGTGGAGCTGAACCTCTCCTGCCCTCACGCGAAAGGCTACGGCATGGAGGTCGGAACCGATCCGGTCATGGTGAAGGACATCGTCTCCGCCGTGAAGTCCGCAGTTTCCATCCCGGTCTGGGCGAAGCTCACCCCCAACACGCACATCCTCCCCAGCATAGGGATGGCCGTCCAGGAGGCCGGAGGGGATGCGGTCGTCGCCATCAACACGCTGAAAGCGATGGTCATCGTGCCCGAGTTCGGGAAGCCCCTGCTGAGCAACAGGTTCGGAGGGCTCTCCGGATCCGCGGTCAAGCCTGTGGGAGTCAGAGCGGTCTACGACCTCACAACGGTCCTCGACATCCCCGTGATCGGGGTCGGAGGGATATCCTGCTGGAGGGACGCGGTCGAGTACATCATGGCCGGAGCGTCCGCATTCCAGGTGGGCAGCGCCGTCGGGACCGTGGGCCCCGAGGTGTTCTCGGAGATCAACAAGGGGATGTCCGATTTCATGGATCAGTATGGTTACAAAGATGTCGCCTCGATGAGGGGGGTCGCACATGAGTGATGTGGTCACTATCAAGGAGGTCGTGGACGAGTGCTACGACACCAAGACATTCCGCTTCGACTGGAAGGGCGAGGCGAAGCCGGGACAGTTCATAATGATCTGGATCCCCGGCGTGGACGAGATCCCCATGTCCATATCGGGGATAGACGGGGACGAGAAGAGCGTCACGGTCAAGGCCATAGGTGATGCCACGAAGGCCATCCACCAGCTGAAGGCCGGAGACAGGATGAGGATCCGCGGGCCCTACGGCAACGGATACGACCTCAGCAACAGGAACGTCCTGATCATCGGAGGCGGAGTCGGTACGGCATCGATCATGCCCGCCGTGGCTGCGACAGGAGCGGACACCATAATCGCCGCCCGCTCGTCCAGAGATGTCATAATGGCAGACAGGGCCCGCTCGTTCTCCGAGAACGTGTGGATCGCCACCGACGACGGCAGCCTGGGGTTCCACGGCAACGCCGTCCAGCTCATGAAGGAGAAGGCCGCCGCCAAGAAGTACGACTGCATCGTGGCCTGCGGGCCCGAGGTCATGCTCTGGTTCACGTTCAAGGCCTGCCAGGAGCTCGGAATCGAATGCCAGCTGTCCATGGAGAGGTATATGAAGTGCGGCGCGGGGGTCTGCGGATGCTGCGTCATGGACGATTCCCGCGTATGCAAGGACGGCCCCGTGTTCCGCACCGCTCAGATAGAGAAGCTCACAGAGTTCGGCAGATGCCACAGGGACGCCTGCGGGCGCAACATCAGCTTCAGGTGACCATGGCGCAGGCAGGGCATATCACGGTCGTTCACGGCAGCAACACCGTGGACGTCCCCCGCAACATCTTCAGGGGCAACGACTGCGAGATCGACCCCGAAAAAGCAGCGGCCTTCAGGGACATGATCGGCAGGAGGTGCCCATGGCTCTCGGAGAGCTCCCTGGACGTCCTCATGAACAAGGCGCGGAAGGAGATGATCCGCATCCGCGACGAGGAGACCAACGGCCGCTCCCACAGCACCGTCCTCGCATCCCAGGGGAAGCTGGACGAAGCGATCGCCCACATGCAGCTCCATCTGGAGAAGAACCCGGACGATGCCGACTCATGGTACAAGCTCGGAGAGCTGCTCTGCAAGGCAGGC
Organism: Bacteroidaceae bacterium; assembly: GCA_963656905.1. Classification (GTDB taxonomy): domain Archaea; phylum Thermoplasmatota; class Thermoplasmata; order Methanomassiliicoccales; family Methanomethylophilaceae; genus Methanoprimaticola. The sequence goes on along the minus strand of CAVKKO010000011.1, from coordinate 12,344 downwards.
AGGGCGGAAGAAGGGTACAAGGCCATGAACCGCGGACGTCAGCTCTTCGACCTCTGAAAGAGGTCGTTTATCGCGTCCACAACTTCGGGAACGGTGGCCCCCCACGGGACGCGGGCCACGTCCCCTTCTATCTCGTGGCCTTCCTTGACCTTGCAGCATTTCACTATGGTCTTGATGCCGGGCTCCACGTAGTCCGCCGGGCAGACGTTTATGAACGGCACGTCGCGCTTGTAGAGCGACGTGAATATCCTCTTGGACAGGTGGCATCCTATCAGGGTGACGTCCCCGGGATCCTCCGGAGCGTCGTCGAGGAAGCAGTACGGCTTCTCCGCAGAGAGCTTCGAGACCCTGCACGGGAACATCACCTTCGATGTCTCCACCTCGGGCACCTTCGAGGCCATATCTATGACCTTGTCCACCTGGACTATCGGATGGTCTATGAACCCGGACGCCAGGGCACGGGACACGAGCACGCCGAGCTTGGATGGGCTCGGAGGTATGCTGTCGATGACCATCAGCGGGACCGGGTCGAGGTCCTTTATGTAGTTGATATGGGAGAACATGCCGCGGACGATGACCGTCTTGCCGGGATGCAGCGCCTGGACCTCCGCCATCGCGGGCGTGTTGAGGACATCCGCTTCGGGGAGGTCCACGAACACTGTGTCCTCCGGGAGAGAGACGATCCTGTAGCCGTCCAGCTTCCTGAACAGCCCGTCGCCGCCCTTCTTCCTCAGCTCCAGCACGGCGTAGTCATCGCCGTTCTTCAGGACGAGGTCCTCGGTGCGGACATAGGACACCCACCCGTCCATGAGCTCCGCTATGGATCTCTCGTCCAGCGGGATGTCCGTCTCGTGCATCGACACGTCCTTGCAATGCATGGGACGGCAATCCGCCAGCCACTATATGGCGTGACCGATTCGCTCCGAAGTACCATAGGTCTGGGAGCAAGCAATGCTTTTATATGACCAAACAATCGGGATTCCTGCGTCGAGGTACCACAGTGGCTATGGGGCGGACTGCAGATCCGCAGACGGGGGTTCGATCCCCTCCCTCGACTCCATCCCTTCTAAAACATGCATCCTATGGACGAGAGTCCCGATATCGACCGGAACAACCGGCTTTTATCCAAACCTTTATAAATACTATATAAATAGCCCATGACGGTGAAAAGATGGCCAAAATGAACATAGAGAACGTGGTAGCCTCGACATACCTTGGTCAGGAACTGGACCTGAACAAGATTGAAGCTGCGCTGGAGGGCGCCGAGTACAACCCTCAGCAGTTCCCCGGTCTCGTCTACAGGCTCAAGGAGCCCAAGACCGCCACTCTGATCTTCAGGAGCGGAAAGGTCGTTTGCACCGGAGCCAAGTGCCGCGATGACGTCAAGGTAGCCATCAGCAAGGTCGCCAAGGACCTTGAGAAGGCCGACGTCAAGATCACCATCGAGCCCAAGATCGAAGTACAGAACATCGTCGCTTCGTCCGACCTCGAGCAGGAGATCAACCTGAACACAGTGGCCATCACACTCGGACTGGAGAAGGTCGAATACGAGCCCGAGCAGTTCCCCGGCCTGGTCTACAGGCTGGACGACCCCAAGGTCGTCGTCCTGCTGTTCGGATCCGGCAAGATGGTCTGCACCGGCGCGAAGGTCCCCGAGGACGTCACCCGTGCCGTGGACAAGATCGCCGCCGAGCTCAGGGCCGCCAGCCTGATGGTCTGATCGGAAAGGGTCCCCCTTTCCGGGAAAACGCCTTAACCCCTTCTCTTCTTTGAAAACTTGGAATCAGGAGCCTGCCTCGACGGCTTCTTCCGCGCTCTCCGACCCCATCGCATCGATCGTGGTGAGGACGGTTCCGATGAGCATGAACAGCAATGCCAATGCGAACGAAGCGGTCAGGGCCTCGTCGAACAGCGTGAACGATATCGCCACTCCGATGAACGGCGCCAGAGAGTAATAGGCGCTGACGCGTGATGCGCCGAGGTCCCTCTGGGCGCGGATATACGAGGAGATGCTCAGCCCGTAGGAGACGAACCCAAGGAGCAGGATGATGCCTATCAGCTCCAAGGAAGGCAACGGAGATCCGATGGCCAATGCCACGATGAACGCGCCCGTCCCGGAGCACAGGCCCTTGACGGATGTTATCTGGATGGGGTCCCTCTCGGATATGGCCCTGGTGCAGTTGTTCTCCAGTCCCCAGCACACGCATGCGCCGAGGATCAGCAATGCCCCGGGAGACAGGACGAACCCCTCCAGATCGTCCACGGACAGCAAGATGCTGGACACCGTGACGAACATTATCGCGGCCCACAGCATCGGAGACACCCTCTCCTTGAAGATCACAAGGGCGATGATCGTGGTGGCGACGATCTCGAAGTTGTTCAGCAGGGACGTTGTCGCCGCAGATGTCACGGCAAGCCCGTACATCAGCAGTATCGGCGCGATAATGTCCAGGACCACCATCGCTACGGTGTACCTCAGGTCCTCCCTCCTAAGAGGGTTCTCCACAGGATGGTGCGTGGCGGCGCGCCTGAAAGCCATGAAGATCGTCAGCCCGATGCCCGCTCCGAGATAGAGGAACGCGGACATCATCGTGGGAGATGCATCCTCGAGGAGCATCTTGGAGAACGGCGAACATACGGCATAGAATGCGGCGGCGAGGATGGCGAACCCTGTCGCCTTCATCGTTCCTGCGCGGGCTGCCATCATATCCCCGCCACATAGGAATGCGTATGCGAGTTAAAATAGCATTTGTGAAGGTTTCTAGAAGGTTATACTGGGCATGATAAGATTGCCAAAATGGTGTTACCCAGACGTCCAGCACCTTCACTGAAAAGGCCTGATTCCCTATTTCGTCAGACATGGAGGACAAAACTGCAACTTTTATATCCGATACGAAAAACTTCGTAATATGGACAAAAAGATCCTGGCAGTCGTCGCTGTGGTCGTGATCATCATCGCGGCCGCGGCAGTCATCATGCTCAACCCCGGTGACAACGACAAAGATTCTGAGAAGTCCGGCTACACCGTCAGCTTCGATGCTAACGGCGGAAGCGGGACGATGGCATCCGTGACCGGAGTGACCGGAACCTATGCGATGCCCGAAAACAAGTTCACAGCGCCTTCCGGCCACTCATTCGCTGGATGGTCTTTCAGCGCCAAGAGCCCGATGATCTTCCCTGTGGGAGAGACCATCGAGATGAGCGAGGATACGACCCTCTACGCCAGATGGACAGACGACACAGACAAAGGCGTTTTCGCCCCGGTCTCATACAACGACGGCATTCTGCCGACCGACAAGGTGGTGTCCGCCATCAACGTCATCTTCAGCAGCGGAGAGAAGACATCGGAGCTCAACATCAAGAACCTCAATGCAGCATACTACTACGGCAAGGCGACAATGACCATCAACGTCTCCGGAGCGACCGACTGGAGCTACAAAGCCGTGACGATCGAGGACTTCAAAGGCGGTGCGGAGTTCACCTTCACTTATGAAGGAGTCAAATACACCCTGACATTCGCCATCGAGAACGGGACCGGATCCGGTTCCATGGGATCCTCGCCCACCTACGCCTTCTCTTCAGAGGACAAGGCTGTGCTCTACGTGGCAATTGGCAAGGTTGCCTGAGCCCATTAAACGGGGCTATGCCCCGCCTTTTCAACTGCCGGTGGCCTGACGGCCTCCGGCCCCGTTCCTTCTCATCTCCGAGTACATCGCTCCGGATATTACCAGCAACACCCCGACCCATTGTACTGCCGACATGTCCTCTCCGAGGAACAGCATCGCCAGGACCACTGCCGTCAAAGGCTCCAGATATCCTGATATCGCAACAGTCTGGGCCTTCAGCTTCACGATGGTGGAGAAGTAAAGCAGGCATCCCAGACCTGTGTTGGCGAGCCCCAGGACCAGCAGCCTCGGCCAATCCTCCGCATCGATGGATTCCGGAAGATCCGAGATGACGGCCAGGTACGCCAGGACGGTCAGGAAGCTCACCATCAGCTGTATCGTGGAGTTCTCCAATCCTCCTATCCGGTCAGCCTTCTTGCTGAAGATTATCATCACCGCATGGCAGACCGCCGAGCCTGCGGCGAGCACATAGCCCATCGAATCCCCGGAGGATGAAGGCTCGGCGCACAGCATGACCGATCCTGCCAGCACAGCAGCGAACCCTATCATCGTCGCGACTGTCAGCCTCTCCCCGAAGACGAACGGCGACAACGCCATGACGATCACAGGCCCGCAATAGTACAGGACAGAGGACAAGCCCACTCCGGACAGGATGTAAGCCTCGTACAGCAGGATCCAGCTGACCCCCATGGCCGCCCCTGATATCACCAGGTACAGCCTCTGCCTGGAGTCCCCGAAGGCCCTCCTGTCCTTCAACGCGAGAAGGACCAGCGCGAGCATCAGGCTACCGAGAAGCGTCCTCATGAGGACGATCTGCGCGCTTGACATGGATATCCCATCGGCAACGATCCCGTTGGAACCGAACAGGACGAGAGAGAGCACGAACACCGCATAGGTCAGGCTTCCGGCGGACATGAGTCCAATCAATAATCCGAATGTATAATAGATATTTTATACGGAAACCGAATACTAATAGCCGAAGGTCGGATGGGATGACCGACATCAGCCTGATCAAGCTGAGGGCGTTCGTAGCTGTGGCTGACAGCGGAAGCTTCTCCAAGGCAGCGGATGCCCTCGGCGTAAGCCAGCCGAGCATCAGCAGAATGCTGTCCGACCTTGAGTCGGACTGGGGACTGCGGCTGTTCGACAGGGGGCGCGGAGGCGCCGCGATAACCCCTGAAGGGGAATCGGTGCTCCAGCATGCCAGGGACATATGCATCGGCGCATCTGCCCTGGATTCTCGTGTGGCGGAGCTCTCCAGCGGAAGCGCCGGCCATCTGAGGATCGGGACATTCTCCAGTGTCGCCACCCATTGGCTCCCTCCGGCGATAAGGAGATTCCAGGAAGACCATCCGAATGTCAGCTACGAGCTCCTTACCGGAGACTACTACGAGCTGGACAAGTGGGTGCTGGAAGGAAGGGTGGACATGGCGTTCACCCGCATACCGACGGCATCGGACGGACTCGATTCCATTTCTATCGCAGACGACGAGATGATGGCGGTCCTGCCGAAAGGGCATCCTCTCGCCGAGAACGACAGGGTCTCCCCGGAGCAGATGTGCGGATATCCGTTCATGCTGCTGGAGAAGGGCGGAAAGGCGATCATCGGCTCGATCTTCGACGATGCCGGGCTGAAGCCGGATGTGAAGTTCGTGACCTGGGACGATTATGCGGTGATGTCGATGGTCGAGAGCGGGATGGGCATAGGGATACTGCCGAGCCTGATCCTCAAGAGGATGCCTTACGACATAGAGGTCCGCCCGTTGGACCCGCCGGTGCATCGGCATATCGGTGTTATAACGCGTCACGGAGCAAGATTGTCCAAGCTATCGGAGACGTTCCTGGAGTATGTTAGGGAGGGCATACGGTCGGAATGATCCTGAACCTCAGACCAGAGATTCTGGCGTCACATCAATCCACTGTTATTCCCGATGCTGTACATCGATGGATCGATGTGAAATCGACAAGCCAGCATGTGTGTAATCGCCGTTAATATTCCTTTATTATTCCCTTATTATTCCCTCATTGTTCCCGACGTTGTGCATAGATAGCCCACCTTAGGATGTCATTAATGGGCTTGATCAGCATCATACGTAGCCGATCTCGGTAAAAGTCTTGGAAGGGGGTCGAATAAGGACACCCCCGACAGCTGCAAGGCCTGCTGCCGACACCATCACAGATACCGACAGCACGAGAACCAACAGGTTCGCATGTCTTTTCGCTATATGATCAATCCTCCGCGTTCCATCCGGGATCCCGGAAGGAGCGCGCTCTCGCAGTGCGCCCTGACGGCCGGCACTGCCGTGCCGAACCCGTCTCAAGCGCACCGAGTGGGGCCTGACCGTCTGCGAGACACCGCACTCTGATTGCTGGCATTCGGATTGAAGCGCCCGATATATAACTTGCAGGTCATCCGACCTCTCTTATAGCCCATAGGAGCCGCCAGGCCGAAAGCGATGCCCCTGCTGACTTTCTGTCTTCGAGCAGTTCAGACGAACCTGACCTTCTCCGGCTCGTAGAATCCCCTGCATGCAGGCGACTCGTCCGGCACTCCGAGTGCGATCAGCGCCATAGGGGTCCCGTCGGTGGGCCCTATGATCTCGCGTACCGCATCCATGCGATCCTGTATCGGGTACACTCCGCACCAGCATGTCCCATACCCCATGGAATGGGCCTCCAGCAGGAGGTTCTCTATCGCCGCTCCGCAGTCCTGCTGCCAGAACTCCGACAGGTCCTCTCTTCCGCAGACGAGGACCGACGCATATGCCTGGGCGTTCATCCCCATGCTGCCAGATATCCCGGCCAGGCGGGCCTTGACTTCCGGATCGGTGACGACGACGAATCTCCACGGCCTGGAGTTCCTCGCGCTGGGCGCCTTCATGGCCGACTCCAGCATGCGGACGATGTCCTCTTCCGGGACCTTTCCGTCCTTGTACTTCCTGATGCTCCTGCGCCCGTCGATGGCTTCCCTGCAGTCCATGGTCACGAATGGAGAGCGGGATAGATGATGCTTCGCCTGTCCTGCAGCAAATCCGCCCATGGGCTAATATATCGGGCATCATGGGCTCCCGATGACAGGGAAGGAGCTGGGCGAAGTCAGGACTCCGAGGCAGATCATGCGCTTCGCATTGCCGACGATGGTCGTGATGGTCAGCATATCCACCTACTCGATCGCCGACGGCGCCCTGATATCCAACATGATCGGCACCGATGCCCTGGCCGGGCTCAACATCGTGATGCCCGTCTCCGCCCTTTTCACCGCCTTCGGGTTCATGTTCTCCACAGGCGGCTCCGCGTATGTCGCGACGAAACTGGGAGAAGGCAAGAGGTATGAGGCCAGCCGGGCGTTCTCCGGGATCGTGACGGCCGCCTTCGCGGTGGCGGTGGCTTCTGGAATCTTCATAGTCTCCTTATCGCCGGCTCTCGTGGACCTCATGGGCGCCGACAGCACCCTCCACGGGTTTGCCAACGATTACCTGGTCGTGTTCGCAGCCTTCGCGCCGACCTTCGTCCTCCAGTACCTGGTGACGCAGTTCCTCATCGTCGCAGGCAGGCCCGGACTGTCCCTGGCATGCTCCCTTTCGGCAGGATTGGTCAACATCGTCCTGGACATCCTTTTCATGGGGCCTCTCGGCATGGGCATGCAGGGCGCCGCGCTGGCTTCCGGGATCGGAGCGCTCATGGCCGTCGTCATGGGGGCGCTGTACTTCGTGCTCAGAGAAGATGCTCCGATAAGGTTCCTCCGCCCGTCCCTGGACGCAAGGATGCTCGGGAAGACCTGCTCCAACGGCGCGTCCGAGATGGTATCGGAGCTGTCCGGCGCGGTGACCACGCTGCTGTTCAACCTCACGATGATGAAGTACTTCGGACCGGACGGGGTCTCGGCCATAACGATCCTGATGTACGTCGAGTTCATAGCACTGGCAGTCATCCTCGGATACTCCATGGGCGTGGCTCCTCTGATGTCCTACAACCAGGGCGCCGAGGACAGGAATCAGATGAAGGTCCTGTTCTCCACCAGCCTGAAGCTAGTCATAGTGCAGTCTGCGATCACGTTCGTGCTCATGGAGTCTCTGGCGGGCGTAATCGTCGGTGCCTTCGCAGGCGATTCGGAGCATGTGAGGGAGATCGCAGAACACGGTGCGAGGATCTTCGCCTTCGCGTTCCTGATGATGGGGTTCAACGCCTATGCATCGTCCCTTTTCACGTCGCTGTCCAACGGGCTCCTGTCAGCGCTGATATCGTTCATCAGGGGGATCGTCCTGCTGGCGCCCCTGATCGTGCTCATGCCGATCCTCCTGGGCCCGGACGGGGTCTGGCTCGCCGTCCCCCTGACGGAAGCGATTACATTCGCCGTTGCGGGATTCCTGACTGTGAAGAAAGGGCCGGAGTACGGGTACATGGGAAGATGCCGTGGTACGTCGATCGACGCATGAATCGCGGTGATCTCGGGACTTCTTGCAGAATGATGCAATTTGTCCTTGGGACTTTTTGTAATTTTTTACATTTTTTTCCTGGGACTTTTTGTAGATATATACAAATAGTCCCAAAATCATGTTCTGACCGTGATCGAGCGGAAGATATACCAGTCCCTCCTGGAATGGAAGAACCGGAAGCACAAATGCCTCGTCGTGACCGGCCAGAGGCAGGTCGGCAAGACATTCATCATCGACAGCTTCGCCAGAGCGGAGTACGACCATTATGTGCACATCAACTTCGAAGACTCGCCCGAGCACAAGGACATATTCAACGGCGACAACACCGCAGAGGAGCTGATCAAGAAGCTCGTCATCAGCTTCGGCGAGGATTCGATCGTCGAAGGCTCCACCCTCCTGTTCCTGGACGAGATACAGGAATGCGAGCGTGCGTACAGCGCCCTGAAGCAGCTCACCATCTACGGCAAGATAGACGTCATCGCCTCTGGATCGCTCTTGGGCGTCAGGGTCCCCCAGGACAGGGAAGGCGCGGAGCCCCTGATGCCGATAGGATACCAGGAGACGCTGGTCATGCATCCGGTGGACTTCGAGGAGTTCCTCTGGGCCATGGGGATGCCGAAGGATGCGGTAGAGGAGCTGCGTTCCTGCGTCCGCGAGAAGAAAGAGATCGAGAACGTCCTCTACGAGAGGGCCTCGATGCTGTTCAAAGAGTACATGATCGTCGGAGGGATGCCGGAAGCTGTGGAAGCTTACGTCTCCACCAACGACTTCCGTCCCGCAGGCAAGGCTCTGAACGAGGTCGCCCTCGCGTGCATACGCGACATCAACCGCTACAACGAAGGGGACGAACGGCTGAAGACCGCGGACTGCTTCGAGAGCATCCCTGACCAGCTGGGGGAACCGAACAAGAAGTTCATGTACTCCCGCATCAAGAGCGACAAGCCCCGTAAATCATCAGAGATCTACATGGAGAACCTCCTGTGGATCAAGGCCGCCGGATACGGGGTGTTCTGCTACGGCGTGGACCAGCCTGCGCTCCCGCTCAAGAAGTACGTCAGGCGCGATTCGTTCAAGGTGTACATGTCCGACACGGGGATGCTGCTGGGCATGTACGGGGACAAGGCCAAGAAAGCAGCCTACAACGGAGACAACTCGTACCGCATGGGCGCGGTGGCGGAGAACGTCGTCGCATCCGAGATGGCGAAAGCAGGCCTGGAGCCCAGATACTACAGCAAGAACAAGGGCGCAGGGCGCATGGAGCTCGATTTCGTCCTGGAGTTCTGGGACGGTGTGGCGGTCATCGAGGTGAAATCGGGAAAGGACAGGACGGCCCCGTCTCTGCAGAAGGCCGGCAGCCTGTTCGATATCGCCAGAATGATCATGCTCGAGCCCGGGAACATCCGCGTGGACGAGGACGGAGTGGAGCATTATCCCCTGTTCGCATGCGCTTTCATAAAGGACATGGACCCGGCTCCGGAGGACGGGCCGAGGTTCAGCTGAACCATGCACGGGATCCGCTGTCGATCCCATCGCTCCAGCAGCCTTCCGCCGTCGTTCCATTCCCCGAACATGACGCCCTCGCGGGAGCAGTCGATGAGCTCCCTCATCCTCCTCTCGAAGGCCTCCCTGTCCCTCATGTCCCTCTGGACGGTGTCTATGCGGACCCTCTGATAGAGATCAGGGAACGACGAGAACCTCTCCCATGCCGCAGGGTCCCGGGAGAACATGAGCATGACCTCGTCGCATATGATGAAGCCCTGCTCGGACATGTCCGGCAGCACGGCCCTTCCTGCATCGGTCATCAGGCCGAGCCTCTCCAGCCTGCGGCAGCGCTCCTTGTTGAGCTCGGACCATCTGCTCCTCTTCGCGCGGGGCGTGAACCTCTGCAGCGTCACTCCATCTACCGACTTCGTGGTGGTGTCGATCCATCCGAAGCACAATGCTTCCTCCACGGCATCGAGGTACCACAGGCGGCCTTCGGCCGGGGCCCCTCTCTTGAGGGCGATCCAGCACTCGCGCTCTGTGGAGTGGTTCTCCTCCAGCCATCTCCTGAAGTCCCGGCGGAGGGTGATCTGGAGCACGTTCTTGGGTTCCATGTCGATCGATGTCCTGCTTCGCTGCCTGCGATCGTCTGGAGCATTATCTCTCTTCCCCCTATCGCCCTCAGGGGAACAGATCCGAATGGGTGCCGGTCCTGATCTCACGGAGCACAAGCTCCGTCTCATCGCGTGAATAGATCAGAAGCCAGTCAGGGCGGATATGACATTCGCGCAGACCTTCGAACGTCCCTTTCAACTTGTGGTCCTTGCATCTCTTCGGGAGAAGCCCGCCATTGGCAAGTATGCACACCACAGCATCCAGATCCTTGATGTCCGCGCCCCGAGCCGTCATCCTGGCCAGATCCGACCTGAACTTGGATGTCTGCACCACCTCATAGACCGTATCGCATGGTTTCTTGTTCAACAAAGAGAATTGAGACGGAACATACCCTGCTTCAAGCTCGACCTCCCCCCTTGCATGGGCTTGAGCCTCACGGATAGCTTCGCAAGTCTCCTCGTTATAGCATCTTCCATCCCTTATCCTGCGTACGATATTCCTCAGAATCGCCATGAATCGCATAGATTTCGCTATGTGCCTTAAAGGAGCCGGTCAAGATCATCATAGGAACCGGTATTCCCTGATGCGATATGCTCTCTGAGAATCTATCGGGATCAATCCGATAGAATCTTGTACTTCTAAAGAAGTACATATTGTATGGAGCAGATCAGGCTGTACCATGGTTCCGTCGGACCTGTGGAGAAGCCCGTGTTCGGGTACGGCAACGTCCGCAACGACTACGGAGAAGGGTTCTACTGCACGGAAGACCGTGAGCTGGCCGGCGAATGGGCCTGCTCCGACGGCAGAGACGGCATGATCAACTCATATCTTCTGGACATGTCCGGTCTCGACGTGCTCCGCCTGAACTCGAAAGAGTTCACAACTCTCCATTGGCTGGAGATCCTCATCGAGAACAGGGGCATCCGCCCCGGGACGCCCGTGATGGATGCGGGGATAGAATGGCTCAGGAAGAACTTCAGCATGGATGCTTCCGGATACGACATCGTCATAGGGCACAGGGCCGACGACTCATACTATTCCTTCACCAGGGCATTCCTGGCCAACGAGATCTCCCTCGAGCTCCTGTCACGCGCGATGGCCCTCGGCAGCCTGGGAGAGCAAGTGGTCCTGAAGAGCAAAAGGGCCTTCGATTCCATCGAATTCGATGGGTGCGAGACTGCAGATGCGAAGATATACCATCAAAAGTTCGAAGACAGGGACCGGATTGCAAGATCCGGCTTCGCAATGATGCGCGCCGAGCATCCGCTGGACGGCCTGTTCATACGCGACCTTGTCCGGGAGGAGGTGAAGGCCGATGACCCGCGCCTACGGCGAGCTGTACCTCGACGATGCAATGATCGGCCTCGGGGAAGCGGTCGAGCATGCCGTCTTCGCATGCGGGATCGATGCGGACCGCTTCATGCGGCTGTTCGTCTCCAGCGGATTCGCCGATCTCTTCGGCCAGGGGAATCCCCGCATAGTCGGCGGGATGGGCGGGACCGAGCTGGCCGCCAGGATCCTGGAGAAGATGGGCTTCGAAGCGGATGCGCCTCCCCTCGTCTATGCGCCTCCGACGCCGTACTACTGGTGCGGATGGATCCTCGCGCTGTACCAATGGACATCCGGCAGGAGCTTCAGAGACATCATGTCGAGGATCTCCATGGAAGAGCTCCTCGAGATGTACCCGGCCCTGCACGAAGCATCGGAATGGAAGGCGGTCGAGACCATCGACCGCGCCGTGCGCTCGAAGGACGAGAGGACGAACCTCCAGGCCAGGCGCGTCGCGGCGGGGCTGACGCAGAAAAGGCTCTCCGAGGAGTCAGGGATCAACCTGCGCACGCTCCAGCAGTACGAGACCGGGGCGAAAAACATCAACAGGGCTTCCGGAGAAGCGCTGAGGGCGCTGTCGCGCGTCCTGCACTGCAAGATGGAGGACCTCCTCGAGCCTGCACCGGCAGAGCCTTTCTGAGATGTGCGGATAATGTTATCTCATGGATGGGCCATCCAACCCGAGAGGAGATGGCGAAACATGTGCGGAGAGAATAATCCTGACCTAGACACTTCCTTTTACGCGCGAGCACACACGTGCGCGCGCACGTGAGCCGATGCCGCAACGGGCATCGGAACACGGACAGGCGAAAAGCAGAAGGGCGGCTTCCGTCTCCGCTTAAGCGCCAACAAAAAC
>CAVKKO010000010.1:0-29878 GCA_963656905.1 Bacteroidaceae bacterium | reverse complement strand
CCCGCGGTTCTTCACCGTCTTGGCCTTCTCGAGCATCCTCTCGGAGCACAGCATCACCGCGATGCCGGGAGGCAGCGCCAGTGCCTTCTGGGACCCGAAGATGACCGCGTCCGCGTCCATCTCCTTGAGCTTCAGGTCCATTGCGAAGGCCGAGGTAACAGCATCGACCATCACGAGGGCGTCGGGGTTCTGCTCCCTGACGGACCTGGCCAGCGCCACGGAGTCGCTGAACACCCCGGTGGAGGACTCGTTGCTCACCCAGTGGACGAGCTCCACGTCCTTTCCGATCTTGCCGTCGATGTGCTCGGGCTTCATCGCCTTTCCCCAGGGGACCTCGACCTTGTCGACGGCCTTCCCGTTGAGCTCCGCTATCTCGATGGACCTGTTCCCGAAAGACCCGTTGGTGATGCCGAAGGTCTTCTCGGAGGCTCCGTTCCTTATGGCGCCCTCCAGGAATGCAGAGGCCGATCCGGCCACCATGAACACCTCCATGTCGGTGTCCAGCGCCTTCCTGACCTTCTCGACGATGGACGCGTGCAGCTCTTTGTACTCGGGAGAGCGGTGCGTGATCATCGGCTTGGTCATGGACTGAAGGGTGTCGGGAGCCACGTTGACGGGTCCGACCGTGTAAAGCATTCTGCTCAAGATGATACCTCTTTGCCCGATGGGCGGACTTCGTTATCCCTCGGCTCTTATTAACGTTTGCGCGCGCTCGCATACATAGACGCTCGCACGTGCGTACAGAAGATGGGGAATGCTGCACGGATGTCGGGAGAAAGGGGCTGGGAAGGCCCCTGTTGAAGGTTTGATAATCTCAGAGCTGGGACAGGGTCTTCTTGATCCTGTCGAACCCTTCGCGGATCTGGTCCTCGGAGGTCGCATAGGACACCCTGAAGAAGCCCTCGCCTCCGGGCCCGAAGGCAGTTCCGGGAGTGACCGCCACATGGCCCTCCTTCAGGAGGACCTCGGCGAGCTTCGCGGAGGGCATGTCGACGTCGTACTTCGGGAAGACGTAGAACGCTCCCTTGGGGACGTTGCACTCGAGGCCCGGGATCTCGTCGATGAGGTCCAGTGCCAGATCGCGGCGCTTCTTGAACTCGCGGACCATGGCGAGCTTGGAGTCCTGGGGGCCGGTGAGCGCTTCCACTGCGGCCTCCTGCACGAATGACACGCAGCAGGAGATGGAGTGGGACTGCAGCTTGTTGATGTCCTTGATCATCTGCTCTGGAGCGATGGCCCATCCGAGCCTCCATCCGGTCATGGCGTAGGTCTTGGACAGCCCGGACACGATTATCGTGTTGTCGAACATGCCGGGGAAGGATGCGATGGATGTGTGCTTCCCCTCGTAGATGATGCTCTCGTATATCTCGTCGGACAGGACGATGATGTCGTGGGCCATGGCGATGTCCGCGATCTGCTTCAGGACCTCGCCGGGGATGACTCCTCCCGTCGGGTTGGACGGGGTGTTGAGGATGATCATCTTCGTCTTGGGGGTGATGGCGGCCTCGATGAGCGCCGGGTCCACGACGAACTCCTCCTCGTACTTGGTGGGTATGTACACGGGCACACCGCCGGCCAGGCGGATGCATGCCTCATAGGAGACCCATGAGGGATCGGGGAGAATGACCTCGTCTCCGGGATCGATGTAGGCGAGGGCGATCATGAATATCGCCTGCTTCGTCGGCGTGATGAGGACGTTGGATGCCTGGCACGGGACGTTGTCCGTCTGGCGGGTTACGTCCGCCACGGCCTTCCTGAGAGCAGGTATGCCGAGGGACGGGGTGTAGTGCGTGAAGCCTCTGTCCAGCGAGTCGCAGCACGCGCCTATGATGTTCTGGGGCGTCGTGAAGTCCGGCTCTCCCATGGAGAACGAGACGATGTCGACACCGTCCGCTTTCATCTGGCTGACCAGATTCGAGATTGCTATCGTGCCCGACGCCGGGATCTCCTGAAGCCTCTTGGATACCATCGCAGATTCCTCTGCTCGGTTCATGGAAGCGTTAATATATATTCTTTCGAGCGACAGCGCATCGAAACGTGCCATTGGGTGAGTTAAGGGTACTTTCATTGGGTGAGTTGAGGGTACTTTCATTGGGTGAGTTGAGGGTACTTTCATTGGGTGAGTTGAGGGTACTTTCATTGGGTGAGTTGAGGGTACTTTCATTGGGTGAGTTGAGGGTACTTTCATTGGGTGAGTTGAGGGTACTTTCATTGGGTGAGTTGAGGAACATCGGCCAATCCACGCATTCATCCTCCATACCGCTGGACGATTCCCCATACCCAACAATGATATCCCCGTTCCATGATTCACCCCGCATGTCGAAGGTAGTCCTGAACCACGGTGCGGGCGGAGAGCTCATGCAGGAGTTCCTGTCCAAGCATATCACCAATCATTTCCCCAAGATGAACGCGGACGTCCCGCTCGATTCCATGGACGATTCCGCCGTGGTGGACGATGTGGTGTTCACCATCGACGGCCACACCGTCAAGCCGCTCTTCTTCCCAGGAGGGGACATCGGGAAGATCTCGGTGGCCGGAACGGTCAACGACATATCGGTCATGGGCGCGTCGCCCATCGCCCTCGGATGCTCCGTCATCATGGAGGAGGGCCTGGACATCGATGTGGTCGACAGGGTCATGGACTCCATGGGGAAGACCGCCGCAGGATGCGGAGTCCCCATAGCGACAGGCGACACCAAGGTCGTCGAGGCGGGAGCGGTGGATCAAATGGTCATGGCCACTTCCGCGATAGGCAAGAGGTCCCCCTACCTGGACTCCGACCTCGCGAAGGCCGCAGAGTACAGGAAGGTGGAGAACAGATGGTGCACCGACTCCAGCGTGAGGCCGGGAGACGCCATCATCGTCTCCGGATACATGGGCGACCACGGGATCGCGCTCCTCTCGTTCCGCGAGGGATACGGGTTCGAGAGCGAGGTCCAGAGCGACGTGGCGCCTCTGAACAAGATGATCGCCGAGGGCCTGAAGGCCGGAGGGATCGTGGCCATGAAGGACCCCACCCGCGGAGGCCTGGCCAACACGCTCAACGAGTGGTGCTCCAAGTCCCATGTCGGGATGGAGATCGACTACAGCGCCATCCCCCTGAGGGACGGCGTGGTCAACGCCTGCGACCTGCTGGGAATCGATGCTCTGAGCATCGGGAACGAAGGCAAGGCGGTCATCGGAGTGGTCCCGGAGATGGCGGAGGAGGTCCTCAAGGCCATCAGGAGGACTCCCGAAGGGAAGGACGCGGCCATCATCGGGCATGCGGTCGACGGACCCGAGAGGGTCGTCATGAGGACAGAGGTCGGTGGAAGGAGGATCCTGGAAGCACCGGCCGGAGACCCCGTACCGAGGATATGCTGAGGCGGTCAACATGAAGGTAATCTGCGACGCGATAAAGGACGGCTGGATCGAGGACAGGTTCGGAGCCAAAGGCGAGGTGTTCGTCCACGGCATGCCGGGCCTCTCGGTCCCGCTGAGGATAGAGGACGCCCCCGAGGGCACAAAGAGCTTCGCCGTGATCATGGACGATTACGACGCAGTGGCAGTCAGCGGGTTCAACTGGGTCCACTGGACGCTCTGCGACCTGAAGCGCACCGAGCTGGAGGAGGGCGAATCCCACAGATCGAAGGACTTCACCGAGGGCTGCAACAGCTGGCACAGCATAGCGTCCCGCAACACCGTCGAGGAGGCCACCGGATACGGCGGCCCCGCCCCGCCGGACAAGGAGCACAGGTACACGCTCACCGTGTACGCGCTCGACACCGAGCTCGGCTTGAAGAGAGGGTTCCTCCTGAACGAGCTCCACTTCGCCATGATGGGGCACATCCTGGCGCACGACACGGCCATCGGGCTGTACAGCCCCAAGGACTGACTTCTTTTCGCGGTTCCTGAGGCTCTCGGCGGAACGGCCGAGGGCCTCGGACCGACTGCATAGCACCCCAGGTCAGCCAGCATCCAGACACAGGTTCGGCTTTGCAACTCGGATATAAATGTACGCCCGAAATGCAAGTGGAACAAACAGGGATTGTTTGAAATACGGGACGGTCCGTAGGAACCCTGCCGTAAGGCGGGAATTCCTGTGCTAGCCGTGATTCCCTCTCGCGGCTAGGCGGGTACCGTCCCGGTAGGAGGTGAGAAGGATCATTGCGATCCTCGCTGAGCACCGTAACTGCGGTCTCCGTCTGACCATCGTGACCCCTTGGGGCACGATTGTCATCGACATCCCATAAGGGACGTCGAGGACTGATGCACCTCACGCATCCGGTCCCGCAAGGGACCGTTACTCCTGAATTCTTAATCGCACCGCTTGTTAATGAACCTGCCGAACGATCTCAAAGGAACATCGTCATGTAGATCGGGATGTAGACGACCTTGCCGTCAACCCTCAGATTCTTGGAATGGACGACATAGGCCCTATCCACCTTGCGGCCGTATGTCTCCATGAAGACGTCCAGAGACTTGTGGCTGGATGACTTCTCCCCTGACTTCACTTCCACGGGGATCAGGTGCTTCCCGTCGGCCAATATGAAATCGACTTCCAGCCCGTATGTATTGGACTCCGACCTGCGCTTGCTGAAGGCCAGCGTATGCCCGTGAGCCGCCAGCTCCTGAGCCACAGCGTTCTCGAACATCATCCCGCGGTTGCTGGAGAGCTTGTTGTCCAGGACCATACGGTATGCCTCGTCTTTGGCATTATTGGACATGAATGCAGCTGCCATCAGTAGCCCCGTGTCGGCCAAATAGATTTTGAACGAATTGACATCCAGATAGAAGTCCAAAGCAGGATCTGGATCCGTGCAACGATAGCAGATGTTCACGATTTTGGACTCAGACAGCCAATCTATTGCATTCAGATAATCTCTGCTCTTCGAGTCTGCTTTGATCTCCGATGGTGAAAAAGTCTTCTCGTGACTGGACAGCAGGGCAGGTATCTTCTTGAAAATCGCGCGGGCTTTGATTCCGGTAGGCCCACGGACTTTAGAGAGGTCGTCTCCATACATCTTGATTATCTCTCTTTTGATGACATCGACCTGAGAGAAACTGCCTGATCTGATGTACTCCTCCACGCTTTGGGGCATCCCTCCGACTACCATGTATGTGGCAAAACTGCGCATAAGCGACTCGTGGATGGCACGGGCTACTGAAATTCCATTATCGAAGCATTCTTTCAAATAATCAGTCGGAAAAAGAGATCCAACAGCCCATGAGAACTCCTCGAAATCCATCGGGCGCATCTGAATGGACATCTCTTCCGAAGGAATCAGTATGTCGCTCACATTTTGCCGTATTGATATGAGCGAACCGGTTTCTATGTAATCATACCTGCCGTCTTCGACCAGGTGCTTGATCTTCTGCCTGGCCTTCGGATACAACTGCACCTCGTCGAACACTATCGCGCTCTCGTGCTCGTACAGAGTGATTCCGGTCCAGTCCTGCAACATCTTAAAGAACGCATCCAACGAGTTGCTAACCTCGAATATAGCAATCAAATCTGGATTGTTCTCCGAGAAATCGATGAAGATAGAGGTCCTATATTCTGACGCAACGAACTCCTTCACCAAAGTGGTCTTTCCTACACGACGAGGGCCCTCAATCAGGACGGCGTATCTATCGGACCATTTCTCCTTCCATTCCTTAAGCTCGTCCCGAACCTTGCGTCTGAACATGATTATCATAATGACGTGATACGTATTAAAGCCAATCGAAGCCAGACATATGTTTTCGCACGTTTGGGATGATATGAAATATCGTTTATCGCACGTTTGGGATGATATGAAATATCGTTTATCGCACGTTTGGGATAATACGTCACATCTCACTGGTCCAGCCGGTCTGCGCCGATCTCTCCGGGCCCAAACGCGCGCGTTCATATATCGGCATTACATCGGACGGTCAGAGGTCAGTCGGACATGGTAACGTTCCAGCCTTTCCCAGGATACCGGCCCAGCATAAGGGCAGGAGAGCACGTCGGAGACCGCATCTCCCCGCCCTATGATGTCATAGGGCCCGAAGCGCTGAAGGAGCTTCAGTCCAAGGAGCACAACGTGACGAGGCTCACGCTCCTCCCGGATGCGGACAAGAGGTACCACAGCGCCCGTGCCGAGCTGGACTCGTGGATCGCCGACGGGAGCCTGAAGCAGGACCCCGACTCGTTCTACATCTACGAGCAGACCTTCGACGACAAAGGGACCACCCGTGTCCGCAGGGGCATCGTCGGGATCCTGAAGACCGAGAAGTACGACCAGGGCAACATCATCCCCCATGAGGAGACGTTCTCCAAGGTCAAGGCGGACCGCCTGAACCTGCTGAGGGACATGGAAGCGCACCTCGAGTCCATCTTCGGCATCGTCCCCGGGCTGTCTCCCGAGCTGAACCGCGACGTGAGGAACAGCGAGTCCCTCGTCTACAGGTACGTGGACTCGGACGGAGTGGAGCACAGGTACTACAGGCTCTCCGACCCGGCGATAACCGCCAGGATAACAGAGGAGCTCTCAAGCCAGAAGATGCTCATCGCCGACGGCCACCACAGGTACGAGACGGCGCTGAACTACGCCCTGGAGAACCCCGACGACGAGAAGAAGCAGTACGTCCTGGCCACCCTGGTCCCCGCTGACGACGAGGGGCTGGTCATCTGGCCCACCCACAGGCTCGTGAAGGCAGGGGACATCTCCGAGAAGAACGCAGTCAAGGGCATATCCAAGTCCCTTGCTCTGACGGAAGCCTCCCGCGAGGACATGCTCGCCCGGCTGGGAGACCATATGATGGGGCTCGTGTTCAAGACCGGCGCCTGCTACCTCGCGGACTACGACGGCAAGGCCGATCCCATGTGGACCCTCGACACCTACGTCGCACAGGAGAAGATCCTCAAGGGCGTCTACAAGTCCGACGAGGGCAAGGCCGATGTCGCTTACGACGCGGAGACGGAGTCCGCTCTGGCGAAGATGGACGCCAAGGAGTACGACCTGGCGATAATCCTGAACGCGCCCAGCCTCCAGAAGATCTGGGACCTGTCCATGATCGGCAAGCGCATGCCGAAGAAGACCACTTTCTTCTTCCCGAAGATCTGGTCCGGGTTCGTGTTCTACCGCATGGCCTGATCTGAAACCCTGCCCCTTCGGGGGCGTTTTTCTAATTACAATTATCGTTGTTTTTGATTACATAATGTACTCATTTTCTGATTCTATTGATTTCACTTCCCAGATTATGGGAAGTTTGTTTCCCAAATTATGGGAAGTTTGTTTCCTCAAATCTAGAAATCGACTCCGCACCATCCCATGCCATTCGATGAACGGACTAACGCATGACGAAAGCATAAACGAGTAAGACTCGAGGAGACAACGAACTGACAATCCGAGCTATCGTATGATGGGGTTGGAAAAACATGGAGCCGCCGATGGGAATCGAACCCACGACCTACGCCTTACCAAGGCGTCGCTATACCCCTTAGCCACGGCGGCATTGTGTAAGTCAGCGTATCCTGAACTCATTCATAAAGGTTCCTATGGAACGTTTCTCTGCTGGGAACCCCGGGCGCCGGAACCGATCCGAATGCCCGGGATCATGGAAAGGAAGAGGGCGGATGCCCCCTTGTTTGCAATCACTGCTCCTGCTCGGAGGGCTCCTCAGCAGCCCTGCGCTTCGCGAGGAACTTGGGGCCCTTCCAGCTCCAGTCTCCCATGAGGTGCATCAGAGCGGGGACCACATAGGGCACCACGAACAGAGCGTCCACCAGGATGGCGAATCCGAGGGCGAATCCGATCTCCTGGAGCATGCTGGACCCGGAGGTCAGCAGGGTCAGGAAGGTCCCTCCCATGATCAGCCCGCAGAGGGTGATGATGGATCCGGACCAGGACAGGGCGTTCTGGATGGCCTCGTCGTTGGACATTCCCTTGAGCTTGCTCTCCCTTATACGGGTGGTCAGCAGGATATCGTAGTCCATTCCCAGACCGAGGCAGATGACGAACAGCACGATCGGGACGATCCAGATGACGTCCAGGCCGAGGATGGTTCCGAACACGATGTTCAGCATTCCGAGGGTCCAGACGACGCTCATCATGATGGTCGCCAGCGACCTTATGGGCGTGAAGTACACGCCGAGCACGAAGAGCAGCAGGATGTAGATCAGGACGATGACCCCGATCTCTATCAGGTGGAACTCGTTGTTGACGACATCGGAGATATCGTACAGGATGGCTCCGGTACCGAGGACCCAGGTCCCCTGGACCCAGTCGTTGGACTTGGCGAAGTCGGACATGACGTTCCTTGCGGTTCCGATGGAGTCCATGGACTCTGCGGACATGGGCTCGTCCTTGACGATGACCATGATCTTGGCGTACATCCCGGTGTCATCGGGGTTGGCCGCGCTGTAGGAGACGAGGCCCGCTCCGACATTCAAGCTGTAATCTATGATGTTGGCGACAGCTGGTGAGACTCCTGCTGCGATGGTGACAGTGTCGGTCGGAGCCTTGTCCCACGCCGAGAATGTGTCGAAGAACGTTGCCAGAGGAGTTGTGATCATCTCGGGCAGTCCCGCCTCTTCGACAATGGCGTGGTTGACCACGGAAGGAGTCACGTACTCGGCGTAGTGGGCCTCGGCGTACTCTTTCGCATAGGAGGTCGCGTACTGCTCCGCAGCGGCCTTGGCAGAGGCTTCGTCCATTCCGGCGGCGATAGCCTGCTGGTAGGCTCCCTCGTATGCCTGAGGGTACACAGTCTCATAGACGGTGTTGTATGCCTTCTGATCCGCTATTTTCTCAGCAACACTGTAGAGATAGGCCCAAGGCGTAGGTCCAAGGACGACACCGACGTTGTCATCGGCCTCCTGGAAAGCACCTTTGTCTCCGCCCATCAAGGAAGCTCCGACCAGCTTAGACTGAATGGCAGCTACATATGCCTGACCTGCTTCTGTCCAAGTAAGTACGCCTATGTTGTGAACTGAATCAAGAACTGTTACTTCAGCAATAGGCTTGTCGAACTTGATCATGGCATAGGTGGGCATGATGTACCCGCCGTCGGTGTTCTCGGTGATCGCATCGACTCCGCTCTTGGCCTCGGAGTCCGGCATGACGCTGATCATGTCGAAGGAGTCCTCGGAGGTGACAGCGACGTATCCCAGAGGGACGGTCAGCAGCACTGCGACGACGACGATGGGCACGGCGTGCTTGGTGGAGAACTTCCCCGCGAAGCCGAAGTACCTCCTGGAAGCCATGACGCAGCGTCCGTAGAACCCGGAGCGCATCTTGCTCTTCCCGGAGTAGTCCTCGATCTTCCTGGGCCAGAAGATCTTGTCTCCGACCAGGGCTACGACAGCAGGTATGAGGGAAAGGGCGGCGAGCATCGCCATGACGATTCCGAGCGCCAGCACGATGGCCATGGTGGACACCAGGCTGAACGAGCAGAAGGACATGACCGCGAATCCGATGATGACTGCAAGACCGGATGTGAAGACAGATTCTCCGGCCCACTTGATGGCCTCGGTGAGGGCTCCGCTCTTGTCCTTGTTGTTGTAGATGCGCTCCTCTCTGTAACGCGCGATGATGAACACGGAATAGTCGCATCCGGCACCGAGCATCGAGACGAGTACGATGGTCTTGGTTATGTAGAAGATATCGAGGAACTGCCCCAGAGCGAAGGTCAGGGCGAGGATGATACCGTATGCGGTACCGACCACTATGGGCGGGACCAGGGCTGTGACCAGGGTGTAGAAGAACAGCCCAAGGATGATGAGAATCAGCAGGATCGACAGGGGGTCGATCTTGGTCATATCGGAGTCGGCGCCCGCGAGGGTGTCGTATGCGATAGGGACCGTGCCCGTGACGTATGTGGTTATGTCCAATCCGGACATGTTGACGGCTGAGGACACGACGTCCCTGAGGTTGCCGATCTCGTCCATTGCAGAGTAATCTCCTCCGAACGTGAAGGACAGGAGGTACACTCCTTTGCTGGGGTCGTCTCCGTAGAAGGCTCCCATCACATCGAATGTGACATCATCGCCGTAACGGTCGCTGAGGGCCTGTGTGAGCTTCGAGACGAAATTCGTCTCGATATCGGACAGATTCTCACTGGTGTAAGGGATCGCAAGAATGGTCTCTGTGTTCAGACTGGCATCGAAATACTCGTCGACGATCGCCTGACCGTCGCTCGATTCCGAGTCAAGCCCCTCCATGGTGGTCATGTCGTAGTTGAGGACGTCCCCCACCTGCGCCGCGAAAGGCAGCGCGATGAGCAGGGCGACGATCCAGATTGCGATGATCGCCTTGGGGTGCTTCTGGACATGCTGAGCGTATTTCTCAAACATGGTTTCATTCACCTTTGAACGCGCTCAAATTTCCGAGCTATTTAAGTATTTTGAACATGCTCAAGTTTGATGACGAAGAATGGGGGCCGAATGTCCTCGGTGGCGATATATACGGTGCAATCCGATAGGGAAACGGAGCCTTGCGAGGGGGAACGGACGATGGACCGCGTGATCACAAGAGAGCGCATCAATGCGCGCACGAAGACCAGAAGCGAGAAGACCGACGAGACCAGGCGCCGCATCCTGGAGGAGTCGATCAAGCTCTTCATCGAGCAGGGATACGACAAGACCACCATCAGGCAGATCGTCCTGAAGTCCGGGATCCTCAACGGGAGCCTGTACAACATCTACAAGAGCAAGGACGAGATCTTCATCGAGATCGCCGGCATCGCGTTCCGGGAGGCCAGCAACCTCATGGATGAGGTCATAGGCCCCGATGCGCCTCCCGAGAAGGTCCTCTGCTTCCCCGCGTGCATCCAGATCTACGCTTCCTTCAGGTCCCCCAGGATAGCCGAGCTCCTTTCCGTAGCGCACACCAGATGGGAGATCTTCCAGAGCGCGCTGGGATTCTACAAGAGATGGCTGAACGACCGCGCCCACCTGTGGGAGGGCCTGACCGAGGAGCCGGGCTTCGACCTGAAGCTCATAGCGTTCTCGGGGTCCATGGGCAGCGTCCTGAAGACCATCGCCGAGAAGCCTCTAGGGATCTCGGAACTGGACTGCATGAAGACCATGTGCTCCATGGAGCTCAGGACATTCGGGTTCGACGACTCCGGAGTGGACGGATTCGTGGAATCTATCATGTCTGCTCTGGACTCCAGGGACATCCGCATCTGCGACATCGAGCTGTGATTCCTTTTTGCAAACATTGACATTGTTTGCTGATTTTATTTGCAAACATTGACATTGTTTGCAAATGATATATACTTAGACGCACATTTTCTGCTATGGAGCGCAAGATCGGGGAGGAGTTCCTCCGCTGGAAGGAGAAGGGACCGAATACCGCCCTCCTCGTGAAAGGGTGCCGCCAGGTCGGGAAGACGTACTCGCTGCTACGCTTCGCCCGCGAGCGCTACAAGAACACAATCTACATCAACTTCGATTCGGAACCCGAGTACTGCGGCCTGTTCGACGACGGCACCGATGCCGCCGCGTTCCTGGAGAACCTGGCCTACACAGAGTTCGCTCCGCTCATGTCGCCCGGGGATACGATCGTCATATTCGACGAAGTCCAGGCCTGCCCTCCGGCATTCTCGGCGCTGAAGCATCTCGTGAGCGACGGCAGGTTCGACTACGCCGCTTCGGGATCCCTCCTCGGAGTGGAGCTGTCCGGAGAGCATCTGTCGCCGATGGGGTACCTCACCATCCTGGACATGCACCCCATGGACTTCGAGGAGTTCCTATGGGCATTCGGGATCGACAGGGCCCGTACTGAGAGGATCCGCAGGCATATATCCGAGCTGGAACCGTTCTCGCAGTTCCAGCTGGAAAGGCTCCACGAGCTGTTCCTGCGCTACGTCGCCATCGGAGGCATGCCGGCGGCCGTGTCCGCTTTCCTGGAGAACAGGAGCTACCCCGATGCCGCCAAGGCGCTGGAGGACATCGTCGCCATGGTCAGATCCGATTCGATGAAGCATGCGCCCAAGACCGACAGGCTCCGCATATCCGCATGCCTGGACTCCATACCGGAACAGCTCGGCAAAGAGAACAACACGTTCTCCTACTACGATGTGGAGCAGATGAGGGGCGCCGGAAGGAACGTCTACGGCCCGTCCCTGGAATGGCTGACCGGTGCCGAGGTGGCGCTGAAGGTCAGCAGCGTGTCCGAGCCCAGGGGGCCTCTGAGGAGGAACGTGAAGGAGAGGTCGTTCAAGATGTACATGGCCGACACCGGCATCCTGACTCTGATGACCGGCCCGGACATCGCGTCGCGGATCGTCTCCGGCGACCGTTCCGTGAACAACGGGGCCATCATGGAGAACGCTGTCGAAGTCATGCTCCACTGCCTGGGCCACAGGCCCTTCTTCTTCCAGAAGTCCAACAGCACCCTCGAGATAGACTTCCTGATCGAGTACCGGGGAGAGGTCACGGCCCTGGAGGTCAAATCGGGCAGGTACGACTATCCGAAATCGCTGATAACGGTGATGTCGGACAGGTACGGAGTCCAGAAGGGCATCCTCCTGGCTGACGAGAACATCCGCACGGACAATCACGGCGTGGTGCACATGCCCCTGTTCGCGCCGGCGTTCTTCGAGCCGGCCACCTTCGCGGAGATCCCGGAGATGGACGGAATCGAAAGGCTGAACGAGGACCTGGACGATGATAAGGAGAGCTGAGGGCATGGACGGGGACAGCTACGAATCGTGCATCCGGAACATCAGGCTCGTCCACCGCCTGGCGATAACGAGCTGCGGAGAAGACAGGGAGGAGGGCCTGGAAGATGCCATCATCAGCACCATGGCGATAGAAGGCCTCTGCGACAGGATCGAGAGATGTCCGGACTGCTTCTCGAAGGCCGCGGCGGCGATAGACTACATCGCCAACTTCCACCCGTTCGTCGACGGCAACAAAAGGACCGCGTTCCAGCTTGCTGTGGCCATCCTCCGTGCCGGCGGATACGAGCTGGACGACTGCGATGAAACGTTCCTTTTCGTGAAGGACGTGGCATGGGGCAAGATAAGCGGCGATGGAATAGAAGAATGGCTGAGATCGAGATCGCGCGTCAGCAGTCCTTGAGCTTCCCCATCACGTAAGGGTAGTCCCTGATGTTCTTCAGGATCTCCTCTTCAGTGATGGATTCCAGCCCTCCAAACGGAGGAACGTCCTTCGGGTCGGGCTTCTCCGGCATGCCCATGCCATCTTCGGGCGCCCATATATACATATCATAGAAGCGGGACACGGCCCCGGTCCGAACAACCTTTATCACAATCATCCGACAATCGGGTCTCCATGAAGAAAGAGATGAGTTCCTTCGATGTGCGCTCGGTCGTCACCGAGCTCTCCGGGCTCGAAGGCGCCCACATGGACAAGATCTACCACTGGGGCGCAGGGAATGTCCTGTTCAGGATCAACGTCCAGGGCTCCGGGAAGAAGGAGCTCTTCTTCAAGGACAAGAAATGGCTCTACTGCCCTTCGGTCAAGCCGGAGACCCCTACATTGCCGACGTCCTTCGCATCGTTCCTCAGAAAGTACCTGGACAATGCCCGCGTCAACGGCGTCAGGCAGATAGGGTTCGACCGTATCGTCGAGATGAGCCTGTCCAAGTCCGACGGCGATTACCAGCTGATATTCGAGATGTTCGGAGGAGGGAACGTCCTCCTGGTGAAGGACGGGACCATCCTGAACTGCCTCATCCAGAAGACCTGGAGAGACAGGAAGACCCGCCCGGGCGAGCCTTACCTGATGCCGAAGAGCAGGTTCGACCCCACAGAGTCCTCGCAGGAGGATTTCATCGCATCGTTCAGGTCCTCGGACTCCGATGCCGTCAGGACCCTGGCCACATCGGTCAACCTGGGAGGGCAGTATGCGGAGGAGATCTGCGACAGGGTCGGCATAGACAAGTCCACCCCGTCGTCGCAGGTGGACGATGCGACCCTTGAGCGCATGTACGCTTCCATGAAGGACATCGTCGCCAAGGTGCTGAGCGTCCCCGAGCCCACGGCATTCCTCAAAGACGGCGTGATCGAGGACTTCGCGCCCGTGGACATGGTTTCCCACTCCGACCTGGAGAAGAAGAGATATGACACCATCTCCCAGGCAGTCGACGCGTACATGCAGCAGATTGGAGACGCCGAAGAGGAGGCGTTCGTCGATCCGAGGGTGGAGAAGCTCCAGAAGAGGATCGGGAAGCAAGAGGAGACCCTGGAAGAGTACAGGGAGCAGTGCGAGGACCTCCGCGTGAAGGCGGAAGCCCTCTACACGGACTACGCCAAGGTCAGCGAGCTCCTGGCGGTCCTGCTGGACCAGTCCACGAAGATCACCTGGGAGAAGCTCAAAGAAGGAGCGTCCAAGATCCCCTATGTCACATCCATCGACCCGTCGAAGAACCTCGTCACGGGGACATTCGAGGGACACAGCATCACATTGGACTACACCAAGGGTCTGGACGCCAACGCCTCCGACCTGTATCAGAAAGGGAAGGACGTGGGCGAGAAGGCCAAGCGCGCCGAGGAGGCCCTGGCCGAGAGCCGCGCCGAGCTGGCGAAGGTCCAAAAGGGCATCGACAAGGCGAAGATGGAGGCTGCAGGGAAAGCTCAGCCCACCAAGCAGTTCTGGTTCGAGCGCTACAAGTGGTTCATAACCACCGGCGGGAAGCTGGTCATAGCCGGAAGGGACGCCCACACCAACGATAACGTGGTGAAGAAGCACCTGAAAGACGGAGACCTCTATGCGCACGCGGATGTCCACGGAGCGCCGTCCGTCATCGTGAAGGAAGGGGCGAAAGCCTCGGAGCAAGAGCTCCGCGAGAGCTGCCAGTTCGCCCTGGCCCAGTCCAAGTCGTGGATCGCCGCATTGTCCGAGGGGACGGCGTTCTGGGTGTACCCCGACCAGGTGAGCAAGACCCCCAACCCGGGAGAGTTCGTCCCGAGAGGGGCGTTCATCATCCGCGGAAAGAGGAACTACGAGCACCACCTGCCCATAGAGCTGGCCGTCGGAGAGGTCTATTATCAGGGATCGAGGAAGGTCATGTGCGGCCCCGTCGAGTGCTTCGGAAGCTCCGAAAGGTATATGGTAATAAGGCCCGGGAAGAAGACCGGGCGCATGTCCAACGAGATGGCCAAGCGC
Source organism: Bacteroidaceae bacterium (assembly GCA_963656905.1). Classification (GTDB taxonomy): domain Archaea; phylum Thermoplasmatota; class Thermoplasmata; order Methanomassiliicoccales; family Methanomethylophilaceae; genus Methanoprimaticola. The sequence goes on along the minus strand of CAVKKO010000010.1, from coordinate 14,793 downwards.
TTCGACGTGCCCGAGGAGGAGATATCCAGGATCCTCCCGCCGGGGGACTTCGAGATCTCCAGAGAGGTCTGGCCCAAGCCGGAAGAGTCTCGGGAAGATTGAATCTTCGGGCCGGTGCGAAGCTTCTGAGCATCGGGTATATACCTGGACCCGGAAATGCGTCTTCTGCAGTAATGCAGGAGATGCATTCCTAATGTCAACCGGAAAAATCATCGGAGCATTCGGCATCATCGGGGCCATCCTGATGGTTGTGTGCGTGTTCCTCGAGTGGGGCTCCATCGAGCTCATCATCGGTTCGAGCACCAGCACATACGCATTCAGCGGATGGGACCTCTTCTCTGATGCCACTGTCTACAAGGGCAGCTTGCTTAGCATCGAAATCAAGATCAGCGACCTGGGCATAAGCAACTACGATTACGCGCCCATCGTCGTTCTCATAAGCGGAGTGATCGGCATCATCGCCACGGTCCTTCCCATGTTCGTGAAGAGCGAGGCAGCAAGCAAGGGCCTCGGCATCCTCGCCCTGATCCTCGCGGTCGTCTCGATAGTCCTCATGATCCTCTACGTCACCGACCTGTCCGACACGTCCTCGTTTTCGGAGACAATCAAGACCACAATCAGCGCATCCTACGGAGCCTACATCGGCATCGTCGGCGCACTGCTCATGGTCATCGGCGGAATCGCGGACATCGCAAAGAAGAACTGCTGAAATACCTTAGGGGCTTCGGCCCCGTTCCACTTCTACACAGGATCGGACCGCGTATACCGTATCCGAACGATGATATGACCGTCCGATGACGGACGATAGACACCAAACGACCATAAGGTATGGTGCCCGCGCCGGGATTCGAACCCGGGTCAAGAGATCCGCAATCTCACAGGATATCCAAGCTACCCCACGCGGGCAAAAGCTGCGGAAATTGTTGGGTTTAAGGCGTTTATGCCTCAGGGTGAGACAGGTAGCGGGTGATGTAGCCTGCGATCCTGTTCCTCATTGTCACCGATGAGACATCAGTGAGCGTGCTGACCATCTCCTTGTTGGCCTCGAAGTCCTTGCTGAAGGCCTGAGGGTACTTGTTGACGAGGTCGACGGACACTCTCTTGATGTAGGTGGGTCTTATTCTTCCCATATCATTCACCGAGTAAACCCGATTAAGGGGATTTTGTATTTAAAGATTGGTTAAAGGCTCCGACCGCCCCACGTCGGAAAACAAAGGCTGTCTGGAAAGACGGGCCGTGCGGGAACCATGATGTCCGCACGGCCGTAGTTTGCAGGGCTCAGTCGATGAGCTTCTTTATCCAGCGCTTCTCCTTGAAAGAGATCTTCCCGTCCACGGCGCAGACGAGCATGCAGACCAGGATTATATCGTCCTTCAGTTGGGGGGACACCAGTCCGAGGAGGTCCACGGTCTTGTCCATGGCGTCCTTGTACTCCTTGGGCTTGTCCAGGCCGGCGGCCTTGAAGATGGCCTTGGCGTCCTCGTAGGAGACATCGGCTCCGGCGACCAGGTCCAGAACGGGCTTGACCAGCAGGAACTCCTCTTCGGAGAGCTTGCCGTCCGCAGCGACCGAGCACAGGATGAAGTCCGTGTAGATCGCCAGGGCATCGAGGCCGTCGCAGGTTATCCCCCTGAGGCCGATCAGCACATCGGCGGTCTTCTCGACCATGACCTGCCCGTAGGTGGCAGGGTCCAGGGATTCCATGAGCTTGCAGAGGTCATTGAAACTGCTCATGGAGAATCCATCGGACCATGTATATAAACAAGGGTGGAACGAAGCTTCGCCCTGAACCGGAGGGTCATCTGCGAGGATGGCCGCAGGTGAGCTTGCCTTCAGGGCAGGGGCCCCTGACGCACGGCGGGCCGGCATCCTTGAAGATCACGGGAGACACCTCGCGGCATAGCCTCAGCATCTCGTCCGCCATCTCGCGGATCTCCCACTGGGCGCGGTTGCAGCATCTGAGCGAGAAGAAGTGCAGGAGCTCGCGGGCGTTCATCGTTATGGTGATGTTGGTGGTGCATCCGTTGGGAAGCAGGTATCTCGCATCCTCCGCGGGGATCCCCATGGACTCCAGCTTGGCATACGCTTCCCAGATGGCATCCATCGTCTCGCCGAAGACCTTCAGCGCCTCCGGATCGGACTCCACCATATGCGGGGTGACGAAGGACGGCTCCTTCATCGACACATACCTTTGGCTCTGCTGGGAGTACGAGGCGACCCTGTGCCTCACGAGCTGATGGGTGAGGGCGCGGGACACGCCTTCCACCGAGAACGTGAACACGGCATGCTCCAGCACGGAATGGTGGCCCATGCCGACGATCCTCGACAGGATCTTCTCCGAGTCCACGCCCTCCGCTATCTCGTAGGACGGGCGCGACGAGTAGCAGGAGTTCCCCGCCGCCGCGCATATGGCGTCCGCGTTCTGAGTCGATGCGAGCAGTATGACCTTCATTCTTCCCCCTCTCCTTTCCAAACCATGGACCTCACCTTGTCCATCCTCTCCCTGTCCCGGAGGTCCGCCAGGCGGATCTTCCTTATCTCAGGGTCCCTGAGGAGCCTGCATATCCCCTCTACGTGGGCGTCGCCGACGACCACTACCATGTTGGAATGCGTTTCCGAAGCCCTGTTGATCTGCTCCGCCATGTGCTCGTTGCGCTCGTCGATGAGCTTCCTCACTAATGTGGGGTACTTCCGGCGCATGCCCTCGATGTAGCGCTCCTCGTCCTGAGCGAACTGCGTCTGGACATCTTCGACCTTCCTCATGCCCCCGATGCTGTCCGATATCCCCGATAGCCTGTAGCGGAGCTTCTCCTTGAAGGACATCTCGCCCCACATCTCATCAAGAACCTGCATGGCGTTGGTGTCTATGGGGATGATCTCGGCCCCTGCCAGACGGCCCGTGTTCACGGCCGCCAGGAACTCGCCTCCGACCTGGGTCCCGTTCTCCTCGGACATCTTCTGCTGGTACTTCGCCGTCTGCTTGTAGATGGCAGATGCGCCGGAGGTCTCGTCCTCCTGCGCCGGGCCCTCCTGACGGTTCATGAGGTACTGGTAACGGGCAACGTCCAGTTCGATCAGCACGGCATCGGGCCAGGTGTTCTTCACGATGAACGACACAGGCTCCGCCAGGTTGAAGACGTGCCCCGTGCCGATGATCGTGATCATGCCCCGTGTATCGTAGCCGTGCTATAAGGATTGGGTACGGTCACCGCGACCTGTTATATCGTTTGAATTGCATAACTCACTATGGATGCTATCGCCGTGAAGGACCTCCGCAAGAGCTTCGGGGACCTGGAAGCCGTGAAAGGGATCTCGTTCTCGGTGCCCGAGGGCACGTTCTTCGCTTTCCTCGGACCCAACGGAGCCGGCAAGTCCACGACGATATCCATCATATGCTCGCTTCTGAAAGCCGATTCCGGAGATGCGTCCATATTCGGGCATGACGTTTCCGACCCGATCGTCAGGTCCGACATGGGCGTCGTCTTCCAGGACCCCATGATGGACGGCAGGCTGACTGTCAGGGAGAACATCCGCATCCGCGGCTCGATGTACGGGATCCCCGAAGACGAGCTGGACAGCGCTGTCGATGATGCCATCTCCACTGCTGACGCCACGGAGTTCGCGGACCGCATGTACGGGAAGCTGTCGGGAGGCCAGAGGCGCAGGGCGGACATCGCCAGGGCCCTTGTCCACAGGCCGAAGCTGCTCCTGCTGGACGAGCCCACGGCCGGCCTGGACCCCCAGACCCGCTCCAGGATCTGGAGCACCGTCAGGGAGCTGAACCGCTCCAAGGGGATGACCGTCCTCCTGACGACGCACTACATGGAGGAGGCCTCCGGAGCGGACGACATCGTCATCATCGATCATGGCTCGATAGTCGCCCACGGGACCCCTTCTATGCTGAGGGACAGGTTCTGCAAGGACAGGATGACGTTCGAGCCCGCGGACATGGAGAAGGCGAAAGCCGTCCTCGACGTCATGGAAGTCGGATACAGGGTGGAGCACGGCGTCGTGACCGTGGATCTGGCATCCACATCCGATGCTGTGCCGTTAGTCAAGGCCCTGGACTCCCTCATCCTGTCGTTCGAGGTCAGGTCCGGGACGCTGGACGACGCTTTCATCGCAATAACCGGGGGCGATACGGAATGAACGGAGCGCTCGCACTGGCCAAGAGGAACATCCTGTGCTTCTTCAGGGACCGCTCGGCGGTCGTGTTCTCGCTGATGGCTGTCATCATCATAATCATGCTCTATCTGCTGTTCCTCAGGAACATGCTGATCGAGTCCTATCCGGACATGGACGGCATGTCCAATCTTGTAGACGCATGGGTGATGGCAGGCATACTCGCGATAGTGCCTGTGACGGCATCCGCCGGATCGCTGCAGACGATGGTCGAGGACAGGTCCACGGGCAGGCTCAGGGACATCCTCGTGACGCCGATGTCCCCTGCGGAGATAGCCTGCGGGTACATCCTCAGCACTTTCTTCGTGGGCTTCGCCATGAGCATCATGTCTATGGCAGTGTGCGTCGCATACCTTGCTGCCACCGGATGCCCTCTGAGCGCTTCAGGGCTCGCTGCCACAGCCGCGCTCCTGATCCCGTCGTCGCTGTCGGGATCGATCATCATCTATGCGATGACATCATTCCTCAGGAGCACCGGCGCGTTCTCCGGATTCTTCATGGTCATGAGCATCATAATCGGGTTCCTGGCCGGGATCTACATGCCGACGGGGACCATGCCTGCCGGGATGCAGGCGGCCTCCGGGATCGTTCCTGCCAGCCACATGGCCTCGCTGTTCCGCGACAGCCTGGCGGGGGATGCGCTGGACTCGGTGTTCGCAGGGGCTCCCGCGGAGACGCTGGCAGAGTTCAGGCACGACATGGGGTTCGACATATCGCTCGGAGGCTTCGGGTTCGATGCCGCATCGAGCATGGCCTTCGTGCTCATCGCGACGGCTGTCTTCTTCATCATCGCGGTCGCCGGGATAAGGCGCCGCTGACCCTTCTGAGCATGGAGACCATAGCCAAAGCGCATATGGCAACCTGGACCGGAACGGCCATCGCAGCCCATACGGCACCGTGAAGGACGACAGCGGCCAAGGGCAGGGCACAGAACAGCTATCCGGCGATGCGACCGCAACGGTCGTACTTCAGATGGACATCGCTTAGCCCGAAGAACACCGCGAACTGCAGAAGCATCAGGACGACGTAGGCCGGATGCAGCTGCCCGTACATCGCCAAGACGATGGATGAGGCCCCGGCCACCAGCAGGTCCGCCAGGACGTCCATCTTCGCTCCGTGCTCGGTGCAAACAGCCTTCGAGCGTGCGGCCTTCCCGTCCAGATAGTCCGTGGCGAATGCAACCAGATACAGAATCAGGAACGGCAGGACGGAGCCTCCATCCAGGAAATACGCCAAGGCCAGCGCGACCGGCGCTGCGAGGACCGCCCTCGACAGGGTCAGCGCGTCGGCCAGGGACATCATGCCCTCCGGAACCGCCGCCCCATGATTAACATTGCCCCGAACGACCGCCTTATCTAGTTCCGGCACATGTCCCGCACCATGAGGAAATACGATCTCGTCTGCTTCGACATGGACGGCACCCTGACAAGGGTCAGGAGCTCCTGGTGCTGGGTGCACCAGTGCTACGAAGTGGACAACGAGCCCGCTTACCAGGCCTTCGTCAACGGCGAGATCGACGAGCCGGAGTTCATGCGCAGGGACATAGCCCTGTGGACGAACAAGAAGCCGGACACCAGCCTCAATGACATCGCCCGCACCTTCAGGGACATGCCCCTCATCGAAGGGATACAGGAAACCATAGCCTGCCTGACGGACAACGGTATAAAATGCGTCATAGTCAGCGGCGGCATCAACCTGGCCGCGGAGATGCTCGTGAAGGAATTCGGGTTCGACGACTATGTCGCGGACGAGCTCTGCGCCTACGAGGACGGCCGCCTGACCGGAGAGGGAAAGATGAACGTGGACCTCCGCGACAAAGGGATCAACGTCAGGCGTTTCATCGAGAAGTACGGCACCACGAAGGAGAGGACCGTGTCTATCGGGAACTCGTTCACGGACATAGGGATGTTCAAAGAGTCCGGGCTGTCGATAGCGTTCAACCCGACGGACCCCTACACGTCGGAGGCCGCGGACCTGACGATAGAGTCCGAGAACATCTCGGACGTCCTGGACCCGATCCTGGACGATGAGCAGTGACTTCCGAGGGGCTCTGCCCTCGGAAGCATGGAATTGGAAAATATCACTCGATATCGTCGTCGATGATGTAGTCCGACTCGTCGAACTCCTCATCGTCGTCGAAAGCGAGGACGTCGTACCTCTTCTTGCGGATCTTCCCGTAGATCCTGGTGATGTCCCTTGCCTCGGCGGAGCCGCGCCTTACCAGGCTGTGCTTCGTCTTTATGGCATGGATCAGGCAGTCGAAGTCCTCGAACTCCAGCTGCGTGCCCACGACGAACTCGTCGTCGGGCTCGGCCTCGATCCTCAGAGGATAGGTCTTCCTGTTGTCGTTGACGGAGACCTTCACGCTGAGGACGTCGAACCTCTTCACCCACAGCTTCCTCACATCGGTGGCCAGGGCCTTCTTGACCTTCTTGCCCTCGTCCACGTCGATGTGCGTTATGCACACCAGCATCCCGTCGTCGAGCTCGAACTCGTCGTCGATGGCGACGATGTCGTTGCTCTCGAGGGTGGCGGTCCTGGGCTCGGAGATGTCCCCGTCGCTGTAGATCACCGGAACGGTGATCAGCTCGGGGATCTTGATGGTCTCGCTGGAGACCTTCCCGCAGACGTTGCATCTGAAGGTCCCCTCCAGAGTGGCCTTGCCCATCCTGCCTTTCAGTATCTGATGGTCAGTCTCCTCCCCGCAATCGGGGCACTCGTAGACGATGGTGTCGGGCATCTCCCTCTGAATCATGTTCCCACCTCGATGTTCAACTCGTAGCCTGCGCCGTGCTTAAAGATTTCTCCCGGATTCACGCCATGAACGGGAAGCCGTGGCCGGGAACGATGACGTCGGCGAACTTCCTGATGCGGTCCATGCTCTCCTTCGCCAGGCGGGCGTCCGTGTTCAATGCGGGAGGCACGTTCTTCCTGAAGTTGTCTTCCAGCGGGATGGTGTCCCCTGCGATGACGTATCTCCTGTCGGCTTCCACGAACACGCTGGACTCCTCTGTGCAATGGCCTGGGGTGTGGACCATGCGGACACCTGGGCAGATCTCCAGCTCGTCGGCGTCGACGATGGTCGCGCCCGGGATCTCGGTCTTCCCGCCCTTGTGGACGTAGACTTTCGCCTTCTTGTACAGGTCCAGGTTCTCGATGTGGTCGCTGTGAGTATGGGTGAGTATCACAATATCGACATCGTGGGGGAACACACCGATCTGCTTGAACGACGTCTTCACAGCGGGCTTCATGTACTTCGTGCTGGGATCGATGACGATCAGATGCTTGTCCGTGCGGATCAGCACCGATGTGGAGTCCGCTTTCAGTATGTTCCCGTCCGCATCGCGCTCCAGAGCGCCCACGCAGAGGATGTCGAGCTGGATCATGATGTCTGAATCCAAGTATCGGATATCCTCCTTTCGCATCGGCGATGCTCGGAGGTCTGAAATATCCGCACGACACATGGCTTCGGCATGGCTGAGGAGGAGAGCGAGGACCTGAAGCGCATGCTCGGCGAGCCGGGCCAGGCGATACGCTCGATGCTCCTTCCGCTTATCATATCCTATCTGGTGGTCCAGATCAACCTCTTCGCGGACACCTCGTGGTGCTCCGGGCTAGGCTCGGATGCGTCCTCTGCGGTGTCGACGATATCCCCGTTCTACTGGATAGTCTCCGGACTTGGGACAGGCATCGGGATCGGCGCGGCGACGGCCATCGCCAGATGCCTCGGAAGGCACGACCATGCATCCGCCAACCGGCTGGCCTCGCAGACCCTGGTGCTGTCGGTCATCATCGGCATCGCGACGACTCCGTTCCTGTTCATCGCCGTCGTCCCGGCAGTGGAGATGATGGGAGCAGGGGACATAATGGGCCTCTGCAAGTCCTACATCTACCCCCAGGTCCTGGCCGGAACGCTTGTGATCCTGGACGGGACCATATCCGGAGTCATCCGTGCCGAAGGCGCGGCCAAGAGGTCCATGATCATGCTCCTGGCCGGAGCCGCCGTGAACATAGTCCTCGACCCTGTGCTGATCTACGGACTGGACATGGGCCTGGCCGGTGCGGGCTGGGCGACTGTCATATCGTCGACTGCATCCGCGGGGATCGGCCTCTGGTGGTACAGGCGCGGAACGCTGTTCCTAAAGCTCGAGATATCTGACATGCGCCCGAACCTCAGCGACATGAAGGACATCCTGTTCGTCGGGATACCGCGTGCCACGGAATCCATGCTGATCAGCGTGATGTCCATGGTCCAGAGGATATTCGTCATCGCGTGCGGCGGCACGGCGGCGGCCATGTTCTACAATATCCCCTGGAGGTTCGTCTCCTTGGCGGAGGTGGTATCCCAAGCTGTTGGCTCGGCGCTCATACCGGTGTGCTCGGCGGCTCTGGGATCCAAAGATGCCGAGAAGGCCAAGAAGGGGTACCGTTACTCCATATCGCTCACGATGCTCTGGATGATCGTCATCGCCGCGGTGCTGTTCGTGTTCGCGGACTGGGCGATAATACCGTTCACATACTCGCCGACCATGGCCGAGCTCCGCCCGGAGTTCGCCCATGTGCTGAGGATCTACGCTCTCCTGATTCCGTTCGTAGGGATGATAGACATCGGCTCGTCGATACTCCAGTCCCTGCGCATGGCGCAGATCTCGATGCTGTCGTCGTTCGCCAGGAACATCCTGATCGTGGTGCTGCTGTTCTTCGGCAGCTCGATATCGCTGGATGCGATCTATTGGAGCCTCGTGGTGGCGGAGATCATCGGCGGATCGCTGATGCTCTGGCTGGCGAAGGCGGGGTTCAAGCACTACTGCGCCGGAAAGCACAGCTCGCAGAAGGGATGATGCTATCGGGATTCCATAGAAATGAGGGTGCCAAGGGCGTAAACGCCCTTGGTTTTGCCTAGTTTCCTAGGCCGGTGTTATCAAACAACAAGCGCGCTTTCACGTGCTTGCCTGATGCATATCAGAGCCATATCAACGCTGCAATCGCTGCAGGTGCGCCAGATACAAAAGCATCGAATGCAGAGCATGCAATCGGTGCGGGCATTAGCACATATGAGCTGTTCGAGCGATGCCAAAGCATCGCGGGCCTGAAGCTCACATGCCGAGCACAAGAGCGGCGCAAGCGCCGCGGGCAATGTGCTCATCGTATCCAGCTGGGAAGGGAGTCGAACCCCTTACCTTCTCCTTTTTGGGGAGACGCTCTACCGGTGGGCTACACCAGCTGGACTGTCGACCAAAGCTTCTAGTGCTAGACTAGGAGCGCTGAGTCGCTTTGCATTAGATGCAAATGCACAAGAGCGATGCCAAAGCATCGCGGGCAATGTGCTAGATGCACAGCTGATGGCGGGGCATGCTCCTCTCTTTGAGAGGCCTTATGCCCATTGAGCTACACCAACACGATCTTCACATCATTTCACAGCGCTTCTGAGCGCAGTGCGCCAAATGCTGTTCATGATGCAACCGCTGATATTCGTACGCCGGCCGCGATCTCGGATCGTAGCCAGGTGTGCCTGCCTGACTCGGATTTCTCCGAACCATCCCATTTCTGGGTGGAACACACTCCCAAGCTTCCGTTGTGCTTGCGCACGCCGAACTGCTGTTATCTCGTTGTGCTGAGTTAACAATCTTGGTTGGTATTCCCATTCCATAGCTCGGTATATAATGGCTTGCGTGGATGGATGAGTGATACGTCTTCACTGCTCCACGATGATAGTCCTTAATGCTCATTTGCGTGCATTCAGCCCTCGGAAGCCGCTTCCGGAGCCCGGGATCTCTGTTTTGAACCCGCTCAAGAAGTGCTCTTCCGCTTCGAATTGCGACGGTCCCACTTCGCAACCAGCGCAGATGCGTCCTTGTTGCGACGGTCGGCGGCCATCCGGACATAGTACTTGTACTGCGGGAACGAGACTTCCGTCCCGGTCCCGTCCTTGTACATCTGCCCGACCATGAACATCGAGTCCGTGTCCATGCCGTCGGCGGCGTCCTTGTACAGGCTGAACGCCTTCTTCTCGTCCTTCCCGGTGCCGATCCCCTTCAGATAGCACTCGGCCAGCCTGGCGCGGGGCGCACCCATGAGCCCCGACCTTGCGAGGCACTTATCGAAATATTCCTTCGGATCGCTGTATCTCGCCTTCTTGGACGCGGCGCGAGCGTTGCGGGCCTCTGCAGAATGCTCCACCAGGGCTTCGCTGCCCTCGCGGTCGTGCTCCCTGCTGCGGAGAGCATCGGCGGCCGACATGAATGTCCGTGACACGGATGCGGCCGCGAAGCGGGAATACCATGCATGGGCCTGCTCCGGATCGGCGTCCGTTCCGATGCCATTGTCGAGACGGTGCGCGGCCTCGTACATGCATCCGGCGTTGCCTGCCTCGGCCCCCCTGAGATACCATGAGAATGCAGCTGCCTGATCGGTCTCCACGAATACCCCGTCATCATAGAGGCGGGCGACCTCCTGAGCCGCACGGGGATGGCCACGCTCGGACGCGATGCCCATGAGCTCGATGAAGCGGCCGATGTCGCGTGCCGTTCCGCGGCCGTCGCGGTACAGCAGCCCGAGCTCGTAGGCGGCGTCGATGCTGCCGTGCTCCAGAGCCTTGGAGAGCCATTCGGCGGCATCGATGTAGTCCTGCTCCGACATAGCGGTGCCGACCAGGAGCTGCCCGTAGCCGCACTCGTCGTAATGGAACCCGGATGACGCCAGCCTCAGCATGGCCTCGCGGAGCTCTCCGATCCCCGATGTGTCCTGCGTCAGGAGCAGGGCGTACTTCCTGCGGGACTGGTAGCTGCCCGCGGCCGCGGCCTTCCTGTACATCTCCTTGGCCGCTTCCGTCTCGCCTTCGGAGGCGAGGATGTCCGCATACTCGGCCATGGCCATGGGGTGGTCCTTCCCGGATGCCTTCTGGAGCCACTCCAGATATAGGGCGCGGTCGGCCTCGCAGCCGTTGCCGTCGCGGTAGAAGGTGGCGAGGCGGTACATGGCGCCGGACGCCCCGTCCTCAGCCAGCGACTTGGTGATCTCGAACGATTCCGTTATGGAGCGCTTGTATGCCGCACAGACCTCCTCCGAAGGACCGTCCATCTTGACCGTCCTGTCGGAGATCCATACGGCCCTCTCGCATGTGGACTCCACGACACCGGTGCTGTGGGATGTGAACAGCACGGTCTTCCCTTCCCTGACCAGGTTCTTCAGGTGCTCAGAGGTCTTGGCGGAGAACGCCGCGTCCCCTGTGCTCAGGGCCTCGTCTATTATGTAGATGTCAGCGTCCACGTTGATCATGACGGCGAAGGCCAGGCGGGACTTCATCCCCGAAGAGTAGGTCCTCACGGGATTGTCTATGAACGCTCCCAGATCCGCGTACTTCACGATCCTGTCCACGCCGGCGGCGATCCTGTCGCGGGTTATCCCGTACAGCTCGCTGCGGATGACTATGTTCTCCCTTCCGGTGAGGTCCGGGTGGAACCCCATGCTCAGCTCCAGGATGCTGGCGACGTTCCCGGTGACCTCCACCTCGCCCTCGTCGGGCTCCAGGATGCCTGAGACCAGCTTCAGGAATGTGCTCTTCCCCACTCCGTTCCTGCCGATCACCCCGACTACCTCTCCGCGACGGATCTCCAGATCGACATCGTGGAAGACGTTGAACTCCATCCTCTTCCTACGGAGGAACCCTTTGGAGGCGGGATCGTCGATCATGAAGGACTTGGACATCCCCCTGACGCGGATGACGACATCGTCCATCACAGCACCTCCGGGAGCCTGTTCTTGTAGTGCTCGAACACGGCCCATCCCACCAGGAACGTCCCGACCGCCAGGATACAACATATCAGTACGTGCGTCGGGTCCGGCAGCTCGGTGTAGTAGATCAGGCTGTGGAACACCTCGACGAAGTATGTGAACGGATTGTACCACACTATGGTCCCCAGGACTCCGGTGGCCTCGCTGGCCATGAAGAACGTGGGCGTTATCCACACCACCAGCCGCATGGCTATCGCCATGAAATGGCCCAGGTCCCGGATGAACACGCAGACGGTGGACAGCGCGAACGAGCAACCTAAACCGAACACGAACATCACGAACAGCATCACCGGTATCATCAGCGCGGCGGCCCAGTTCATCGGGTTCCAGTATGACAGGATGACTATGATGACGATGAGATAGACGATGACGACCGACAGCAGCTGCATCAGCGCGTCCGATATCACCGCGATCTCCCGAGGGAACTTCATCTTGGTTATGAACGTGGAGTTGTTCAGGATCGCCCTGCCCTTGAGGCAGCCGCTCATGAACGTCACGGGGAACATCCCCGCGCAGAGGTAGATCCAGAAGTCCGGGATCGGACGGGTGCGTATGGTGGTGAACACGACGTACAGCACCAGGATCGTCAGCACGGGAGCGACCATGTTCCATGCGAAGCCCAGGGCCGTGCTCTTGTAGCGCCCCGCGGCGGCCCTCTTGATCATGGCGCTGAGTATGACGCGGTTGGCGTACACGTCGCGGAACACGGATGCCATGTTCCCGAAGAACGATCTCTTCTCCTTCATCTCAGATCCTCCTCAGGTAGTTGAGTATCCCCAGCAGCAGGAGGGCGCATATCCCGATCCCTACCAGGTTGATGAGAGGGAACGGCCTCTCGCCGTAATAATCGAAAACGACGTTGTCGCTCACCATGCCCAGGTCATTCAGCGCTCCGCGGTAGCATTTGACCGTCACGGTCTGCTCCGCCTCGCCGATGTCCAGCGAACCGGTCGCTTCGACATCGGAAGAGTCTATCTGGATGTAGGACAGCGACCTGCATCCCCAGAACACGCTCATGCCCAGCTCCCCCAGCGATTCCGGCAGGACGATGGACTCTATCGCCGTGAATGCGAAGGCGCTGTCGTCGATGTGGTAGATCCCTTGGCCCAGGGAGACTTCCTTCAGTTGCAGGCAGTCCATGAAAGCCCCGTAATCGATGAACTGCACATTGTCCCCGAGCTCTATGCTCTTCAGCGCCGTGCATTCGTTGAAGGCCAAGGAGCCTATCTTGGCGATGGACGACGGAAGCGACACTTCCTCCAGGAAGTACATCTGCGCGAAGGCCGCCGCGCTCACCGAGGTCATCCCGAACGGGACGGTCACCTTCGTCAGGCGCGAGTAGCTGAAGGCATATGGCGATATGGCATCCACCGGCTGGATCGTCAGCTCTGTGGCCTCGCATGCGGCAGGGAAAGAGACCAGCGTGGTGCACTTGCCCTTCGTGTCCACCGCGTACAGCGCATGGTCCTCGACGACGAAGCTGCGGTTGCCCTTGTCCAGGTCGAAATCGGTCAGAGAAGAGCAGCCGAGGAACGCCCTCTCCCCGATAGATGTGAGCGTGGATGGGATGCCGATTGTCACGAGAGACCTGCAATCCGAGAATGCGCTCTTCTCGATCGATGTCAGCCCATCCGGGAGCTCTATGGATGAAAGGCTCAGGCATCCCGAGAACGCCGCATTCCCTACCTCCCTCAGGCGGGAGCCGGAAAAGCTCACCTCCTCCAGATTCTCGCACTGCTGGAACGCAGCGTACTCGATGAAGATCACATTCTCCCCTATGGCCACCTTATGGAGGGCATCGGCATCGCTGAAGGCCGATGATGCGATCACGCATACGTCCCGGCTGATGGCATACTCGCTTCCGGCCTTGGCAGGAGGGTACCGGACCAGGGTGTTGCTGTGCTTCTCGAAGAGCACGCCGTCCTCGCTCCGGTAATGATCGCTTGCGCTGTCGACCTCCAGATTCTCAATGTGCATCGACGAGAACGACCAGTTGCCTATCTTGGACACCGATCCGGGGATGTATATGGACCTGGTCTTCTCCCCGCACGATTCCGCAGAGAAGGCGTAATCCTCTATCGCGACCACTGTCCAGGTGACGCCGTCGCGCACGAAGGTCTCGGGGATCCTGACCTGAGACGGAGGGTCGGCCGGCTCTGTGTACCTGGTGAGGGCCACCTCGCCGGGGGCCTCGACGAAATATGTGAAATCTCCGTAGGTGAACTGCTCCGGGATGTCGGACTCGTCGTCCGCGGCGATGGCAGGGGCAGCCAGGACGATCATGCACAATACTCCCGAAGCCATCAATGCCGCCGGCCAGTTCATGAACGGCGAATCTGTTCGACACGTAATAACCGTTTCTGGGCTAGTCCGTAGGCCATGTATCGACCGTTCCGCGGATGGATCGGGCCGGAATGACAGGACCTGCAAGTCCCTTGCCTGGCACGGGATGCGATAAGGTCATCATCATCCGCGACGTTCCCGATGCGATAAGATGCAGTACGACCCCGATATCGTCATCGAGACCGATCCAGAGGTGTACCCCCCTTCCGAGGACAGCATCCTCTTCATCGAGTCGCTGGACGTCCGTCCCGGAGAGAAGGTGCTCGAGGTCGGGTGCGGATCCGGCGTGGTGTCCATCCATTGCGCCAGGAACGGATGCGAAGTCGTCGCCGGAGACATCAATCCGCGTGCCGTCGCGCTTGCCGAGAAGAATTCCAAAGCCAACGGCGTCTGCATCGATGTGCGCGAAACGGATGTATACTCGAACATAGACGGGAGGTTCGACACGATCCTGTTCAACCTCCCCTATCTCCC
>CAVKKO010000009.1:22215-30630 GCA_963656905.1 Bacteroidaceae bacterium | reverse complement strand
CGAGGAGATGGCCATCATGCCCGGCATGGAGATGATCGCCGCCCTGTTCTACGTCAACCAGTTCAGCGAGGAGGGGAAGTACGACGTCATAATCATGGACACCGCCCCCACGGGAGAGACGCTCAGGCTCCTGAGCTTCCCCGATGTGACGAACTGGTACCTGGATCGCGGCTTCTCGATGATCAAGAAGCTCCTGGGCATCGCCCGCGTCACCGTCGGGAAGATCATGGACATGCCCCTGCCCTCCAAGGAGGTCATGGACAGCGTTTCCGACATCAAGGACAACATGGAGCGCGTGAAAGCCATCCTGGAGGACCCCCAGGTCACCACTGTCAGGCTGGTCCTCAACCCTGAGCAGATGGTCATAAAGGAGACCATGCGCGCCTACACATACCTCTGCCTCTACAACAAGAACGTGGAGGCCCTCGTCGTCAACAGGGTCCTGCCCGAGGCCGCCGGCGACGGCGGGTTCTTCAAGGACAAGCTCAAGGAGCAGGAGGCGAACATGGAGCTGATCCACCACGCCTTCGACCCCATGGTGATCAAGACGTGCGAGATGATGCCCACCGAGCTCAGGGGGCTGGAGAAGCTGGACGCCATGGCAGACATGATCTACGGCTCGGAGGACCCCACCAAGGTGTACTCCTCCCAGAGCCCCATGTCGTTCGAGAGCGACGGCGGGAAGTACAGGCTAGTCCTGAGCATGCCGTTCGTCGAGAGCAAGGATGTCGAGCTGTTCAGGATCGACGCATCGACGCTGATGGTCCATGTGGGCAGCCAGAAGAGGAACATCCTGCTGCCCGATGTCCTCAGGGAAGCGGAGCTCTCCGGAGCAGATTTCAAGGACAATAAACTCATTATCAGGTTCAAGAGGGATTGAGATGGCTACTGAGCAGGAGCTGCACGAGTTCGTTTCGAAGAACAGGGAGCTGATCGAGAGCATTATGAGCCTCCAGAAGGAGGGGTTCACAGAGGCCGCGGCTGTGGCCAGGGGAACCGCGAAGACTGCTGCGGAGGCCGCACAGGACTCCGCCGAGGCCGCCAAGGCCCATGCCGAGGAGTTCGTCAAGTCGGCATACGGCATGTTCACCGACCCGGAGGTCCAGAGGCATTTCATCACGATGGGCATGGAGTTCATGATGGGGATGTCGGCCATGATGAGGAAGGCCCCCATACCGGATTTCGTCAAGGACACAGCGGAGACCACCGAGAAGGAGATCAAGGCCACCGCCTGCAGGACTAACGAGGGCTGCGGAGCGAAGAAGGTCCAGAAGGTCGAGATCAATTCCGACGATGAGGAAGACGGAGAGGAATGAACCTCTCCGAAGGGACGGAAGCGGTGCGCCTGGCCAGGGCCGCCGCCGAAGCCGAGGTCATCGGAGGGAGCGTCCCTGTTCCTGTCGACGGGGCGTTCTCCGAGCCGTCGGGCGCGTTCGTGACCCTGAGCACCTGTCCGGGGCATGCCCTGAGGGGATGCATAGGGTATCCGATGCCCGTGTTCCCGCTGGGGGAGGCCATATGCCGTTCCGCCAGGGGCGCATGCCACGACCCCAGGTTCCCCGATCTGAAGCCGGAGGAGCTGGGCAAGGTGGTCTTCGAGGTCACCGTGCTCACGCCGCCGTCCAGGATGTCCGGGTCTCCGGAGGAGATCAGAGACTCCGTCGTGATCGGAAGGGACGGGCTCATCCTGGAGCTCATGGGCTACAGGGGGCTGCTGCTCCCCCAGGTCCCGGGCGAGTTCGGATGGGACGCAGCCGAGTTCCTGGCCAATCTTTCTTACAAGGCCGGGTTGCCGCCCGACGCATGGACGCACCCTGCGGCCGTCATCTCAAGGTTCCAGGGGCGCATATTCCGCGAGACCGAGCCTCGCGGCGACATCACAGAGGGTTGAGGATGTACATCGAGAAAGTGATCGCAGGAAGGGCCTTCGTCGACGGGGAGCTGAAGTACCGCGAAGTGGGGATCGCCGACGGCAGGATTGTGACAGTCGGACAGCTGGTCAGAGGAGGCGACGAGCGCATCGAGCTGGGCACAAGCCAGATCATGCTGCCCGGCTTCATCGATCCCCATGTGCACTTCCGCGATCCCGGGATGACGCATAAGGAGACCTTCGGCACCGGGACGCTGGCGGCCGTCCATGCAGGGGTCACCTGCGTCCTGGACATGCCCAACACCAAGCCTCCTGTCACCGACCTCCAGTCGCTGATGGACAAGAAGGCATCCGTCAGAGGGAGGGCCAACGTGGACTACGGGCTGTTCGCCGCTGTGACCGAGAACATCAACGCCGCTTCGCTGGCGCCTCTGGTGCCCGGATTCAAGCTGTTCATGGGCTCCACCACCGGGAACATCCTCCTGGACGAGGACGATGAGCTAGTCCCTGCGGTGTCCAACGCCCTCTCAACCGGGAAGAGGGTCAGCGTCCATGCCGAGGACGACCATCTCATACTCCATGATGTGGGGAGGTGCACCCGCGACCATCTGCGCAACCGTCCCGCTGAAGCGGAGCTCAACGCGATACGGAGGCTCGCATCGAATTTCAAGGGCAGGAGCATCAACATCTGCCATCTCACCACCCCGGAGGGGCTGGACATGGCCAAGGCCGCCGGTTTCTCCACTGAGGTCACCATGCACCATCTGACCTTCGACGTGGACCGCCACGCCGATGCAAGGTACAAGGTCAATCCGCCGATACGCGGCCCGGAGAACCGCAGGGAGCTGTACTCAAGGTTCTTGGCCGGAGCCATAGACATGTTCGGCTCCGACCATGCCCCGCACACGGTCGAGGACAAGGAGCAGGAGTTCGACGCCGCCCCGTCCGGGATCCCGGGCGTGGAGACCACCATGCCCATGGCGATGGAGCTGGTCCGCAGCGGGGACATCCCGATGCAGCTGGCGGTGTCCATGGGAGCCGAGAACGCCGGCAGGCTGTTCTCCCTCCGCAAGGGCCGGATCGCCGAAGGATACGATGCCGATTTCCAGATATACGACATGAGGAAAGCCTCCCAGATCGATGTCAAAGCGCTGCACAGCAAGTGCGGGCACTCCCCATACGGCGGATACAGGGCCGTCTTCCCCGAAACAGTTATGGTGAGGGGCGAGGTCCAGGTGCAGGATGGGGAGTTCTGCGGAGAGCCCATCGGGAGTGATGTCTGTGGCCGATTACGAAGTCGATTATTCAGAGGTTTCAGGAAGGAAGGTGGAATGCCCCAGCGAGTGCGGGATGTGCTGCCTCTGCCAGCCGGAGGTGCTCCCGGAGGAGCGCGCGTTCTTCCGCAGCAGCCATCCGGAATCCATGGTCAAGACCAAGGGCCCCGACTCCCACTTCGCGCTGGCGATGAAGAAGGGATGCGGATCGTGCGTCTTCCTGAACAACAGGAGGTGCACAGTCTACGACCACAGGACCGCTTACTGCAGGCAGTTCCCATACCATCTCTATGCGAGCGACCGTCTCAAGGTGGAGCTGGACCTCTCATGCAGGGGCGCATGGACCGGGCAGGGCGCCGATGCCCTGGCCGAGGCCAAGGCCCTCGTCTCATCCGCAGATTCCAGGATCCGCGCCGCCATGGAGGAGTCCTCCGCGGTCTACAGGGAGTTCTACTCCAACTGCAGGGAGGCAGGCGTCATGGCCGATCCGTCGGGCCTCAGGATGTCCGTGTCCGAGAACCTGTCGATGTTCACAGATCTCGCATACCTCAGCAGGATAATGGACCTGGCCCAGATCGAGCCCGTGATGTCCCTGGCCGGGACGCAGCCCGAGAGGGACCTGGACCTGCCCTCGCTGGAGGAGGCGGGGATGGACTCCGCACTGGACTCCATGTCGTCCCAGGACCCCATGAGCGTTCCGGTGTACTGCGACAGGGACTGGAACTGGAACATGTTCATGGCAGGGCCGGACAAGATCGTGTGGAACGTCATGGACGATGCCGGCGACCTGCACTTCAAGGGCGAGGCCGATCCGGCGGACATCAGGCTGAAGGCCCCCGACCAGCAGGGCATGAAGGTGCTGTCAGATTATGTGGGCACCCTCAACGGCCGCGACAGCTTCATGGGAAGCGTCTTCGCGCTGATGGACGAGAACGGCTACGAGGACGACATGTCCAACGCCTACTACGGATGCCTGTCCGTGACCGTCATGGACCTGCTGTGGAGGATGTCGATGCTCGACCACTTCATGGGCATCGGATGCGGGGCGGAAGGCGTCCGCGAGGCGATAATCTTCTACGACATGGACCGTCTGGACGCGCCCACGATAGGAGCGTTCGTCTGACCGCATGAGGGCCTCTGGAACGTCCTGTCAGGAAGGGCGTTCTCGTAAGGTTCATATATGGAATGCCGTATCGTCCAAGGGTAGACGTGGTCGACATCATATGGTCTCGGACCATCTGGGTACGGCTGCGGACCCGTAACGAAACGGGATTACATTTCACACAAGAGGAGTGATTGATCATGGGAAAGGGAACACCCGCACAGGGAAGGCACAACAAATACAAGACTCACATACCCTGCCGCAGGTGCGGTAAGCGCGCCTACCACGTCAGGAAGGGCGTCTGCGCTTCCTGCGGATACGGCAAGACCGCCACCATCAGGTCTTACAACTGGGCCAAGCTCCGCGATTAAGGCGATTGCATGGCCGGACCAGAGCACAGCTGCGGAGTCGTCGGGGTCAGCGGTGATTTCGACGTAGCATCTGCTCTGTACACGGCCCTCATGATCATCCAGCACCGTGGCCAGGAGAGCGCGGGCATCTCTGTTTTCAACGGGGAGACGATCGAGACCATCAAAGGCAACGGCCTCGTTAACATCGCCATCCCGAAGGATGAGCTGCAGACCCTCCTGGGCCACGTGGGCGTGGGGCACGTCAGGTATTCCACCACGGGCTCCAAGAGCGTGCAGAACGCCCAGCCTCTCACCGTGATGACCAACTTCGGCACGGTGGCCGTCGCCCACAACGGCGACATAACCAATTTCGCCGAGCTCAAGGAGAAGTACATGAAGGAGGGCTGGACCTTCCTCACCGACTCTGACAGCGAGCTCGTCACCAAGCTCCTCGGGAAGTACATGACCATGTACAACGACCCCGTGAAGGCCATCAGGGCGACCATGGGGGAGCTCGACGGCGCTTATTCTCTCACGATACTGATCAACGACCGCCTCTTCGCGATCCGCGACATGTACGGCTTCAGGCCGCTCTGCCTCGGGAAGATCGACGGCGGGTACATCGCCGTCTCGGAGAGCGCCGCGATCGACACGCTCCACGGGGAGCTCATCCGCGACATCGAGCCCGGGGAGATCTGCGAGATCACCAAGGACACGTTCAAGATCTACCCCCCGCCCGCCGAGCACCCCAAGGCGCTCTGCATGTTCGAGTGGGTTTACTTCGCCAGGCCCGACTCCGTCATCGACGGCAGGGAGGTCTACGATGTCCGCAGGAAGATCGGGGAGATCCTCGCAAGGGAGTGCCCTGCCGACGTGGACCTTGTCATGCCCGTCCCGGACTCCGGGCGCGCGCATGCCATCGGGTTCTCCTGCGCCACCGGCATCCCCTACGAAGAGGGCTTCATGAAGAACAGGTTCGTCGAGAGGACCTTCATCATGCCCGACCAGAAGCAGAGGGAGTGGGCAGTGTCCATGAAGATGAACCCGATCAGGAGCACCGTCAGCGGCAAGCGCATCATGATCGTCGACGACAGCATCGTCAGGGGGACCACCCTGAAGAAGCTGGTCGCCATGCTCCGCAGCGCGGGGGCCAAGGAGGTCCACGTGCGCATCGGCAGCCCTCCGATCATCGCTCCGTGCTACTACGGGGTGGACATGAAGTCCAGAGACCAGTTCATCGCCAACCACCACACGGTGGACGAGATCAAGGACATCATCGGAGCTGACAGCCTGGGATACATCAGCATCGCGGGGCTCGTCGAGGCCCTCGGTTTCAAGGAGAACGACCTCTGCCTCGCCTGCGTGAACGGGAAGTACCCCACCAACATACCCGGAGAAGTGCACAGGTTCCAGACCAATCTCCGCACCGACTTCTCCTGAAGGCTGGGTATATCCCGGAAAGCACCGTTCCGGGGTCGCGCGCTCTATAATTATTTTTTATACCTTGAGAACTTTGCAAGCCCAGTACCATGACGATTACAGCGACAAATTATGCCATCAAGAAGGGACTTCCGAAGAAGACCCAATCGATCTGCCCCGAGTGCGGAAAGATCCTTGAGGCCGACATCTTCGCCAAGGACGGCAAGGTTTACATGGAGAAGACCTGCCCTGAGCACGGCAAGTTCTCGGACGTCTACTGGTCCGATGTGGACCTCTACCTGAAGGCCGAGAAGTACGCCTATGACGGAGTGGGGCTCCACAACGCAATGGACCGCACCATCGGAGACAACCCCGACGACACCGTCCATATCACGATCGACGGCCAGAGGGTCGACATGCTGTCATGCACTGCCATAGCGAACCTCGACCTCACCAACAGGTGCAACATGAACTGCCCCATCTGCTTCGCCAACGCGAACGATGCGGGCTACGTCTACGAGCCCACCTACGACGAGGTCCACGACATGCTCGTGGCCCTCAGGTCAGAGAAGCCCATCAAGTGCACGGCTGTCCAGTTCGCCGGAGGCGAGCCCACCGTGTACCCCAGGTTCGTGGACGTGGTCAGGGACGCCAAGCAGCTGGGGTTCGCCCAGGTGCAGGTCGCGTCCAACGGGATCAAGTTCGCCAAGGACTACGAGTTCCTCAAGGCCTCCAAGGAGGCCGGACTGAACACCATCTATCTCCAGTTCGACGGGCTGACCGACGAGGTCTACATGAGGTCCCGCGGAAGGAAGATGATGGCGGTCAAGCTCGGAGTGCTCGAGAACTGCAGGAAGCTCAAGGAGGACGGTCTCAAGCCTCCGTCCGTGGTCCTCGTCCCCGTCGTGGGCAAGGGCATGAACGATGACATCGTCGGAGACATCGTGAAGTTCGCCTTCGACAACGCCGATATCGTCAGGGGAGTCAACTTCCAGCCCATCGCCTTCACCGGAAGGGTCACCCACGAGGAGGTCGAGTCCGGAAGGTTCACCCTCCCCGACCTGGTCAAGTGCGTGGAGGAGCAGACCGGCTACGCGGGCAAGGACGACTGGTACCCCGTCCCCGTGGTCGCGCCCATATCCAAGTTCGCGTCCATCATCCTCGGGCAGAACAAGGTCACGTTCACCACCCATCCGCACTGCGGGATCGCCACCTACCTGTTCCAGGACGACAAGGGCAACGTCGTGCCCTTCCCCAGGTTCGTGGACGTCACCAGGTTCTCCGCCGGCCTCAACGAGATCGCCGACAAGGCCGAGAACTCCAGGTTCAAGAAGCTCTACGTCGCCAAGCTGGTCAAGCTGCTGAACAGCTGCGTGGACGAGAGCAAGATGCCCGAGGGCCTCACCAAGGGCAAGTTCGTCTCGTTGATCAAGGACGTCATGTCCGACAAGTCCAAGGACACCCTGGCCGCCTTCTCGTGGAAGATGATGCTGGTCGCAGGGATGCACTTCCAGGACAGCTACAACTACGACATCGAGAGGGTCAGGCGCTGCGGGGTCCACTACATCACCCCTGACCTGCGCATCTACCCCTTCTGCGCCTACAACTCCGGGCCGGAGTTCAGGAAGGAGATCGAGCAGAAGTTCTCCGTTCCGCTGGAGGAGTGGAAGAAGACCCATGCCGCCGAGGCCAAGGAGCTTGCGGCTGCCCTCATCGTCCCCAAGGACGAGGAATGAACCTATTTCGGAGTGAGTGAGATGAAGGTAGACGTCAACAAATGCCTCCACTGCGGAGGATGCGTGGGATCCTGTCCCAAGAACGCCATATTCCTGAATGATTTCGTCCTCGAGTTCAACGAGGACTGCATCAAATGCGGAAGATGCGTCAAGCTCTGCCCCGTGGCAGCCCTTTCAATGGAGTGATCCCATGAAGACCTACGAGTGTGACATAGTCGTCGTCGGGGCAGGTCCCGGCGG
Organism: Bacteroidaceae bacterium; assembly: GCA_963656905.1. Classification (GTDB taxonomy): domain Archaea; phylum Thermoplasmatota; class Thermoplasmata; order Methanomassiliicoccales; family Methanomethylophilaceae; genus Methanoprimaticola. The sequence continues at coordinate 22,639 of CAVKKO010000009.1, read as the reverse complement.
AAGCATGGCGGCCAAGTTCTGCGCCCAGGGAGGCCTGAAGACCATCCTCATCGAGAAGAAGGCCGAGATCGGAGCCCCCCTCAGATGCGCCGAGGGAGTCTCCAAGAAATGGCTCGAGGAGGTCGGGGTGAAGCCCGACCCGACCTGGATACGCGCCGACATGAAAGGAGCGATCATCAAGTCCCCCCAGGGGACCACGTTCCAGCTGGACGAGTCCAAGGCCGGATCCGAAGTCGGATACGTGCTGGAGAGGCACCTGTTCGACAAGGCCCTCGCAAGGGACGCCGCCGAGGCCGGAGCGCAGATCATGCTCCGCACCTCCTGCACGGGGATAATCCGCGAGGGCGGGAAGATCGTCGGAATCAAAGCCAGGAGCATGGGCGAGGAGATCGAGATCCGCGCCAAGTGCGTCGTGGCCGCCGAC
>CAVKKO010000009.1:0-22205 GCA_963656905.1 Bacteroidaceae bacterium | reverse complement strand
CTCAAGCTCAGCGACATCGACTCCTGCATCCAGTACAGGATGTGCAACATCGACTGCGCTCCCGACTACTGCGAGTTCGTCATCGGGTCTGTGGCTCCCGGAGGATACGTATGGATCTTCCCCAAGGGCAACGGCGTCGCCAACGTCGGTATCGGCGTCATGGGAAGGCTCTGCGAGGGCAAGGCCGATGCGAAGTACTACCTCGACAAGTTCATCGCCGAGGACCCCCGCCTGAACAAGGGCCAGTGCCTCGAGGTCATGGGAGGGTTCGTCTCCACATGCCCCGGCCTCGACTGCGCCGTGGACGACAACATCGTCCTGGTCGGAGACGCCGCGAGGATCATCGACCCCATCACCGGCGGAGGGATCTGCCACGCCTGCAGGACAGGGATGTACGCAGGCAAGGTCCTCACCGAGTGCGCCAAGACGGGGGACTTCTCCAAGAAGGCCCTCATGCCCTACGAGAAGATGTGGCGCGACAGGATGGAGGACAAGCTCTTCAGGAACTGGATGGCCAAGGAGAAGCTCGCTTCCCTGGACGACGAGACCATCGACGAGCTCATCAAGCTCATCAAGGACTCGGACATCGGGGAGGTCAACGTGTACAACCTCCTGAAGGTCGTCAAAGAGAAGTTCCCCAAGGTCGTCGAAGGGTTCGAGGACCTGATCTGATCTGAAACGGGGCCCGGCCCCTCTTCAGCCCGCCTTCCGGATTCAGGGGGGCGGGCTTGCTTCCATTCTTTTCTGTCTTGTCACCCATGCCTGCGGATTCGTCCGCTTGGCGTGTAGTTATAAAACAGTGAACAAACGGCGATACTTTGAAATGCGGGACGGCTCGTTGGGCTTCTGCCGTGAGGCGAGAAGTCCGCACTAGCTGGACTTCGATCTTTCGGCTAGTGTGGAGCCGTCCCGGTAGGAGGTGTTTAGGATCTGTTCGATCCACATCGAATATCGGTGTACCGGTATTCATGTCGTGATTGAGACCCCCGAGGTCACAATCACGATTGACATCCCGTAAGGGAAGTCAGGGGCTGATGCACCCGAAACGCATCCGGTCCCGCAAGGGACTGTTCCTCCACACTATTCATCGCACACCATCTTAATGAAACTGTCTATCATCGGTTCTTCAGGTCTTCGAGGTCGGTTTCATCAGATTAGATCGTTTAGGCACATCTATTATGTCAACGATATGGCATGCACATTGGCGCGTCTAGTGGCGCGTAGTTATAAAACAGCGAACAAACGGCGATACTTTGAAATGCGGGACGGCTCGTTGGGCTTCTGCCGCGAGGCGAGAAGTCCCACTAGCTGGAGGACTTCACAACTTTCGGCTAGTGTGGAGCCGTCCCGGTAGGAGGTGTTTAGGATCTGTTCGATCCACATCGAATATCGGTGTACCGGTATTCATGTCGTGATTGAGACCCCCGAGGTCACAATCACGATTGACATCCCGTAAGGGAAGTCAGGGGCTGATGCACCCGAAACGCATCCGGTCCCGCAAGGGACTGTTCCTCCACACTATTCATCGCACACCACCTTAAAGAAACTGTCTATCATCGAATACTCGGGTCGCTGAAGCCGGTTTCACGCATCTGAGCAGCATTTCGATGGTCCAACATAAAAATCCACGTCAATGACATCCGAATCAGAAATCTTTGAATCATACGGTCCAGAGGGCGTCAAAGTTGCTTACAAGGACGCAGCTCTTGGCATACAGACAGTTCTTGAGACCTACTCCGCGATGGCAAATGCTTCTGGCGGAGATATCATCATAGGGGTCTCCGGAAGCAGAGGCTCAAATGAAGTGACTGGGGTCGGTTCGTCCGAATCCTTCACAGAACAGCTATGGGATACGCTGAACAACCCTTCCAAGGTCAGTTCCAACATTCTCCGTTCACGCGATATCTCCGTTCTGGATGTGAGCGGGAAGAGCGTGATTGTCATCACTGTCCCGCCTGCCCGCCGCGAGGACAAGCCTGTGTACCTCAATGGCAACATGGACCGGTTCACGTACAAGCGGAATCAAGAGGGAGACCATGTCTGCAGGAAGGACGAGGTCCGCTCGATGCTTCGCGACGCGTACAACGACGACCAGGACAACCTGCTTCTGTTGGAGATCGACGGATGCGATTGCTTCATCAAGGACGACATCAGGAGGTACATCTCCATGCTCAGAGACGGCAGTCATCTCAACGGATGGACAGACCAATCTTCCGAAGAGGTCCTTCTCATGCTCGGTGCCGTCTCCAAGAAGGACGGCAGGCTCCATCCCACCAGGGCCGGTCTGCTGATGTTCGGGAAGGTCCCATGCATCCTGCGCGAGTTCTCGGAGTTCCGTCTCGATTACAGGGAAGAGACAGGTGATGAGCGGTACACATACCGTCTGAACTCGGACGATATCGGTTCGGAGCTGAACGTGTTCAAGTTCCTGACCGAGGTGGCTTCCAGGCTGTCGATGAAGATCGGAGTCCCGTTCGAGCTCGATGGCATGGTCCGCAGAAGCGGTTCAGAGGCCCTGACGGCGATCAGAGAAGCGCTGGTCAACACGCTCCTCCATGCAGATTACCGTGGAAGCGGAGGCACGACCGTGGTGTTCGATGGAAGGAAGATCGCATTCTCCAACCCGGGCGGGATGCGCATACCTCTTCCGAAGGCCAGAGAAGGCGGCATCAGCGATCCGAGGAACCGCACCATGATGCGCATGATGCTGGGGATCGGGCCGGTCGAGCAGATGGGGTCGGGGATACGCTCGATATTCAAAGCGGTCGACGACGGGGCCATCCTCGATGCATCTCTATCGGAGGAGTCCGATCCTCTCAGGACGGTCACTGTCATAACGCTCGCGCCTGCGGGAACGAAGCCCGATGAGGTGGGCGCACAGATCCTGAGATACGTCTCTATGCACCGGAACGCCACGATCAAGGAGATCGCGTCCGAGGTCGGGGTCAGCACCAGGACTGTCAGCAGGACCATAGGGGAGCTGATTGGATCGGGCTCCCTGACGCGCGAAGGTAACAACCGCAAGAGCACCTGGATAGTGAACGTCTGATGGAATCGAGACAACCGATTGGCGTGATTGTCTCGATTCTTGGCGTGATTAGAACCAGATTTGGTGTGATTCCGTCACGGATTGTCTTGATTACGATGTCTCATAGCGTGGTTTCACGGCCGTCACAGTGAAGTGGTTGTTGGTAAAGCCGTACGCCAGGTATCTCTTCCCGTGCAGGACCTTCTTCTGGACGTTCTCAATCACACGGACGTCCCGGAACCCCGCATCCTCCAGCATCCTGACGTCGTCGCGGGGGCGGACAGCACCCGCGGACCAAAGGTGGTCCAGCGAAGAGTCGCTGCTCTCGCACCTCTCCATGCCTTTGTGGTCCTTGCGGACGAAGTGCTCTGACACCCTGTTCCTGAACGGAGTGGACAGCTCGTCGTGGAACCAGTCCCCGTCGGTGCAGGCGAGCACATGGCCGGGCTTCAGCACCCTGAACCACTCGGATATGGCCTTCTCCGGATCCGGAACTGTCCAGAGCATGTAGTCGCTGACCACGGCATCGAACGAGTCGTCTTCGAACTCCAATGACATGGCATCTCCGTGGCGGAAATCGATGGACAGGCCGTTGTCCGCGGCGTTCTGCCTAGCGAACTCCAACATCCTCTCGGAGAAGTCCACGGATGTCACGTCATGTCCGAGGTCTGCAAGCTGCATGGACACGATCCCGGGACCGCATCCCACGTCGAGGACCTTCAGCTTCTCATCTCCTAGGATGGAGGTGAAGTGGTCCTGCCAGGCGCGGCGTTCTCTGAGATTCGAATATCCCTTGACGACGAAGTCATTGTATTCGGCGGAGCGGACGTCCCAGTGGTTCCGGAGAGGATTCATTGCGTCGAGATTGACGACATACTAAATAAAAATTCGTAACACTAATATACGCACGAGCCATCCGCCAAACATGAAATGGACAGCGGACTCTCACGCATCGGGAGGGTTCAGGGAATCGTACTTGGGCTCTGTCAGGAAGAAGGTGATCTTTATCCTGATATGTCTGGCAGTCTGCATCGTCCTTGCAACATATTCTGCCATGCTGGGGTCTTACCCCATCAGCCCTTCCGAGGTCTACACGACGATCTGGAACGCCTTAACCGGGCAATCGCAGCCCGACAGGACGGTAGCGCACATCGTCCTTGACCTGAGGCTGCCTCGCATTCTCGGAGCTATTGTCTGCGGGTTCGCGCTCGCCGTTTGCGGAACTGTCATGCAGAGCATGATGAAGAACCCCCTGGCCGACCCGTACACCATGGGCATCTCGTCCGGTGCGGGGTTCGGAGCAGCGCTGGCGATCATCCTCGGAGTCGAGCTGGTCTCGGGCGGCGGGATAATCATCAACGCCTTCGTGTTCGCGATAATCCCTGCGATGGTCATACTGTTCCTCAGCAGGTTCAGGCGCGCCACGCCGACCATGATGATCCTCTGCGGGATCTCCTTGATGTACCTTTTCAACGCCATGACGCAGCTATTCATGCTGGTGGCCGACCCGGAGGACCTTGCGACTGTGTACAAATGGACGGTCGGAACCCTGGATTCCATAGACATGAGCGAGCTGGTGCTCGTGTTCATTGTGGCCGTGGCAGGGTCGCTCTATGTGCAGTACATGGCCAACAGGCTCAACGTCATGGGCATCGGAGACGACAGCGCCAAGACTCTGGGCGTGGATGTGGACCGCCAGAGGCTCGTGATGCTCCTGGTCATAACACTGGTGGCGGCATCCGTCGTCAGCTTCACTGGAGTCATCGGCTTCGTGGGGCTGGTGTCCCCGCATATCGCAAGGCTGGTCATCGGCGCTGACAACAGGTACCTCATCCCTGCCGCAGGCATATTCGGGTCGGTCTTGCTCCTGATTTCGGACATAGTCGCCAGGACCATCGCCGCGCCCACGATCCTGCCGGTGGGCGTGATAACAGCCTGCATCGGCGGTCCCCTGTTCATGTATCTGATATTGCGCAGCAGCAAGGAGGTCTGGTCATGACCGCCATCGAGCTGCAAAAGGTGTCCTTCGCATACGGCGGGGAGCAGGTGCTGTCCGACATCTCCGTCGTGCTGGACAAGCCGGAGCTGGTCTGCATACTGGGCCCTAATGGGGTCGGGAAGACAACTCTCGTGAAGTGCATCAACAAGCTTCTGAAGCCGTCTTCGGGGCGCGTGCTCCTCGACGGAGAGGATATGGCATCCATGAGCCTCCCCGAGGTCGCCTGCGAGATGGCCTATGTTCCTAATACAGTGTCGAACGTGTTCTCGATGACCGTCGCGGAAGCCATTCTCATGGGCCGCCATCCGCATGCCGGATGGACTACTTCCGCCGAGGATCTGGATGTCGTAGAGGATGCAATCAGGGCGATGTCCCTGGAAGACCTGTCCGACCGCGACATCAGGGAGCTGAGCCAAGGGCAGCTTCAGAGAGCGATGATCGCCCGCGGGATGGTACAGGAATCCAAGGTCCTGATACTCGACGAGCCCACGTCGAACCTCGATGTGCGCTACCAGATGGAGGTCATGGGCCTTTTGAGGCAGTACGCCAAGGAGAACGGCGTGATCGTGCTGATGGTCTGCCACGATCTGAACATAACCGCGGCCTATGCGGACCGCGTCCTGTTGATGAGCGGAGGCCGGATCTACGCCGACGGTCCCGTCGACGAGGTCCTGACGGAAGGCAACATACGCACAGTGTACGGCGTGGATGCCAGGGTCATGGACATAGGCGGAGTGAAGCATGTGGCCATGCTCCCGTCGGAGTCCGAAGAGAAGGCGGCGCCGTCCATGCGGATCCGCAGGCCTGAGAAGGCCGACGGCCCCGATTCCAAGCCGTCCCGTCGGACACCGGACGGCCGTGCCGCGCTGGCGGTTTTCATAGCATTCATATTCATAGCATCTGCAGCGGCGGTCCTCCTTCCTGGAGGAGACGACGGCGAGCGCAGCGGACCCGGCTCCATCGTCGGAAGCGCAGTGGCGGAAGCCGATTTCCCGGACAGCTCTTCTAGGCTGTGGATCTATGGCAACGCGGACGAGGACGACCGCATCGACGCTTTCGACGTGGACTACATCCGCGGGATCCTGAACGGGACGAACAAGATGACGACGCTGGCCGATGCCAACGGAGATGGCAGGGTGGACGAGGACGACATAGAGTATCTGGAGAGGATACTGGCCTCCGAGGAGGTCGACGTCTACTACATAGACAACTACTACGTGAACTCCAAGGTGTCCTGGCCCGTGAGCGCCATCGCCATCGGGTATTGTAGCGGAGCCTATGTGGCCGATGTCACAGGGCTTTGCGGCAAGGTCGTCATGGTGGATTCCACGATCAAGTCCTATTGGTCCGGCATGAACCCTGCGTTCTCGTCCGCGGGATCCTTCGGTGAGACCGAGACCCCGGACTATGAGGCGATCATGAAGGCCGGAGTGGATGTCTACATCCCCGGATATCCCGATGTCAATGCGGACAAGCTGTCCAAGAGCAAGCTCAACCCGGCCAGCATCGATGTGATGATGGTCAGCACGGCGGACAACAGCTCTGTGGACTATCCCAACGAGCACATCGACCGCTCCATCCTCATGCTGGGATACCTCCTTCAGGGGGACCTGGCGAAGACCTACGAGTACCTGGAATGGCACGATGGAATCATGGCAAAGCTCACCGCCGCTGCAGCGACGTTGACCGAAGACGATAAGCAGTCGTTCATGATGGCCCGCAGCTCTCCCGCGTACTCGGAGGGGACCTACAGCATCACCGGGAAGGACAACACCAACAACATCCACGCCGAATGGGCGGGGGTGCATGCGGTGGGCCAGACCAACAAGGTCCTCTCTAAGAACTACAACAGCCTGACCACTGAGCAGATCCTGTCGGTGATACGCGAGGAGGCCAGGGGGAACACGCTGTTCTACATGGACAACGAGCACGACGGCATGAGGCACCAGAGGGACCTTGACGAGTGCATCAGTGCCGATGCGAAGATGTTAAAGGACTCAGGAGTGGACATCCACTACCTGGGGATGGCCAGGGAGGCCGGGAACAGCCCGCTGTACATCGTGGAGATGGTGTTCTACCAGAACGTGATGTATCCGGATCTGGACACGGGATTGGACTACAGGGTGCTGTTCGCCGAGTACTTCTCGAAGTTCGCATCCTATGATTATACCGATCTGGTGGACATAGACGACTTCTTCAAGGATTACGGTGTGCTGTGATCCGGTGCGCCAGCTCGGCGTGCAGTTAGGAATATTCTGAAACACAGACACATTCCGATTGTGGCAGGCAGATGAGACTTCACGCAGAGATTCTGGCAGTGTACAGCAGCCCGTCCAAGGTGATTTGCACCTTCAGGACCTTGCCGTCCGTACCTATGTGGAACCAGCACATCCCCGACAGGTCCGACCACTTGGAGATCTCGACGCCGTCTTCGACATAGCTGCCGGCCATCTTGTGGAGGGCGCTCACCGGTGTCCCGTCCGTATCTCTTGTCAGCGTGGCCCTGGTTCCGTACTGGCCATCGATGTCGAAGATGTAAGAGACGATGGATTCGCGGGAGGATTCGTTGTACTTGACGACGCTGACCTTGCCGCTGCATTGGAAGACGTTCCCTTCGGAGTCCGTGCAGGTGTCTTCGAGGATATACTCCGGGAGCACGTCATCGCTCTCGCTCAGATGGATGAACACGTACCCTGTGACAGTGGCCATGAGGCACAGCATCACTACGATGATGCCTGCTCCGACGTAGCTTCCGTTCATGGGATCCCCTTGCTGGAAACCGATTGGTAATAATATATTTAAATTCGTGTTACTTGGGGGCATCGATGAGCGGTCAACTGGAGAACATCAAGGATTACTGGACACTCAGAGCGGAAGGCTACTCTTCCTCTGTCATGGACACCATCAGGACCGGGAAGGCGAAGCACTGGCTGGACATCATCAACAACCACCTGGAGCCCGGCAGGAAGTACAGGATCCTGGATGTCGGCACCGGTCCGGGGTTCTTCCCGATGATCCTCGGTCCCGAAGGCCATGACATCACCGCTGTCGATTACACCCAGGCCATGCTGGACGAGGCGAAGGCTAACTGCGACGCGGCCGGCATCGATGTCGCATTCCTCAGGATGGACGCTCAGAGCCTCGATTTCCCCGACGAGTCCTTCGATGTCGTGATCTCGAGGAACCTGGTGTGGGACCTCGAGGATCCCGAGAAAGCCTACCGCGAATGGATGCGCGTGCTGAAGCGCGGCGGGAAGATGATGCTCTTCGATGCCAACCATTACCTGTACCTCTACGACAGGGAGTACGAGGAGGCCGACAGGAGCAACCCCGAGCGCACGGAGCACACTGATGTCGGAGGAGTGGATGTGCGCATAATGCGCGATATTGCCCGCAATCTGCCCCTGAGCAGGGAGCGTCGCCCACAGTGGGACACCGACCTCCTGATCGAGATGGGCGTCCAGAAGCTCTCCTTGGAGACGGACGGGCGCGATTCATACAAGATCAACGTTGACGGGAAGGAGATATACCTCCCCTACTCGTTCTTCATCTGCGCCACAAAATGACGGTCATGCCCTGTTCTGATGGTACTCGAGGGATTTCTCGTCTCCGAAGGCCATGGCGACCAGCTCGGAGATGTGCATCGACGGTATCCCGCCGTGCTGGTCGTACTTCACCTGGCACATGGGACATCCGACTACGATCCATTCGGCGCCATCGCATTCCTTCTCCCTCTCGTCCATGAGGGGAGCGGCCACGGGCGTGCTCTTCCCGCAGCATCCGAACCCCTTGTTGACCACGACGCAGTTCATGGCCTCCAGCACCCGGCGCATCTCGTCCGCGAAAGGCGCCGCGGAGCATCCCGGCTCCATGCCGACCTTGAGGGGCTCTTCGAACCTTGGAAGCCTGTCCATGTGCTTTGCAAGGAACCTTATGATGTGGCCGGCTTCGATCCCGGAGTCGTTGAACTCGCTGCTGCATCCGGCGCAGAGGGTGATGAGCTCGCTCTCCCCGGCCCTGTCCTTCATGCGGACGCGGTAGGACCTCCTCTCCGATTCTGCCATGTCCCTGAACTGGGCGGGATGGAGGCAGCAGGTGCTGCCCTCGAGCTCCGAGGCCGCGAATCCCATGGACTTCAATGTGGAAGATGCGGCGTAGACTACATAGGGTATCTTGCACTTGGCCACGCATCCGGGCATGACTTTCACATCATCGCCTGTCCAGACGGGCTCCGGCGGGTCCTCCGGCAACGGCATTATGAAACCAGTGCTCTCGAACCTCTCGGAAGGATGCAGGCCCCTCTCAATCGCGATCAGATCCATCATGACCTTCAGCGGATCGGTCCTGCGGCAGATCTGGGAGCAGGTCCCGCAGCATATGCACAGGGACATGTCGGCAGAGCCACCTACCATGATCTCCATGGGGTCGAATCCTCCGTGCTTGAACGAGGGGCAGACCTTGGTGCATCTCCCGCATGCGATGCAGGAGTTGCGGAGCCTCTCGACCTCTCTGTTAAGCTCTACGGACCCCATCGTATCAGCTCGGATGGAGCATCGCGCCGGGAGCTCCGGTCTTGACGACGTATGATTTCCCCCCGCGTGCCTCGATGGCCTTGCAGACCTTCTCCGGGCTGTCGGTGAGGGCTATCATGCATCCTCCTCCGCCTGCGCCGGTGAGCTTCGCTCCGTAAGAATAGGGCAGGGCGGCGTTGACCAGCTTGTTCAGCTCGGGGCTGGACACTCCCAGGATCGACAGCAGCTTGTGATCCTCCGTCATGAGCCTGCCGAGGCCCTCGACGTCCTTCCTCGCCAGGGCTGCGCTGCCCTCGACGGTGACGTCCTCGATATCGTCTATGATGTCGGCTGCGAAAGAGCTGTGGTTGATGAACCTGCGGACCTTGTCCACCAGGGGGCCCGTGGGAGCTTTGATCCCGGTGTTCCCGATGACAAAAGTCATATCGGGGACGTCGACGTCCGAGACGGACCACCTCCTGTCTCCCCGCTCTATGGTCCACAGGTGCTTGTGGCCGGCCTCGGGCAGGTTAATGGCGATGCCACCTCCGTGGACGCATGCGGACGCGTCCATGGGGCTCCCGTTGCCCTGGGCGAACAGCTCTGCGCCGTAGGCTTCCTCGACCAGCTCCTGCTCGCTCATAGAGCCATGCTCCAGCTCGTCCAGGGCCAGGGCCATGGCTGCCGACAGCGCGGCGGAAGAGCCGAGACCGGAGCCGACGGGGATCCCGCTCTCGGTGCGGATGTCAATGGCGTGGCGGACATCGCGGGTGAGGTATCTCAGATGGGGCTGTCTCCTGAAGTCTATCTTCTCACCGTTTATGGTGTTGAAGCGCGACTCCCTGACCGAGATGGTCATCCGCATGTCCACCGCCAGGACGACCGCGGGCTTGCCGTAGACCACGGCATGCTCCCCGAGGATGACGAACTTCCCGGGAGCGGACGCCTTGCACCAACCGTCGCTCATTCGCTCAGTCCGTACCTTTTCATTTCTTCGATGATGGCGTCGTTGGGGTTCCTGCCGTTCAGGATCGGCTGGGGGATGCTCCACCAGGCGTCTTCCATGTCGGAGAGCCTCCTCTCGAAGTCCTCGTCGGACTCGCCTGCGTCCTGCTTGACGCTGAGCGCGGCTTTCCTGAGCTCGCCCATGATATCGACGCTGTTCTTCTTGTTGACCAGGCACATCCCCAGATAGCCGTCCAGGCATCCGACCACCTCTTCCGCCAGGTCGGGCGAGAGGCACTCCACTATGAGGTCGAGGACGCTGTTGGCGGTCATCTTGAAGATCAGGCTCCTCTTGGCTTCTTCCGGAAGCTCGGACTCCTCGCATGCGGTGGCTATGAGCTCGCCGCCGAAGATGTCCGCGATCGCCGATGTCCTGTTGGGGTTCTTCCCGAAGGTCTCGTTCATGAAGGCCTCTTCCGGGCTCTCTTCGGGCTCGTCGTTTCCGAACAGCGCTGCATTGGGATCGAGTTCGTCGGTCATAGTATCAGAGCCCTTCCATGACATTCTTCAATATATCCATTCCCGATTCTATCTTGGACTCGTCGGCGGCGTAGGAGAACCTGAGGTGCTTCTCCTCGTTGGCCCCGAACGCAGAGCCAGGGGTGCATATGAGCCCGGCCTTGGCGAGCTTGTTGGCGAGATCGGCGGAGGCGATGTCCTTGGTGAAGCTCGGGAAGGCGTAGAACGCTCCTCTCGGCGGGACGATGGACATGCCGTCGATGTCGTTGATCCTGCTGACGATCAGGTCTCTGCGCTTCTTGAACACCGCGCGGGCGTTTTCGAGATAGGGGTCTATCGTCGGGAGGGCGGCGAGCACTCCGTACATGGCCGGCATTCCGGGGCTGGCACATACGTGGTACTGCATCTTCACCAAGGTGTCCATGATGTCCTTCTCGGCGCAGACGAACCCGAGGCGCCATCCGGTGACGGCCATCATCTTGGAGAAACCGCTTGCGACCACAGCGCAGTCGAGGCTGTCGAGGAAGGAGACGTGCTTCCCCTCGTAGATGAACTCGCTGTAGACCTCGTCGGCGAGGATCGTGATGCCCTTGTCGCGCGCGATGTCGCAGAGGGCTTTCTTGCTCTCCTCGGTGAGCACTCCTCCGGTGGGGTTGGAGGGGGTGTTGACGACGATCATGGATGTGTTCGAGGTGATCTTGGACTGTATGTCGTCGATGTCCGGCTGGAACGTGCCGTCATCGGTGAGCCTGTATCCGACAGCCTCGGCGCCGGCCAGTTCCGCATGGGGCTTGTAGATGACGAAGCCCGGGTCTGGAACCAGCGCCCTGTCGCCCGGATCGATCATGCTCTGGGTTATCTCCAGCAGCCCGGTGGACCCGCTGGGGGTGACCATGACGTTGGATCCCTCTATCTTCCCGTACTTGGAGAAGTACGATGCGACGGCGTCCCTGAGCTCGGGGATGCCGGCTGTGGGGCCGTACTTGTTCTTGCCTGATTCCGCCGCATCGACCATCCCCTTGATGGCCTCTGCCGGGGGAGCTAGGTCGGGCTCTCCCAGGCCCAGGTTGATGGATCCCGGGCCGGCGAGGTCGAACATCTTCCTGATGCCCGACATCGGTATGTCTGCTATCCTGCTGGCAATCTTCATGGATTGCGCATGTCCGAAGGACGGTATAAAGGCACGTCCCAGCACGGGCTGCGGAGCTCCCAGGTTCGGTTATTTATACCTCCGAGGAGATAGAGAATCCGGAGAATCCATGTTCGGTGAATACGAGGGTCGCAAGTCGGCTGACGATTCCTTTTTCAAAGGGATGATCGGCGACGAATACGACTTCGTGGGCGTGTTCAACGACGACCGTTCGGACGAATCCGCCCGCGACTACGAGGTCTTCATAGTAGCCGTCAAGCCCGACCTCGAAGAGTGCATCTTCTGATACAGCCCTGCTCTTCTCGGTCTGATTACTATCTGATTCCTTGCCACAGAGCCGTTCGGGTGTTGCTCACCTTCTTGATCGTTCACCTGTCTGGCTCATTGCTTCCGACCACATTACTGGCATTGTGAGCCAGTATGGTCAGTCCGGATGGTGTAACTATTCAGAACCCATCGGCCCAATGAGCTGATCGTGGCTCCGCCCATAGGGTCATAGGGGTTCAGGCAAGTTCTGGTTCGGAGTCAGAAGGTCCCTTTCATGGCAGCTATCATGGCATCGTATGCTCCGACTCCCTGTTTCCTCTTCGTGCCAAGGTAGGACGCGATCGTCAGATGGTCCTTTGCGCCATTCACGGAACGGAAGCATCCGGACACCTTCTGCTTGGTCTTCAGGAACCTCAGGTCGCGTTCCGCCTGGTTGTTGTCGAACGGCACATCGAAGTCGTGCACGAACCTGCACACGCAATCCTTCTTGTCGATCAGGCGTCCGATGAGTGCGCGCTCTGGACCCAAGCGGTATGTCCCTTTGCGCCTGTTCGGATTCTGTGGCAGAGGCGGAGCCTCTGCCCGAGCGTGGAGCAGGATGTCGTCATACCTGTCGCTGAAGGATTGCAGGATTTCGTCTTCAAGCGCCGTCTCCCCGCGGGACATGGTATCCTCCTTGGACATCTTCATAGATATCAGGAGGTCCTTGAACATCCCCGGCCACCTGTGCCCGGGATTCATCTCCTCTATCGCGTTCAGCTCCCTGAGCAGATGGGCGCAGCATACCGCATGCTTCACATTGTCGTAGTTGAAGTATGCCGAGAAGCAGTCATGGACCGCGACATCCGATGTGTTGGGAAGGACGTTGTTGTCATTGATGCCTTCGTAACCGCGCTTTTCGCACAGGGACAGGTATGTGTTGTCCTTGCTCGACGAGACATGCACCCACATATGGCCTTTCCCGATCCTGAGGCTGGTCTCGTCGTGATGGGTGACCTTGCTCTCGATCACCTTCTCGCGTATCTCTGCCAGCAGAGGCGTTATCCTGCCGGCGCATTTCGATGTCATGGCGACCACTGTCCCGGGGGACAGGGAAACTCCGAATAAGTCGCGGAGGAGCATGCTGATGCGCAGGTCGCTCATGGCGCCGTAGGAATCCAATATGCCGACGACAGTCGTTAAGGAATCTCCGTACTGGGCGTGGGCTTTCACGCCTTCCGGGAAGGAGCCCGTGTCTGGGCGACCGTTGTCGAGGGGGCATTCGGCCCTCACCGTGCGGTGCTCCGTGACCTTCGTGATAGTCACGGCATCGACCACATAGCGCTTCTCTGCGCAGGAGAGCAGGCCCCCGGATTCGCATTCATGCAGGCGAGGGCAGCCCTTGCATTTGGCAGGGAGGTGTGTGATGACCTCGTCCGGCTCGTGCGGGATCTGCATGCTGCTCCCCCTGTGGCCTTCCTGGGCTCCCGGCTTCCTGCCGGTAGCCCGACGGAGGCTCCTGACGGGAGGCTTCCTGCAGCTGTCTGTGGATGGGGGCTAAGAGCTGTTGGAAGAGTTTATGGTGGCCTTGCGGGTGAGCTTCTTCACTTGCTCCTCGAGGTCGTGGATGGACTCATCCTTCTTGGCGAGCTCTGCTCTGAGCCTCTCGTTCTCGACTTCGAGCTCATAGAGCTTCTTCTTGCAGCTCAGCAGCTGGGCCTGGATGTTGCCCGGTACGATATGGACTTCCGGGGTCATCTCTCGGAATAGGCATCGGTCAATGACCTGATGCGCCTGATGATGTCTTCCATGCAGGAGCACTGCGACTCAAGCAGCTTCACCTTCTTCTTCAGGGCCGCTATCTCGTCATCTTTCTGCTTGAGGAGGGCAGAACGGTCTGTATCGACAGGAACGGCGTCGGCCTTCGAAGCCGGAGCCGGCTCGGCCAGGGCCTCGGTAGAAGCCGAACTCCTTCCTTTCTTCTCGGTGGGGACGACCTTGCCGGTCTCCGGATCCAGCTTCCCGATCAGCTTGCGCCTGTTCCGTGGTTGCTGCTTCTCCTTGTCCCAATACGATTCCGATTCGTAGACGTATGTCACGCCGGACTTCTTGTTGTGCATTTTGACGATGGATGCCATGGTCTCCATTCCCAGTATCCACATAGGTATATGTGTATATAAATATATCCCTATTATCACAAAATAGGGATAATGTTAAGGATAATATACCTATGCACCGCAAGAGAATATCGTCTGATCAAAGGCTGGGGTTAGAAAAGTGGAGAGAAATAAGGGGGTTCTGAATAGTTACCGGATGGTATGGTATTACCAACATTACGAATATGTACAGTATTACAATCATTACAAACAGCAGTTATTATACTACCACTTCATACCTTCATATGCACGATGGCCGGAAGCCATCTGCAGGAATGGAGGAATTCCATGGATGGTAAGAGAAAGAAGATACTGATCGGAGTCGCCGTCGTGGTGGTGGTTCTGGTGGTCGTGGCCTGTGCGTTAGGTTCGGACAGCTACGATTACAAGGCCCAGGCGAAGGAGAACATCGACAAGTTCGGGTATGATTCCGATATCAGGAGCGCCGACGTGGTCAAGGGGACCAACGTCTTCGGCATGAGCATCATAAAGGTAACAGGGACCTTCGTGTCCGATGGTGCGGAGCACCAGTATGAGATGAACACGTACTCCAGCCACGAGGCATTCTCGCTCTACATAGACGGTACGAGCTATCCGATCGAGACGATCGGCAAGTCGTCTTACAACTACACAGTGTCTGAGCTAGCCCCGTTCGAGTACAAGCTGTCAACATACACGTACACGGAATCGCCTGATGAAGGGATGAGGTTCGTTCTTGTGGATCTGGTCGTGAAGAACGTCGGGTACACCGACGGGCTGCCTGTCAGGGCACCGGAGGTCAAGGTGGCCAACGGCAACATGTACAGCTATGACTACAGCGCAACCAGCCATTACTCGAGCTCATACAGTGTCTTGTCAGATGTCAGCGTCGTTGTGGGCAATGAGGTACGCTACTGCATAGTCTACCAGGTCCCCGAGGGCGCTGAAGCGACCAGCGTCGAGTGGGAGTGGATGTACTTCGACCTCTACGGATACGTGCTGGACGAGAGCCTGGTCGTGAAGGCATGAGCGCAGAGGATGAGTATGTCTTCACGGAGGATGATGAGGTGACCGAGGAACAGGACAGCCTTGCCGGGCGTCTGCTGGTGCTCAGGGACGTGATGTCCAGCTACGACCTGTCGTTCTTGATGGACATACGCGACCCCATGTACATGTCCAAGCTGAACGAGGCCGTCGGTGCCCTCGGCCTCCGTCTCGAGCTGTCCGCCGAGCCTGCGAAGGACATAGGAGGGGGCCTCTACGAGAGCAGGTCCCGTATGGCTGTCGAGTACCGCATGGAGTCTGCAGAGTACAGCTACAGGGCTGTATCCGTCGATCCCGTCCTGACGATGCTCCTGGCCGTGCGCGGAGTGCTTTCTATGGCATCTCTGTTGAACCAGCCCAAAGATGTCGATACAAGGGGCGGTTTGGGGCTCACAATCGCCTGACATGCTCTGTAAACACCTTACCGCCTCCGGGCGGGACCATCACCGATTTTAACCCATTAGGTATAACATGGGCCATGCCTGGTTTCGACAACGACCTCTATCTGAAGACGCAGTCCGAGCACATCCGCGAGCGCATCGGGGAGTCCGGCGGAAAGCTGTACCTGGAATTCGGAGGGAAGCTGTTCGATGACTACCACGCTTCCAGAGTCCTGCCGGGGTTCATGCCCGACAGCAAGATCAGGATGCTGGAGAAGCTCGGCGAGCAGGCAGAGGCCATCGTCGTGATCAACGCGGAGGACATCGTCCGCAACAAGGTCCGCAAGGACATCGGAGTAGGATACGACCTGGAGGTCCTGAGGCTGGTGGACTCGTTCCACGACAGGGGGATACCCGTCTGCGGGATCGTCATCACCCATTACACCGGGCAGTCCGCCGCGGATGCTTTCCAGAAGAAGGCCGAGGCTCTCGGCTTGAAGGTCTACCGCCACTACCCCATAGCCGGATACCCCACAGATGTGGCGCTCATCGCCTCCGACGACGGGTACGGGAAGAACGATTATGTCGAGACCACCAAGCCTCTGGTGGTGGTCACCGCCCCCGGCCCGGGCAGCGGGAAGATGGCCGTGTGCCTTTCGCAGCTCTACCATGAGAACCGCAGAGGGGTGTCTGCGGGATACGCCAAGTTCGAGACGTTCCCCATATGGAACATCCCGCTGTCCCATCCTGTGAACATCGCTTACGAGGCCGCCACCGCGGATCTGGGCGACAGCAACATGATCGACCCGTTCCATCTGGAGGCCTACGGCAAGACGGCGGTGAACTACAACCGCGACATCGAGATATTCCCAGTTCTGAACTCGATCCTCGAAGGGATCTTCGGGGACTCCCCGTACAAGTCTCCCACCGACATGGGCGTGAACATGGCCGGATTCTGCATCAAGGACGACGATTCCGTGCGTCGTGCGGCCCAGAACGAGATAATCAGACGCTACTTCTCGGCTGTCAGGGACCGCCGCGAGGGGAAGGGCGATGACGACACCGTCCTGAGGATGGAGATCTGCATGAAGCGCTCCGGAATAACCCCTGAGAGCAGGCCGTCCGTGGTATCCGTGAGGGAGGCTATGAAGGCCACCGAGAGGCCCGTGGTCTGCGCCGAGATCCCCGACGGGAGGATCGTCACCGGCAAGGCGTCGCCCCTGCTGACCGCTTCCTCCGCGATGATCCTCAACGCCCTGAAGGTCATGGCCGGGATAGACGACTCCGTCCTGCTGATCTCTCCGGACGTCATCCGCTCGATGCAGCGCCTGAAGGTCGATTACCTCGGGAACAGGAACCCCCGTCTGCATATCGATGAGATGCTGGTGGCGCTGTCGATCGCGGCGAACACCGATCCTGTGGTGGAGAAGGCGTTTTCCATGCTCCCCGCTCTGAAGGGCAGCGACGTGCACTCTTCCGTGATAGTGTCTGCTGTCGACGAGGGGCTGTACAAGAAGCTGGGGATGTTCGTCTCCAGCGAGCCCGAGTATCAGACCAAGTGCCTGTTCCACGGCGCCTGATCCCGGAACGGGAAGATGCTCCCGAGGATCCGTCACAGGATCCCGCGGACATCTTCCGCATAATCCTCGAAGACCTCTCCCGACTCTACGATCTGGTCGCCGACCAGGTCCATGGACAGGGCGTTGACGGAGTCCTCCATCTTCGCCGCTTTCTTGTTGACCTTCTTGAGGAATGCCGGCCCTTTTCCGTCCAGGCATGCGGACAGGTATCCTTTCTGCTCGTCATCGAGAGCTGAGGCGAGGGCAGGCCATCCGGTCAGATCCTGCTGAGGCTCCTCCATTTCTTCGGTCTTCTGAGGCTCTTCGTCCTCGTCGGAGGCGCCTTCCACGGTCATGAGCTTCTTGACGGTCTCGAGAGCGCTCTCCGCATCCGCCACGGCATCGGTGTCGATGGTGATCGATGCCATCCTCTTGGACCGCTCCTCGCTCTCGCGCTCGTTGCGGACTCCCGACATGGCGGACCGGGCGGCTTTGAGCATGAAGTCCAGCTCATCCTGCTCGATGTTCTTGGGAAGCCTGGGGCAGGCGAGCCCGAACGTCTCGTTGACGGCGATGATCGCGATCTTCGCGGCAGCTGCCAGCAGGGTGCCCAGATCGTTCTCGCTCACGGGCGACATCCTGAACTGGACGTACTTGGGCCAGGTGTGGACGATGCGGGGGATCATCTCCCTGTCGACGATGACCTCTTTTCCTTTGCAATGGTCGTAGAGCGATTCCGACCAGGCGTCCAGGCATTCCTCGTTCAGAGCTTCCAAGATGCGGTTCAGGGCGGTGTCGTAATCGTATCCCGGGTGGACGTACCTGCCCGTGTCCATGCTCTTGAACTTGTGCATCAGGGACATGGGTATGCGGCCGAGAGGCCTCATCCTCAGTTTATGAGAGATGATGAAGTCCCTCTCCTGCCCCGAGGCATCGAGCGGAGGGTCCTGCTCAGTGAATATGGCATAGTCGGTGCAGGCCCTGCCGACGAGCGTCTTTATGGCATGGTTCTGGGCGGAGTAAGCATGGTACAGGCCTGCCAGCAGCTCCAGGCATCTGGCGGAATCGTCGATCGTCGCCACGGCATCGGTGACCAGCAGTTTCAGGTACCCGAAGTCGCTGTCGGAGTAGATCCCGTTGGCGACCTCGTACCTCCATTGGATGTAGAACCTCCTCTGGCTGGAGGTCATCTTGGCGGCATCCATGTACCACATGTCCGACGGTATGTACGTGGTCGCTTCCATGGGCTGCTCGAGCACCATGCTGTCCAGGGTCTTCAGGAGGCGATTCGGTGCCGGCTGTTTCCACATGACATCGTAGTCCACGAAGATGCGGCCGGTCATGGGGTACTCCTCTCCGCCGTCCAGAGTGGACATCGAGGAGTCCTGGGCCTGGATGTCGGGCACCCACCACGGCTTGGCGGCTTTCTTCTCATAGGCAGGCCCCTGATCCTCGGCCCGCGCCTCGTTGTTCCGATGGCGCTCCGCCTCGATCTCATCGGCGGACACGTAGGTCCCTGTGACCACGCTCGCCGCCGTGTGGTACTGGTCGGAGTCCAGGAGCGTCAGGGCCTCCCACTCCTCCTTCTTCCAGGAGGGGGAGACGGTGGACGACACGTAGCAGGCCAGCCCCCTGAGGAGGTCCTGCCAGGGGCGGCAGGTGCTGATGTCGATCTCCCTGACGGTCTTCCTCTGGGGCTGGCCGTAGTATGCGAAGCCGTCGAAGAGCAGCACGCTCTCCTCGCTCAGGCAGAATGACGGGTCGAGCTTGGACCCGCGGCCCTTTGACAGCTCTTCTCCGACGACGGCTCTGAGGCAGGCGTTGAACCTGTCCGTGAAAAGCCCCCTGTCTCCGATGCTCTGGAGCTTCGGCATGTTGCAGACCAGGGCAATCGCGCCAAGGGGCATATCCGGGATGTCCTCGGACATGACGGTCTGAGTGAGAGCCATGCTCTTGAGGTAGGTCCCCATCCAGAGGATCGACGGGTCCCAGGGCCTGTCCAGGATTATGCTGAGGTCCTTGGCGGCATTCGCCGCCAGGAGCATCAGGGTGTAGTTGTCTTTGAAGCGGTTGGCCAGCCATATGAGCTCTTCGAGGCCCTCATCGGGATCCTCGCTGGGATCGTTGACGATCTCGCAGATCCTCAGCCAAAGGAACTTCTAGTCCGCGACGGGAGGCTTCCTGTCCCAGACAAGGGTTCTCCAGCGGAGGTACGCCTTAAGTGTCCGGGGGCTCATCGCGGAGTGGAACAGGGGATGGTCTCCTGCCGCGTCGATGTCCTCTTCGCACCGTATCCCGTGGTAGCGGAACACGTCCGTGCGGAAGCTGGCGGGCGGCTCGAAGTTGCAGTACCTGCTCCGTATCTTGATGCATTGCTCCATCTCGGTCTCGGAGGGCGCAAGCAGATGCGGATATTTCAGACCATCCCACGCTCATTCCCACGTCTGATGCCTTCCGGCCTCGTGGTCCAGCTCCAGCTCCTTGGCCATGCGCTTCTTGGAGAAGAGGACGGAGTCCATGAATGCGACCCAGCAGACCTCCACGACGATTGAGGCGGCGATGGCGACCATGGCGAACTTAGCATCGGGGCCCATGACCGCGACGCACAGCGCGATGGCGATTCCCTTGTTCTTGTAGGAGATCATCAGGATGTCGGTGACGCGCTGAGACCATGGGATGCCCATCTTCTTCTCCACAGCTTCGGAGCCGAGGCCCAGGCCGATGTCCCTGAGGGCGGCTATGATCATGAACACCGCCAGGACGGTGACTCCGGCGGAGCCGAAGTTCGTGGAGCCGACGGACAGCCATACCAGGAAGGCGATGACGCAGTTCAGGACCACGGCCATCACAGTCTTGTCGATCCTGACCTTGGTGAACAGCCTGGAGACGACCAGGGGCACTCCGATCAATTCGATGACCGTGACCACGACGGTGGTCATGTCCACGGTCTTGCCGAGGGTGATCCAAACAATGAACGGGATCCATGCCAGAGCGACGATGTACACGACGATGGTGGACCTGAGCGCATGCTCCAGGTCTCCGCGGAGTATCAGCGACAGGGGCCCGACGGATGCGGCGAACGGTGTGGCTGCAAGGAAGACGAGGCCGGGGGCGTAGGCGGCGTAGCCGTCCATGTTCCTCAGTATGTAGTAGGCGACCAGCGGGATGGTGGAGGCGACGATCAGCCCGAGCACGATGGCGCGTGTCACGGACCTGTAGTTCTTCACAGGGTCCAGGTTCCTGTAGGGGATCCTGGACAGCGTCAGCGTGAGCATGCACGCCAGCAGGATGATGGTGATGTTGCTGCGGAGGGCGCTGTTGGACGCCAGTCCGTCCGGGTACCACCCCGTGATGTACTCGTTGGTGATCAGGGAGACCACCACCGCAGCGCCCATCATGAATGCGGTGCTGCTCAGTAGCTTGACGATCGTCTTCATTGGAGCGTGCATCCCCGAAGCGGTATTAATATATTGACTAAAATTAAAAATTTAATGTTTATCGTTAACAGCATCATCGTCGACATACTCGATGATGTCGCCGGGCTGGCAGTCCAGCGCCTTGCATATACCGTTGAGGGTGGAGAACCTGATGGCGCAGATCTTTCCGGTCTTGATGTTGGATAGGTTCACGTTGCTGATCCCGACCAGCTCCGCCAGCTCGTTCAGTGACATCTTCCTGTCTGCCATTACCCTGTCCAGCCTGAGAATTATCGTCATCTCGGAGCCTCACAGGGTGTGGTCGGATTCGTTCTGCAGGACCGACCCGTACCTGATGATGAGCGCGAACATGTACAGCACGGCGGAGAGCAGGATGCAGCCGAAGAACATGAACGCGGCCGCGGCTGGGCCGGAGCCTCCGATAAGCTCCGTTGCTCCGAGGACAATCGCGCCGGCGATGTAGACCTTGGACATGGCGATGGCCCTGGATGTGTTGGTCTCGGTGAACGGGCTGTGCTCTGAATGGATGGAGGCCATGATGCGCCTGAGCTGGCCCACGGTGAAGACGGCCAGAGCGAACACCGTCAGCATGCAGATGTAGAGGCAGGCTTTCTTCAGGGAAGGGTCTTCCGATTCCAGGCCCATGATGCTCCACAGCGCGTCTGCGGCGGCATCGGAGAAGGGCGAGCACGCGCCTAGGATAAGGATCGCGGCTATGACCGCTCCGAGGACAGCTGTCCCGACGGCCATGACCTTGGAGCCGTAGAGGCACACCTTCTTCAGTGTGGACAGATCTCCTTTCATATCCTTTTGTTCCCTCCGTGTACCGCATGCTCTGGCCCGGCTCAGACCCTTCCCGCCTTCTCATCGGACAGCGCGAAGCCGTCGCCGTTCATGACGGAGCCTATCTCGATCTTCGGGACCTTGTTCCAGAACGCCATCCCCACGAGGATCACGCGGCCTTCCATGCCGTTGTAGTACTCGCGGTCGTGTATCTGCTCGAAGGCTTCCACGACCCTTGCTGAAAGGTCCTTCTTCCTTGCAGCTACTTTGAGCTCGAAGATCATCGGAGGGATGTTCGGAATCTTGGGGTAGAACTCGATATCCACCCTGCCCGTGCCATCGGGGGCCTCCAGCTTCACCCTGTACTTCTTCGACAGGGAGTATGTCAAAGTCATTATGACCGCTGCATAGGTTGCTTCGTTGAGGTTGATGTAGCTGGCGCCGTCCATCACCCTGACCAGGACCTTCT
>CAVKKO010000008.1:0-30973 GCA_963656905.1 Bacteroidaceae bacterium | reverse complement strand
CTTCCTGGACCTCAACGTCAAGCTCTGCGGAGCCAGGATGACCACGAACTACCCCCGTATCGGAGGAGTCAGGAACGACACCACCGATATCTTCGACAGGGACATCATCCGTGTCGTGGACAGGTTCGAGAAGGCCATGTGGGACATCATCGACCTGATGGACGAGAGCTCTATCATCGTCTCCAGGATGAAAGGCGTCAGCTACATGACCCGCGAGCAGGTCGCCAACCTCGGAATGACCGGGCCCGCGATGAGGGGATGCGGAGTGGACTTCGATATCCGCCGCGACGACCCCTATGACAACTACGACAAGGTGGACTTCGAGGTCCCCGTCCTGACAGAGGGAGACTCCTATGCCAGGTACATGATCCGTATCGAGGAGATGTTCCAGTCCTGCGACATCATCAGGCAGGCTGTCCAGAAGATCAACGCTCTCGGAAAGAACGCCCCCTACAGGATCAAGACCCCGACGAAAGTGCCCGCCGGTACCCACTTCATGAGAATGGAGGACCCCCGTGGAGAGTCCCTCATGTACCTGGTGTCCGACGGAACCGACAAGCCCTACAGGCTCAAGGTGCGCAGCCCCATCTTCACGAACGTATCGACGTCCAAGGCCATGTGCCAGGGATGCAGGATCGCTGATGTTCCGGCCATCCTCGCCCAGATCGACATGTGCCTCGGAGAGACCGACAGGTGATGGATTTGGTAGTGGAATACACAAGCATACTGGATTTCGTCAACTACGGCAGGCCTCTCATGGAGAACGCCTACTACCCGTTCGACACCTACAACCTGGCATACGCTATCTCGTTCAGGCTGTGGGAGCTGATCGGAGGGGCCCTAGCCTGGCTGATCAACCTGATCTTCCCCGGCAACTGCGTCTCCGAGTGGCTGATGTGCGACGGCGCCTCGACCCTCTTCGCCCTGATCATCTTCATGCTGATCATCTTCATCATCGTGTTCGTGTGCACGCTGCTGTCCCTATGGATGGAGCGTAAGTGCCTCGGAAGGATGATGGACAGGAGAGGGACCATGATCGGTCTCAAGGGATTCCTGCAGTGCGTTGCAGACGGTCTCAAGACCTTCATGAAGGAGAACACCCTCCCCGGCAAGATCGACAAGATGACCTACATGTGGACCGTGTCCCTGGTCGTCGGTGTGTCCGTTCTCGTCGCATGCATGATCCCCCTGTCCGCCAGGTGGTACGTCGTCGACTACCACACCGGACTCCTCATCGTGATGGCATTCTTCGCCCTCGCTCCGTTCTTCATCCTGGTTTCGGGATGGGCCCAGAACAACAAGTACTCCCTTATCGGAGGAATGAGGGCTGCAGAGCTGATGATCTCTTACGAGGTCCCCATGCTCATCATGATCGCAACCACTGCGCTGCTCGCCGGCAGCTTCAACATCGGCGACATAGTCTATGCGCAGAACGACACCGTCTGGTACTTCATACCCCAGATCATAGGATTCATCACGTTCTTCTTCTGCGCCACCGCAGAGTCCGAGCGTCTGCCCTTCGATATCGCAGAGGCAGAGGCCGAGCTCGTCGAGGGATGGCAGACCGAGTACGCCGGAATGAAATGGGGTCTCATCATGCTGGCCGACTACTTCAGAGGATACGTCGCATGCGCGATGGTCACAATCATGTACCTCGGAGGCTGGACCCTGCCCTTCATCGGCGATGGACCCATACCCGAGATCGTGTTCCTGCTGAAGACCTGGTTCGTCTTCTTCCTGATGATCCTCGTCAGGGCCGCTCTGGCCCGTGTCAGGCCCGACCAGATCCTGAACATCGGATGGAAGGTATTCATGCCCCTGTCCGTCATCAACCTGGCAGTCGTCATTCTGCTCAAGTCGGGAGGAATCTTCTGATGACGATCAGATATCTAGACAAATACCCGAAGAACCTGGCGAAGAGCCTGTGGGTCCTGAAGCCCCAGTGGGCCGTTCTCAAGCTGTTCGCCAAGACCATCGTCCACAGGCCCGTGACCGTCCTGTACCCCTACGAGAAGGAGTGGGTGCCCGAGAACTACCGCGGACGCCCCGGACTCGTGTTCGACAAGTGCGTCGGATGCGGCATGTGCGCTCGCATGTGCCCCACCGCATGCATCAAGCTGGTCGACTCCGAGGACTCCGAGGGCAAGGCCGTCAAGAGGCCCCAGGTCAACCTCGGCAGGTGCGCCATGTGCGGATACTGCGCCGAGTACTGCCCCGTGGACGCCATGACCGTCACTCCCGAGTACGAGCTCGCCGAGTACACCAGGTTCGACCTCATCTACGGCCCCAAGAGGCTCAACTACGAGGGAACGACCGAGGGGATGAAGGTCAAGCTGGAGGTCACCCTGCCCTCCGATATCGAGAACGGCAACCCCGAGAGGCGCGTGTCGCTCTTCGCCATCGACAGGCCCGAGCTGACCGACAGCAAGTGCATCGGATGCAAGAAGTGCGCCAAGGTCTGCCCCGTCACGGCCATCGAGATGGTCGAGAAGGGAGTCAACGACAAGGGCAAGCCCATCCTGCGCCCGGTCATCGACAATGAGAAGTGCATCTGCTGCAGCAACTGCGTGGACGACTGTCCGAAGGATGCCCTTCAGATCAAGGAGGTGCTCTGATGGGAGCTCTCATGGATTTGTGGAATTCGTTCTGGAACGGACTCGGGGACTTCGGCAGCTTCCTGCTGGGGAACCTCGATCTGGTCGCGTTCATGATACTGGCGGCCATCGCCGTCCTCGGTGCACTCTGCGTGGTCACCAAGAAAGAGGTCATCCACAGCGCGTTCTATCTCGCTCTGGTCTTCCTCTGTGTCGGATTCGTGTACTTCTTCCTTGAAGCAGAATTCCTCGGAGTGGTGCAGATCCTCGTCTACGTAGGAGCTATCACCATCCTGTTCGCGTTCAGCATCATGTTGACAAGAAGGTATATCATGAAATCGGAGGGCGATTCCGATGAGTAAGAAAGTAGTGGTCGGAGTCGCAGCTTCGGTCGTTCTGCTGGCCATCCTCATGGTCGGCATCGCCACGATCGATTGGGACGACTTCACCGGATACGACGAGCCTCAGAACGTCCCCACCATCGACCCCGAAGGGGACGCTGGAATAATGGACGACGACGGCAATGTCAAAGAGAACAGTCTCGCATACACCGTGTTCGAGAAGTACGGTCTCGTGCTGATCCCCCTGGCGCTCCTCATGTTCGGAGCCATGATCGGGGGAGTCTGCATCTCGAGAGAGGAGGTTGAAGCGGATGATTCCAATTGAGTTCTTCCTCGCTCTGGGAGCAATCCTGTTCGTCATCGGCGCCTACGGCGTCCTGACCAAGAGCAACGCTATCGTCGTGCTCATGTGCATAGAGCTCATGCTCAACGCGGCCAACATCAACTTCGTGGCTTTCGGCGCGTTCAACGCAGATGTCATGGGGCAGGCTTTCGTCGTCATGACGATCTCCGTCGCTGCCGCAGAAGTCGCAGTCGGTATCGCCATCCTCCTCAACGCCTACAAGCTGAGGAAGACCAGCGACCTCGACGACGCCGAGCTCACATCGATGAGGTGGTAAGATGTTCATAGAATACACTTGGCTCGTGCCCCTCATTCCGATGCTGTGCTTCCTGATCATCGGCCTTGTCGGCAGGAAGACGCCTGAGAAAGGCGGATACATCGCAATAGCGGGCGCTCTGTTCGCATTCATAATCGCTGCGCTGATCTCCTATGAGTACCTCACCGGAGATCAGTACCCCGCCGCCGCAACGGAATCCATCGAGTGGTTCCACATCGGCGACATCACCATGAACCTCGGATACTACGTGGACGGCCTCACCTGCATGATGATGCTGTTCTCCTCGTTCATCTCCACTCTGATCTTCGTGTACTCCATCGGGTACATGGGCGACCAGGGCGCCAGGAAGACGAGGTACTACGCCGAGGTCTCCCTGTTCCTGACCGGTATGCTCGGACTGATCGTCTCCAGCAACTTCCTGGAGATGTTCATCTTCTGGGAGGTCATGGGACTGTGCTCGTACCTGCTCATCGGGTTCTGGTCCTTCAGGCACCCCGAGGGAGATGCAGCCTCCGCCAACGCGGCTTCCGCTGCCAAGAAAGCGTTCCTCGTCACCCGTCTCGGTGACGTGTGCCTCATGGCAGGGCTCTTCGTCCTGCTCGGTGAGTTCCACAGCCTGGACTACACCAACCTGTTCGACGCGGCCAACATCGCCGCTGCCGACCCCGACATGCTGATGCTCGGAATGTTCCTCGTCTTCGGAGGAGTCATCGGAAAGAGCGCTCAGTTCCCCCTGCACGACTGGCTGCCCGATGCGATGGCCGGTCCTACCACCGTCTCCTCTCTGATCCACGCCGCGACAATGGTCAAGGCCGGAGTCTACCTCGTCGCAAGGGGATACCCCCTGTTCGTCCAGAACCCCGAGGTCATGCTCTTCGTCGGAATAATCGGAGGAGTCACCGCGTTCTTCGCCGCTACCATGGCGATGAACAACATGAACATCAAGAAGGTCCTCGCCTTCTCCACCGTCTCCCAGCTCGGATACATGATCCTGGCCCTCGGAGCCGGAGGATACCTCATCGCCCTGGGACTCCAGGACGGCAACGATGCGCTCATCGCCGCCGGAACCGCCGGATTCATCGCAGGATGCTTCCACATGATGAACCACGCCTTCTTCAAGGCCCTGCTGTTCATGTGCTCCGGATCTGTCATCCACGCTGTGGGCACTGAAGACATGAGGCAGATGGGCGGCCTCCACAAGCACATGAAGATCACCTCGATCACCATGCTGCTCGGTTCCCTGTCCATCGCAGGATTCCCGCTCTTCAGCGGATTCTGGTCCAAGGACCTCGTGCTCGAGATCGCCATGGACGCCGGAGACGAGACCGTCTGGTTCACAGTCCTCTGGCTGCTCGCCGTCATCACCGCTTTCATGACTGCGTTCTACATGTTCCGCATGTGGTTCATGACCTTCATGGGAGAGGAGGGGCACGCCAGCCAGCACTGCCACGGAGAGTCTCCCAAGACCATGACCGTCCCCCTGATGATCCTGTCCGTGTTCGCTGTCGTCAGCGGATTCTTCATAATGTTCGGACTGGACAAGATGATCGCCTTCGATGTCACATCCGCCGGATTCGTCGTCGGAGGAGGCCATGGGGAGGGCTTCGAGTACTTCAGCGAGCTCTTCACCAACCCCTACACTTACCTGACGATCGTCCTCGCCCTGCTGGGAATCGGCCTCGCCTACATGATGTACGCGAAGAAGACCATCAACCCCGGCAAGTTCAACAAGGACGGACAGTCCGCCATCTACAAGGTGCTCGCCAACAGGTGGTACTTCCCCGAGTTCTACAACCAGATTTCCTGGAAGCTCGGAGACGGAGTCGCCCGCGGCGTGAACTATGTCGACAGGCAGGTAATCGACGGAACAGTCAACGGCCTCTCCGGCGCCGTCATCGGCGGAGGAGACGTCATGAGCAAGGTCCAGACCGGTCACGTCCAGGATTACTCCTCGGTCGTTCTGATCGGAGTCTCCGTGCTCTCGGTGCTGTTCGTCGTCATCGCTATGATCCTTGGAGGTATGTGAGATGGAAATACCGTTTCTGAGTCTGCTCATCCTCATGCCCCTGATCGGTGCAGTCGCCACCCTCTTCATGGGAGGAGAGAGGCAGAAATACGCAAAGTATGTGGCAGGAGTCTTCTCCGCCATCACCCTCGTGATCACCCTCTACATCATGTTCGCCACCGAGATGGGCGACCTGAGCGAGTCCTACAAGTGGATCAGCACGAACTCCGTGACGATCAGCTTCGCCCTCGCAGTCGATGGGCTCAGCATCCTGATGGTCTTCCTGACCGCCCTGCTGACCCTCCTCGTCGTCATCTTCTCCTCCGAGGAGAAGGACAGGCCGAACTACTTCCACACCCTGGTAATGGCCATGGAAGTGGGACTGATGGGAGTCTACCTCGCGGCAGACTACTTCCTGTTCTACGTGATGTGGGAGATCACCCTGGTGCCCATGTACTTCATGATCTCATGGTACGGAGGTCCCAGGAGGCACTACGCCGCTATCAAGTTCCTGATCTACACCCATGTGGCGTCGCTGGTCATGCTGATCGGTATATTCGCCATGGGATTCGAGGTCGCCTCGATGACCGGAGTCGCAGACTTCTCCTTCGAGACGATCAACAACTACATGCCGACCACTTCCGAGGCGTTCCAGGCGATGGTCTTCGCCCTGCTCTTCTTCGGATTCATGGTCAAGATGCCGTCTGTGCCCTTCCATACCTGGCTGCCCGACGCACACGTCGAGGCCCCTACCGGAGGATCCGTCCTCCTGGCCGGTGTCATGCTTAAGATGGGATCCTACGGTATCATCCGCATCTGCCTGGAGGCCCTCCCCCTGGGAGCTCACTACTGGCAGTGGGTCATAATCGCGATCGGACTGGTCTCCATGGTCTATGGAGCCTACGCCTGCATCGCTCAGACAGATCTCAAGAAGATGGTCGCGTTCTCGTCCATCAGCCACATGGGAATGGTCATGCTGGGAATCGGATGCCTCTCCGACATCGGAATCACCTTCGCGATCTTCCAGATGTTCGCTCACGGACTCATCTCCGCCGTCCTGTTCATGGTGTGCGGAATGTGCGGCCACATCGTCGGAACCAGAGAGATGCCCCTGCTCGGCGGTCTCGCCGGAAGGCTCCCTGTGTTCGCCACGTTCATGATGATCGGATTCATGGCGTCCCTCGGACTGCCCGGTCTCGTCGGATTCTGGGGAGAGTTCCCTCTCGTCTACGGATTCTACGAGTTCATCCAGAGCGAGGACATGCTGTGGCTGATCCTCTTCTGCCTGCTGACCCTCATGCTGACCGCAGGATACTACCTGTGGGCTATGCAGAAGACCCTCTTCGGGCCTGAGACGACCAAGATCGACCTGGAGCACGTCCACGACGTCAGCAAGCCCGAGTTCGTGGCCCTGGCCGTCCTCGTGGTCCTGATCGCCCTGTACGGAGTTTGGCCCGATGGAGCCCTCTCCTTCGTCGAACCCTACATTGACACCCTTATGGAGGTGCTCTGATGGATTTCACAAGCATATTCGGTGACTACACAGCCATCGCACCCCTGATCATCCTGCTCGTCGGCGCGCTCGTCATGCCTGCGGTCCAGTTCCTCGGAAAGAGGAGAACCGCGACATGGGCCGTCGCCCTGATCTTCACCTTCGTGTCCTTCCTGGTCAACGTCATGATGCTGACCGACGGATGGACCGGCGAGACTCTGGGCGCATATGCCTACAACGAGTACACCGGCCTGATGGTGCTGCTCTTCCAGATCGTGCTGCTCCTGGCGATCCTCGTGTCCAACGCAAGCGTCGAGACCACGAGGCTCCACGTCGGAGCATACTATGCCCTGATCATGGGCGCCGCCACCGGTATGATGTTCGTCGCCGGGTCCTCGGACCTGCTGACGATCTTCGTCGGAGTCGAGCTCACCAGCATCTCGTCCTACGCCCTCGTCACCATGAAGAGGAAGGACCCCAGGGCCGCAGAGGCCGGAGTGAAGTACGTCATCATCGGTGGAATGTCCACCGCTCTGACGATCTACGGTATCTCCATGCTCTACGGGCTCACCGGGACCACCGAGATCGCAGCCATCGCCGACACCGTCGCCCTCGATGGAATGAACTGGATGTTCGCCATCGCGCTGGTGTGCATGATAGCCGGTTACGGATTCAAGATCGCCGCCGTGCCCTTCCACATGTGGGCACCCGATGTGTACGAGGGAGCGTCCTCGCCCGTGTCGATGTTCCTGGCCACCGGATCCAAGAAGATGGGACTTTCCGTCTTCTTCCAGATCTTCCTGGTCATGTTCATTGCCGGGTCGGCATG
This sequence comes from Bacteroidaceae bacterium, assembly GCA_963656905.1. Classification (GTDB taxonomy): domain Archaea; phylum Thermoplasmatota; class Thermoplasmata; order Methanomassiliicoccales; family Methanomethylophilaceae; genus Methanoprimaticola. The sequence continues at coordinate 23,092 of CAVKKO010000008.1, read as the reverse complement.
CGCCCAGATCTGCGGTGAGGAGATCCAGTATCTCTTCGCCATCATCGCGGCCTTCACCATGACCGTCGGAAACGTCGTCGCCATCGCACAGAACAACATCAAGAGGATGCTCGCGTACTCCTCCATCGCCCAGGCCGGTTACATCCTGATCGTCATGGCCGTCATGTCCGAGTACGCTCTGAGCGCCGGTCTGTTCCACATGTTCACCCACGTGTTCATGAAGGGAGGAGCCTTCCTCGTCGTCGGTGCTCTCATCTGCGCCGGCGTTGGCGAGAAGATCTCCGACTACAAGGGACTGGCCAAGAGGGCTCCGTTCCTGGCAGCCGCCATGATGCTGTTCCTGTTCTCTCTGGCAGGAATACCCCCGCTCGCAGGATTCACCTCGAAGTTCTTCCTGTTCTCCTCCGCCATCGGAGATGTGAACGGTGTGACTTCTCAGTGGGTCTGGCTTGCGTTCATCGCCATCCTGAACTCGGCTATCTCGCTGTACTACTACGCGAGGGTCGTCAAGGCGATGTACGTCGAGAAGGGAACCTCCACCGAGAAGGTCAAGGTGCCGACTGCATTCATCATCGGAATCGCGATCTGCGTAGCATTCGTCATCATCCTGGGAGTCTACCCCGACCTGATCTTCGGATACTGCGAGTCTGCAGCCTCTGTGCTCTTCGGATTCTGAGTGCGATCGATAAACCTCTTTCCAAACCTCTTACCCTCGTTCTCGCACAAGTTCGAAGCTAAGGTCTTGGCTCCGACCAACCTTTAAGTACGTTACCGTGATTCAACGCCGATGACCCAGCAATGGCATTCCTGCATAGCCGATGAGCTCTCCCGGGTAGAGGATCTCATGATGGAGAACCTCGAGTCGGAGAACGCCGAGCTGACAGAGATGTGCCAATATGTCATCTCCTCCGGAGGCAAGAGGCTCAGGCCCTCTCTGTGCATACTCGGATACAGGGTGTGCGGAGGCGACGACGTCAGCAAGGCCATCGATGTGGGATCCGCTTTCGAGATCATCCACAGCGCCACTCTGATCCACGACGACATCAACGACCAGGGCGATGTCAGGCGCGGGAAGAAGGCGCTCCATAAGGCCTACACGATAACCAAGGCCATCATCGCAGGCGACTATATGTTCGCAATGGGGTTCCGCCTGCTCGCCGACGCCGCTCCTCAGATAGTGGGGTTCGTCGTAGAGGCATCCGCTTCAATGGGAGCGGGAGAGTTCGTCCAGAAGGACTTCGAGCATGCGTCGAACGTCACCGAGGCGGACTACATCAAGATCATAACCGGGAAGACCGCCAAGCTCTTCGAGGCCTCCATGAGGTCAGGGGCGGCCATCGCGAATGCCGACGCGGAGATGATGGACGCTCTCGGGAACTACGCGTTCACTCTCGGACTGGCGTTTCAGATCATGGACGACACTCTGGATGTCGTCGGGGACAGCAGGAACACCGGCAAGCTGGTCGGAACAGACATGATAGAGGGCAAGCCCACGCTCCCCGTCATATACGCCATGGAGGATCCTGTCGCAGGCGACAGGATCAAGGCCCTGTTCGAGAAGGTCGATGTCACCGTGGACGATGTCCATGAGGCGATCGATCTCATAAGAGCCACGGATGCCGTCGCGCGCTGCACCTCGAGGGCCGAGGAGTACATCGCCGCCGCCAAGCAGCACTTGTCCGTCCTCCCGGATTCCATTTACAAAGATTCCCTCATCGACCTGGCGGACTATGTCATCCGCCGCGACAGGTGATACAATGGACAGGAACGAAGTCGATGTTCTAGTGGTCGGCTCCGGCCCCGCCGGAAGCACCGCCGCAAGGTTCGCCGCCCAGTCCGGCGCCAGCGTCATGATGATCGAGAAGCGCCCCGAGGTGGGCGTTCCGGTGAGGTGCGGCGAGTTCATGCCCAGTCTCGAGGAGATCCAGCTCATGTTCCCCAACCTCACGGACGGGGAGTCGCTCTTCGACATTCCGAAGGAGCTCCGCTGCCTCGACACCATCGGGATCAAGCTCATCGACCCCAAGGGCAAGGTCACCGTCCTGGACCATACGGGATACACCACCGACCGCGACCGCTTCGACCAGTACCTGGCGAGGCTCGCCTGCGAGGAGGGCGCCGAGCTCGTCAAGAGCTGCCAGTTCCGCAGCATCGAGGACGGCGTGGCCAAGACCTCTCAGGGGGACATAAAGTACAAGGTCATCATCGGGGCCGACGGACCCGGATCGAGGGTCGCCCAGAACCTGGGCCTTCCGCGCAACAGGAATCCCTATCCGGCTGTCACGGCACAGGTCAAAGGGGATTTCGAGCCCTATCTCCACATGTTCTTTGGAGATATAGCGCCCGGCGCATACAGCTGGATAATCCCCAAGGACGGAAGGGCCAACATCGGCGTGGGATTCTCGCCCAAGTTCGCCAGCGGCGCGCTGTCCGATTTCTTCGACGTGTTCGCCAAGAAGAACGGGTTCGAGGTAGACTGCAAGCTCGAGGGCAAGTACGTTCCCAGCGAAGGGCCCATAGCGAAGACCGTCGCCGGTAACGGGATGGTCGTCGGCGATGCGGCAGGACAGGTCATCTCCGTGAACGGCGGAGGCATCCCTCTGGCGATGATCGCCGGAAGGATATGCGGGACCGTCGCGGGAGCCAACATCTCTTCCAGCTCTCCGCTGTCCGATTACGAGACGCAGTGGAGGCACGTGCTGGAGAAGCCCCTCAAGACCGCCGCCAAGAGCAAGAAGCTCGCCGACACGTTCGGTTTCAGGTCGGAGTGGTCCACATGCTTCTGCATGAAGGTGCTCGGCCAGCGCAGGCTCGGCAACCTGATCAGATGCAAGCGCATCTTCCCTTGATCGCTTGCGCCTGCATCCCTTCATCTGCGAACCGCATATCGGGCATTCAGGGAGCTTCTCCTTGTACCATTTGCGGCATCCGATGCACTGGTAGTTCCACTTCACGACTTTCTGGATGCCCTTCATGCCCACTGGCTTGAATCCCAGCCCCAGGGTGCGCGCGACGTTCTGGATGGAGTAGTCGTCGGACCATATTGTCCCGTCCACGTCCAGCGCCAGGGCGACCACGGTCTTGTCCACGGGGGACAGGCGCCCTATGTCGCCCGTCTTCCTGGCAGCTTCCTCTACCTTTTCCAAGGACTCCTTGGAGCAGTCTGATACGCGGATCATGTCCCCCCACAGCGCAAGCCTAGGGTCCTCGTACTTCTCCAGCTCCTTGATTACGCCCGGCGGGCACACATGGTCCTCCTCCGGGAGGACGTCCATCGAGAAGAACGCGGAGCTGTCCAGCACTATCATGCCCATGCCATCGGCTTATGGTAGTTAAGACTGGCGCGATGCTCCCACAAAGTTTTACAACATCCGCGGAGATGGCGGTGGCGGTATACCCATGGATGTCCTTGGAGTCATCGCGATAATGTTCACAGGAATCTGGCTTTTCCTCCCTGCCATGCTCCCGAACTCGGCAGCCGTCGTGTTCGGAGGGAAGACCAAGATCGACTTCGGGAGATCCTGGAGGGGGAAGAGGATCTTCGGAGACGGGAAATCCTGGAGGGGCTTCTTCGGAGGAGCTTTCTCGGGGATCCTGCTCGGGCTGATCCTGATAGGGATCTCATCGTTCTGGGATCCCGAGGACTACTGGGGCTTCGGGCCGTTCTGGAGCAATGTGGGAGTCCTGGCCTGCCTGGCCTTCGGTGCCGTGCTCGGAGACCTCTGCGGAGCCTTCATAAAGAGGCGCCTGGGCATGGAGAGGGGGCAGAAGGCCCCGATCCTCGACCAGTACGACTTCGTCATAGGAGCGTTCCTGGTGACCGCGCTGTTCTTCCCCGATTGGATCTACGCCAACTACATCGAGGGATGGCACATCTGCGCGCTGATATTCATCCTGGTGATAATGTTCGCCATCCACAGGCTGGTCAACATCATAGGATACAAGATGGGCCTCAAGAAAGAACCCTGGTGATTCAAATGAGCGAGCTTTCACAAGCACTTACGGACTGCGGGGCGCTGCAGTTCGGCGAGTTCACACTCGCATCCGGCGCCAAGAGCGACTACTACATAGACATCAAGAAGGCCAGCACCAACCCAGAGGTGCTGAAGCTCATCGCCAGGCTCATGGCCGAGAAGATGAGGTCCGAGGGCATACAGGCAGACAGGATCGCCGGCGTCGTGCTGGGCTCCGTCCCGCTTGCCACCGCGCTGTCCCTCGAGACCGGGATCCCCTACGTCATGATCCGCAAGGAGAAGAAGGACCACGGCACCGGGAAGCTAATCGAAGGCGATCTCCACGAGGGCGACAAGGTCCTTGTGGTGGAGGATGTCATCACCACCGCCGGATCCAGCATGAAGGCCATCGAGACGCTCCGCCAGGCCGGGGCAGAGGTGTCCTACGTGATCTCCGTCATCGACCGCGAGGGCGGCGGTGCGGAGAACCTGGCAAGCATCGATGTTCAGTTCCGCCCGCTCGTCAGGGCATCCGAACTGGTGAAGAGATGAGGCCTCCGGAGGACTGTGAGCTGTGCGGCCTGTGCAAGGGCCGCACCAACATGGTCCTCCCGGACGGGGACCCTTCGTCGCGCATAGTGTTCGTCGGCGAGGGGCCGGGAGAGAACGAGGACCTCCAAGGGAGGCCGTTCGTGGGCAAGTCCGGGAAGATACTCTCGGACATGATGCTCCAGGCCGGCTTCTCCAGAGAGGACGTCCTGATAACGAACACGGTCAAATGCAGGCCGCCAGGCAACAGGGACCCTACCAAGGAGGAGATGGAGGCCTGCAGGCCTTTCCTGGACTCCGAGATATCCGATGCCCTTCTGGTCATCGGACTGGGTAAATCGGCATGCAGGGACCTGATGGGGTTCGAAGGCAAGATGTCCGAGATCGTCAACAAGGAGGTCCTGATAGACGTGGCCGGGAAGAAGGTCAGGTTCATCCCTGCGTTCCATCCCGCGGCAACCATTTACAACAAGCAGTCGCGCGAATCGCTCAGGGAGACGATGCGCATAGTGAAGGAGGCGATGCAATGAGGTTCGGAGCATTCATGATCGACATGGACGGAACGATCTACAAGGGCGGGAAGCCCATTCCCGGAGCCAAGGAGTTCATAGGCTACCTGAAGGACAACGGGATCCCCTTTGTGTTCCTGACCAACAACTCCGCGCACGGGCGCGGGTTCTATCTGCAGAAGCTCACCCGCCTCGGGTTCGACGTGGAGATGGGGAACATCCTGACATCCACGATCGCCACCATAAGATACATTCTCACCGAGCGCCCCGGGAAGAAGGTCTATGCCGTCGCGGTGCCCGATGTGATCGAGGAGATCAAGGCTGCCGGAATCGAACTCACAGATGAAGACCCAGACATCGTGATGCTGACCTTCGACACCACGATCACCTACGAGAAGATCAACAAGGCCTACCGCTTCCTGTCGGACGGAGCCGAGCTCATAGCCACGCACCCCGACGACCTGTGCCCCACGGAGGACAGCTACGACATCGACATCGGACCGTTCATAAGGCTCTTCGAGCAGATGTGCCAGACCACTGCGGAGATCATCGGGAAGCCCAACCGTCTGATGCTCGAGATGGCCGCCCGCGAGATGGGCGTGGCGCCCGAGGACACGGTCATGGTCGGCGACCGCCTGTACACGGACATCGCCATGGCGGTGGACGCCGGGACGCAGTCGATCCTGGTGCTTTCGGGCGAGACGTCTAGGGAGATGGCCGATGCCTGGGACAAGAGCCCCACGGTCATTCTAGGCTCCGTCGCCGAGATCCCGAAGCTCATCTCCGAGTCCAGGTGACCTGGCAGGACTGTCCGCCAAGCGGCGCCTCCGGGCCGGCCTGCACCTTCTATATTATATATCGTGCATTCCTTCGCTTATATGATATGCGCGCGCCCGCGTGAAGGGAAGCGGACGCGCATCCGGAAGCGTATCGAGAGGCGCGGGAAGATGCCCCGCGTCGCATGGGGTGCAAAGGTTGTATTTGAAAGCAGTCGAGATGGAGAATTTCAAATCCTTCGGCGGTAAGCTCACGGTCCCCCTCATGGAGGGGTACACTGCAGTGACCGGTCCGAACGGATCGGGCAAGTCGAACATCACCGACGCGATCCTGTTCGTCCTTGGGCCGAAGAGCTCCAAGGCCGTCCGCGCGGGGAAGCTCACCGACCTGATATTCGATGGAGGCAAGGGGAAGGGCAAGGCATCGTTCACCAGGGTGTCCCTGGTGTTCGACAACACCGACCGCATAATGCCCTGGGATGACGACACCGTCCGCCTCACCCGCCACGTCAAGCTTTCAGACAACGGCACCGATTACAGCTCATACTTTTTCGTCAACGACCGCAAGTCCACCATGTCCGAGTTCGACACCCTCCTGACCAAGGCCAGGATAAGCGCGGACGGGTACAACCTCGTCCAGCAGGGAGACGTCACCCGCATCGTCCAGATGGGGTCCATGGAGAGGAGGCGCATCATCGACGCCATCTCCGGCATCGCCAGCTTCGATGCGGACATCGACCGCGCCCGCAGTGAGAGGCAGGAGGCCGAGGTCAACCTGGACAGGATAGGCATCATAGTCGAGGAGCTCTCCCATCAGGTGGATAGGCTGGCCCGCGACAGGCAGGACGCCGAGGCGTACATCAAGGCGCAGAGCGCCCTGGAGATGGCCAAGGCCCAGTACACGCACAGGAGGCTGCAGATCGAGCAGTCCAAGCTGGAGTCCGTCCAGGGGCACGTGGACCGCGTTGCCAAGAAGATCGAGGAGGACAAGCAGTCCCGCACCGAGCTGGAGGCCCGCAGGGCCGGCACGGAGATGGACATCAAGGCCGTGGAGGACGAGATCGCGTCCAAGATCGGGCCCGAGTACAAGGAGCTCAAGTCCAAGATAGAGCAGGCGAAGATCGACCTGGCCACCAAGAAGGACCGCAAGGAGTCCGCCGAGGCCGACATCGAGGAGCAGAGGTCCTTCAAGGAGAGCTTCGAGGAGTCCATGGCCCGCAACAACGCCGAGGTCAACAGCCTCAGGCAGGACAGACAGGCCCTCACCGAGAAGCTGGAGTCGTCCAAGGCCGACCTGGAGGCGGCCGCGAAGGAGGAGTCCGACATCTCCGAGTCCATCGCCGGCACCGGAGAGGAGAGCAAGAGGCTGCAGGGCGAGCTCGTCTCCGCGGAAGCGGACTTCGAGGGCTGCTCCGCAGAGCTGAGGGAGGCTCAGGGAAGGCTCGCCAAGGCCGAGATGGCATCCGAAGAGGCCCATGCGTCCTTCGCGGTGCTCAACGAGAAGATTCAGAACATCGACTTCGAGGTCAAGGACGCCAAATGGAGCATCGACCAGCTGAAGGCGGAGGCCGGGCCCAGCAGCGAGGACTTCGGGAAGAGGATCCTGGACGCCAAGCGCAGGGAGTCTGAGCTGGAGAAGCAGGAGTCCGAGCTCAACGCCGCCTACAAGCGCATCGACGGGGAGTACAACGCCCTCCAGGCCGAGAAGAAGGTGTCCGAGCGTGTAAACCGCGGGAGTGCCGCAGTCGACGCCATACTGGCGCTCAGGAACCGCGGCGAGATGCACGGGATCCACGGGACCATCCAGGAGCTCGCCTCCGTGGAGCCCGGATACGAGACCGCGCTGTCCGTGGCCGCAGGCGGGAAGATGACCGCCGTGGTCGTGGACGACGACCAGGTAGCGGCGGATGCGATCTCCTACCTCAAGAAGGAGAAGCTCGGCAGGGTCACGTTCCTCCCCCTCACGAAGATGATGGGCGGGAAGCCCAGAGCGAAGGCCATCATGAGCGTCAAGGACTCGGAAGGCTACGCCATAGACCTCATCGACTTCGACAGCAAGTACTACAACGCGTTCTGGTACGTGTTCGGCGACACCCTGGTCGTCAGGGACATGGACGTGGCCAGGCGCATCATGGGCGGCATAAGGATCGTCACCAAGTCCGGGGAGCTCATCGAGGCGTCCGGAGCCATGGTCGGAGGGAACATCGGCCAGAACATGCTGAAGTTCGGGGCCGCCTCCGAGGACAAGCTGGCCGAGACCGGCGAGAGGCTCAGGAAAGCGAGCGAGGCCCTGGACGATGTCAGGTACAAGCTCAGGCAGGTCAGGGACGAGATCCGCGCCATCGACGACGAGATGAGGCGCAACGCCTCCTCCGGCATGGAGCAGAGGGAGCAGATGGCCCAGCTGAAGGGCCGCGTGGCCGAGCTGGAGAAGTCCCGCTCCGCCGCTTCCAAGGACCTGTCCGCGGCCGGTGAGAGGATAAAGGAGGCCGATTCCGAGCTGGACTCGGCCAGGACCTCCTTCGGGGAGATTTCCGAGCGCATGTCCTCGCTCACCGAGAGCCGCAACAGGATAAAGGCCAGGATGGCCGAGATCGCGCCCGCGGACCTCCAGGCCAGGATACAGGCCGTCAGGGACAGGATATTCAAGCTCAAGGGAGCGGTCTCCGACATCTCCCTGCAGATCGGCGGGATTGACACCGAGATCGCCGGGTACGGGAAGCAGAACGAGTCCCTCCAGATACAGCTGGACTCCGTCGAGAGGGCCATAGCCTCCGATGAAGCGGTCATAGCGGAGAACGAGGGCCTGCTGGAGCGCGCCAGGATAGACCTGGAGGCGCTCAGGTCCATCGAGGCGGAGATGGAGGGCGGGATAACCGACCTCCGCAACCGCAAGGACGCCCTGGTGGCGGACAAGTACGGCTTCGATTCCCAGATAAGGGAGCTCGCCAAGGACATCGAGAACGCCTCCGCGTCCATGGAGTCCTTCAAGGCCCAGGCCATACAGGCGGCCCAGGCCGTGGAGGAGCTCAAAGCCGAGGTTGCGGAGATAGGCTTCGAGGTGGACCAGCCGATCCCCTCCGAGGAGGAGATCCGCCGCACCATGAGGGCCCAGGAGACGATCATGGGCTCCCTGGGCAACGTGAACCTCAGGGCCATAGAGGAGTACGACGAGCGCAAGGCCCGCCTGGACGGGCTCAACGCGGAGGTGGAGAGCCTCAACAGGCACATCTCCGAGCTGAACACACTGATGGAGTCTCTGACCTCGAAGAAAAAGGGGCTCTTCATGCAGTCGTACGACGCAGTGAACGAGAACTTCAAGGCGATATACGCCCAGCTCTCCGGAGGCGGAGAGGCGTTCATGGGGCTGGAGGACGAGGACGACCCGTTCTCCGGAGGGCTCCTGATCAACGCCAAGCCCCGCAACGGGAAGCTGCTGAGGCTGGAGGCGCTGTCCGGAGGGGAGAAGTCCCTGACGGCGCTGTCCTTCATTTTCGCCATACAGGAGCACCAGCCCTCGCCCTTCTACGTGCTGGACGAGGTGGACATGTTCCTGGATTCCATAAACGCCGAGATGGTGGCCCGCAGGGTGAAAGAGAGCTCTGCCAAGGCCCAGTTCATACAGGTCTCGCTTAGGAAGGTCACGCTGACCCTCGCCGATCACCTGATCGGAGTGACCAGGCCGCCCAGCGGCATCAGCAAGGTCATCATGCAGCCCGACCTCGCAGAGGTCTCCCGCTACGAAGAGGAGGCCCTGAGGCGTCAGAAGGAGGCAGAGTGAAATGGATGGGTACACTAGGATGGAGGATCTGGAGCAGCACCTGCTGTTCCACAGGGCGCTGGCCGACGACGGCGAGTCGCTCAGGCGCATAGGCGGATACATGGACATTCTCTCCAAGGCGGAGAGCGGAGAGAGGCTGCAGGACCCGGTGGATGAATCGATCCGCGCGGTGTTCAGCCTGGTCCTGGAGAACGGGATCGACCCTTGGGAGATCGACCTCTCGGAGTTCGTCAGGATGTACGAGGCCAAGGTGTCCTCGGACAGGTTCGACATGATCGTGGCAGGGAAGCTGCTGCTGATGGCATGGCGCATCCTCAGGATGCAGTCCGAATGCACCAGGGTCAGGAGCGAGCCTCCTGCGGAGCCCGTGATCGAGGAGATAGACGACTCCTTCTTCTACGACGACGAGCCTCTGTACGTCCCCGAGGTCTCCTTCAGGGAGGCATACAAGAGGGAGCCCACCCGCCCGGTCACCATGTACGAGCTCATCGACGCCTTCGAGGACGCGAGGAAGGAGATCGAGATCCAGAGGGAGAGGGAGAGGGTCCGCGCCGAGCTCAGGGCCAAGGAGCCCAAGAAGTTCGAGAACAAGGCCCACGAGGAGGACGACGAGCAGGACATCGAGGCCGTCTGGAAGCGCATCCAGAAGCTCGGCACCGGGCAGATCAGCATCCGCGACCTGTACACCGGCAGCCTCTCCGAGAACCTGACCGTGTTCGTATCTGTCCTGCACCTGGTGAGGGACGGCAAGCTCGATGTCTGGCAGGACGTCCTGCCCGGCGGGGAGATAATGCTGGAGATCAAGACCGAATGGACCTCCGGCACCCTCGAGGACGCCGCCCCCGGCGGAAGGATCCCCGAGGCGGTGATCTGAGGTGAACGTGAAGTGCGCGGTGGAGGCCGCGCTGTTCTCCAGCGCCGAGGGGCTCAGCCTCCCGGACATGGCCGCCAAGACCGGCATCCCCGAGGAGGACCTCCGCACGGCGGTCATGGACCTCAGGCGCGAGTACGACGACCGCGATTCGGCCATAATCATATCCAAGGTCGGCAACGAGTTCAGGATGATGCTCCGCCCGGAGTACTCCGACTACACCGGCATGTTCGCCAGGGCGGAGATGTCCGGAGGGGTCATGAGGACCCTGTCGACCATAGCGTACAACCAGCCCGTGCTCCAATCGGAGCTGTTCAAGGCCCGCGGGCCCAGGACCTACGACGACGTGCACAAGCTCGTCGAGATGGGGTTCGTGTCCGCGAAGAAGTCCGGGCAGACCATGGAGCTCACGACCACGAAGAAGTTCTCGGACCATTTCGGGATCGGTTCGACCCGCAAGTCCGACATAAGGGCATGGATCGAGTCCCAGGCCAAGCCCAAGGAGACGGAATGATCCAAGGCTCCGAGTACGGCCCCATCCCCGACATGGCGGTGTCGAGCCTCCTGTCGGAAGGATACCTGTCCTCCGGCGACTGCACCATGTCTGTGGCATCAGGCAAGGGGGAGTTCGCCCGCGCCCTCTCGAGGAGCGTCCGCGTGATGGTCTGCATGGACATCCGCATGGACTCCCTGGAGAGGACCCGCGCCGCCGTCCAGGGCGGATGCAGGACGGAGTTCATGGAGAAGGACTGGAACGCCTACGTCCCGTCCAGGGGCCTCTACGACTCGTGCATCATATCGCCGTCCCGCCTGTGCTTCGACATAAGCTCCGTCCTGAGGATGGAGACCGTGTCGTCCAGGAGCTGCATAGCGGTCATACCCGTCAGGAGCGACAGGAGGAAGCTGGTCAAGGCGCTGCTCCGCAGCACCGGATCGGGGTCTCCGCTGCCCGGGTTCCCGGACTCCAGAGGGATCGTCAACGCCCTGAGGGGCTCCGGCAGGGACGTGAGCTTCGATACTTTCTCCACGGACATGGAGTGCCCCGAGGAGGATCTGGTGAAGGCCATGCTAGCACTGTGCCCTTCCGGAGCGGATGCGGAGGAGTACGCCAAAGATCTGGCGTCCACCGTGTCGGACAACGGCATCTCGCATTATTCCGCGGAAGTCGTGGTCGCGGCCTGGAACGTCGTCCGCTGAGCGCCCAACACATTTTTATCAGAAGATTGGCTCATCATGACCGATGCTCATGGCGATGCCAGCGACCTCGTCCGAGGGACAGACAGAAGACCATTATCCTGACCAAGCGGGCTCAGCCGCGGGGTCGTTCCGAGGACGGTGTTCCGCTGTCGCTGATCGATAGACTGGATGAGATGTCGGGGAGCCGGAAGGTCCGCGACTCGTGGTTCGCCTTCGCCTGTGCCGTATTCATATTCATTATAGTGGTCCCGTCGATATTCGTCGTGACCAAGCTCGTCACGGATTGGGACGTTGTCGACCTTGTGATGAACAACGGCGCCATCATGGACACGATCCTGTCCGCCGTCTACAACTCGTTCAGCATCGCGTTCATCGTGACGATGATCGATGTGATCGTAGGGCTTCCGATGGCGTGGATAATGATCCGCAAGGACTTCGCCGGGAAGAAATGGCTCGACACCCTGCTGGACATGCCCCTTGCATTCCCCACGGCCGTGCTGGGGATATCGGTCCTGATGTTCTGGACCTGTCCCGAGGGCATCGACATCCCGGGCCTGGGGCTGAGCCTCTCGCCCTATGTGATGATGATCCTCCTGCACATCCTGTTCACCTACCCGTACATGGTGCGCTCGCTCTCCGCCATCCTGGAGCAGATCGAGCCCAACTACGAGACCGCCGGGATGACGCTGGGGGCGTCGCGCTGGACCGCTTTCCGCACGATCACCCTCCCGCTCTTCAGGGCCGGGCTGGCCACAGGGTTCGTCTTATGTTTCGCCAGGTCCCTTTCCGAGACCGGAGGGACGTACATCGCCCTGTCCATAATGGGCGTGGAGTCCTCGTTCTTCACCGGCCCGTCGTTCATCAGCTGGCTGAAGAGCGACGAATCCATCTACACTTCCGACGAGATGATGGGCGCCCAGATCCTGATCTCAGTGATCATGATCGTGCTGGCGCTGCTGATACTGGTCATAGCCAAGAAGGTCATCAAGGGCTTCAGGTTCCCGATGACCAAGGTCTGGCCCGCCATCGGCAGGAAGGTCAGCAGAGGAGCCCTTCCCAAGCTGAAGGACGTCCTGACCATAGGGTTCCTCGTGGTCGTCGTGATCCTCCCCGCATTCTACATATTCATGTACCTGACGGAGCCGATCCCGGAGATAGATTACGGGACGCTGCTGAGCTCCACGGGCACATCGTTCCTGATCGCGGGCGTGGCCGTCATAGCGGACATCGTCATCGGGATCCCAATGGCCATGTACATCGCCAGGCACAGGGGCACCCATCTGGCCTCCGTCTTGGACGATCTCGTGAACGTCCCGCTGATCATCCCCACCACCGCCCTCGGGTTCTCCCTGGCGCTGTTCTGGGGAGGCTTCGGGTTCGGAGGAGCCGCAGACCTGGTGCTCGTGATACTCGGGCACATCTCGTTCACCTACCCTCTGGTGGTTAGGAACCTTATAGGAGCGATCGAGGAGGTGGATCCCGCCTACGAGGAGGTGGCCATGACCCTCGGCGCCAAGCCGTTCCAGGCCTTCAGGCGCGTCCTGTTCCCGATCGTCGAGTCGGCGGTCATCGCCGGAGGGATCCTGGCGTTCACCAGGAGCCTGGGGGAGACCGGAGCGACCCTCGCCATCAGCGACAGCGTCAACACGGTCCCGATCTACATCACCAGGCTCGTCTCCGACGGGCTGTACTCCGAGGCGGCCATGTGCTCGATGATCCTCGTGGTCATCTGCTTCATCCTGATGCTCGCGCTCAGGATAGTCACAGGGAGGTCGAAGAAGAATGCCTGAGATAGAGCTGCAGGACCTCTGCAAGGAGTTCGACGGCTCCGTGGCCGCGGACCATCTGTCCCTGACCATAGCCGACGGGGAGTACGTCTGCATCCTGGGGCCCACAGGCGCCGGGAAGACCACCTGCATGAGGATGATATGCGGCCTCACCCAGCCCGATTCCGGAAGGGTCCTGATGGACGGCCGCGACGTCACCGACGAGCCCATAGACTCCAGGAACGCGACGATGCTCTCCCAGACGTATGCCCTGTTCCCGCATCTCCGCGTCTACGATAACGTGATGTTCGCGCCCATGATCAAGAAGTGGCCCGCGGACAGCTCCAAGCAGATCGTCAGGAGCATGCTCCACATGGTCCATCTGGAGAAGAAGGCCGACTGGAAGCCGGGAGAGCTCTCCGGAGGGCAGCAGCAGCGCATAGCGCTGGCCCGCGCCCTGGCATCCGGGTCCAAGGTGCTCCTGCTGGACGAGCCCCTGAGGGCTCTCGATGCAAGGCTCAGGATCAACCTGAGGAAGGAGCTCAGGTCCATGGCCAAGGACATGGGCCTCACATGCGTGCATGTCACGCACGACCAGGACGAGGCCCTGGAGATGGCCGACAGGATCGCAGTCATCCGCAAGGGCCGGATCGTCCAGTTCGGCACCCCGAGGGACGTGTTCGAGAACCCCGCCACCCCGTTCGTGGCCAATTTCGTGGGACGCTCCAACATAATCACCGGCAAGGTGGTGTCCAACGGCCCGGATTCGACCGTCATAGAGACGGAGAACGGCACATGGTTCGAGGCCCGCGGGTCCGACATCCCCGTCGGGGAAGAGGCGGTTCTCACCGTCAAGGTCGGGTTCACGAGGATATCCAAGGATGAGGAACAGCAAGGGAACGCGTTCTGCAGGGGCCGCGTCGAGCGCATACTGTACGAAGGCGTCACCGTGACCGTGGAGATCGCCGTGGAAGGCATCGGTTTGATATCCGCGAAGCTCCCTAACAGGAAATACGACGACTACGCGGCGGGGGACGAGGTCGATATCGGATGGCAGCCCTCCAAGGCTTCCGTGTTCGCCATACCTCCCTGCGGGCTCGAGGAAGAGATGAGGTTGGATTGACATGGGTCGCATAAGGCTTGAGCACGTCTCGATGAGGTTCGGCGATTTCTATGCCGTCAGAGACATCAATCTCGACATCAACAACGGGGAGTACATAACCATCCTCGGGCCGTCCGGTTGCGGGAAGACCACCCTGATCAAGGTCATCTCAGGGATATGGACCCCCACCGAGGGGAAGGTCTACGTCGACGGGAAGGACGTCACCGGCATCCCCATGGAGGACAGGGATGTGGGGTACGTGTTCCAGAACATCGCCCTGTTCCCGCACATGACATTGAAGGAGAACGTCGCCTACAGCCCCCGCGTCAAGGACCAGGGGGAGGAGGCGATGGAATCCCTTTCCACAGAATACCTGGAGCTTGTCGGCATGCTGTCCCGCGCAGGGATGATCCCTGACGAGCTGTCGGGAGGGGAGCAGCAGAAGGTGGCGATCGCCAGGGCGCTGGCATCGGGATCGCGCATGCTGATGCTGGACGAGCCCCTGTCCGCGCTGGACGCCCGTGTCCGCATGGAGCTCAGGTACGAGGTCCGCAGGCTGGTCAAGAAGCTCGGCATCACCGTGATGCATGTGACCCACGACCAGGAGGAGGCCATGTCCGTCTCTGACAGGATCGTCCTGATGCGCTACGGGGCCATAGCCGAGATAGGCACCCCGCTGGAGATATACAGGAACCCCAAGTCCATATTCGCCGCCAACTTCATAGGCGAGACCAACCTGCTCGAATGCACCGTCTCCGACAGGTCCAAGACGGGGAAGACCAAGGTCACCCTCAGGGGAGGCTACGAGATCAAAGCTTCCAGGACCGATTTCAAGGAAGGGGACCCTGTGGTCATCTCGGTCCGTCCGGAGCACGTGTACACTTCCGACGAGGGCCTGGAGGCCGAGGTCGTGGCCACGGTCTTCATGGGGACCTACTGGAGGATCCGCACGGTTGCTTCCAGCAGGGACAGCGTGGAGTACAACATAGATTCAGATGAAGAGGTCCCGGAAGTGGGCTCCCGGGTGCGCCTCGATTTCAATCGCAAGGCGATTGTGATGTTCAACAGGCCCGAATCAGGGATAGAGGAGGAGATTAAGCTTGAGTGAAGATGCGAAGAACATAATCGGGTGGTTCGGAAAGAGGAAGGAGGGCGTCCTCCAGAAGGGCATGCACGAGCACGCCATCGCGGTCCTGGACTGCATAACGGAGCTGGGCAACGCCTTCACGGCGATGGCGTCCGGCAACAACTCCGCGGCATCGAAGGCCATCCAGAGGCTCTACGTGCTGGAGCATGAGGCGGACGGCCTGGAGGAGAGCCTTTGCAACCAGATGAGCATAGGCGAGCTCGGGCCCCAGGACAGGGAGGACTTCCTCCACTTCGTCAAGAAGTCCGACGGCATCGCGAACTGGTGCAAGCAGGCAGGCATACACCTGCAGCTGATCATGGACATCAACGCCTATGTGCCCGTGCACGTCCTGGAGATGTTCACCTCCACGGTCTCCGACCTCCGTTCCGAGGTCGATGCGCTCATCAACGCCATCACCGCCATGGCATCCGGCTCGGACGACCTCATGGAATGCGTCCGCGAGGTCAAGGAGCAGGAGCGCAGGGTCGACAGGGCCTACGAGTCCATCATGAAGGCCGTCCTGACCAGCGACATGGACCACAGGGCCACAACGCTGACCCTGAGGATGCTCGATTCCATAGAGGAGGCCGCCGACACCTGTAAGAGCTGCTCGGAGACCATAAGCATCCTCTACAACGCCAAGAGGATCTGAGAGCTGCCATGACACTGTTCGGGATCAACGGGGTCAGGGGCAAGGTCAACTCGGAGCTGACTGCCGAGACGGCCCTCCAGATAGGCAGGGCCGTGGGGAAGACCTACGGCAAGCGCATAGCCGTGGCCGTCGATGCCCGCGACTCCGGGGAGATGCTCAGGGCCGCCCTGTCTTCGGGGATCATGGCCGCAGGGAGCGATGTGGTGGATATCGGGATGCTGCCCGTGCCTGCGATGCAGAGCTACGTCCGCATCCACGACGACATCACCGGCGGGGTCATGATCACTGCATCCCACAACCCCTCCGAGTACAACGGGTTCAAGTTCATAGGCCCGGACGGCATGGAAGTGGCATCGGAGGACGAGGCCTCCCTTGCCGGATTCTGCGCCACCGAGATCGTCGATGCAGAATGGGCCGAGACGGGCGAGATGTTCCATGACGGCAGCGCCGGCCCGGATTATGTGGACGAGCTGCTGTCCCATATCGATGCGGCATCCGTCCGCAAGGCCGGGCTGAAGGCGTGCGTGTGCCTGTTCAACGGCGCTTCCTGCGTGACCGTCCCATCCATCCTGAAGTCCCTGGGAGTCACAGTGTTCTCTCTGGATGCCGATCCCGGGAGCGGAAAGGTGGGGGAGTCCAGCGAGCTCACGGAAGAGCATCTGTCGCTCCTGATGACCATGGTCCGCGAGACAGGTTCCGACATCGGGATAGCCATGGACAGCGACGGGGACCGTGCCATGTTCATAGGCTCCGACGGGAGCTTCATAGACGGCGACCTGAGCCTGGCGGTCATGGCAGGGTACATTCTGAAGGCGCGCCCCGGCAAGGTGGTGACCCCCGTGAGCTCCTCTAAGATCGTCGAGGATACGGTCGAAGAGGCCGGAGGGCTCCTGAAGTACACGGCTGTGGGCTCACATTCGGTAGTGAGGAAGATATTCGAGAACAAAGCCGTGTTCGGCGGAGAGGAGAACGGAGGGATGGTCTTTCCCGAGTTCCAATGCTGCCGCGACGGCGGCATGGCCATGGCCAAGATGCTCGAGTGCATCGCAGCCGCAGGGCCTCTGGAGAAGCAGGTCGAGGGCCTGCGCAGGTACACCACCGTGAAAGGCAGGGTGGAATGCCCGGACAAGCTGAAGAAGGCCCTCTTGGACCGGTTCGTCCAGGAGCTGTCGGATCAGCGCATCGACATGACGGACGGCGTGAAGGCGCTGTTCGATGACGGATGGGTGCTGCTGAGGCCGTCCACCACAGAGGAATGCTTCAGGATCTATTCCGAGTCATCCGATCCGGCGAAGGCCGACGAGCGCGCCAAGCTGTATTCCGAAGAAGCTATCCGGTATCTCGCAGAGATGAAGGGCTGAACTCAGCATCTGAGGTTCTTGGCGTGGACCGCCATGACCTCGTTGATGTACCTTGCAGCGAGGATCGAAGTTATCCCCGCGGGGTCTGCCGGAGGGCACACTTCCACGACATCGAATCCCGCGAGCCTGTCGCCGATGGCGTTGATGACCTTCTTGACATCCATGGGCATCAGTCCGAAGGGCTCCGGGGTCCCTGTGCCGGGCGCGAAGGCGGGGTCTATCCCGTCGATGTCGACGGTGAGGTAGATCCTCTCGTTCTTCACGCTGTCCAGGGCCTTCTCGATGGCCCACATTATGCCGTTGTCCATGATGTCGTAGGAGCTGATGAACTGCACTGGATCGTCCCTGTCCAGCTCTTCCTCGCCTATGGCCCTGGCGCCCAGCACGAACACGTTGTCGAGCCCCAGGTGCTCAGCGGCCCTGCGGGTGATGCAGGCGTGGCTGTTGGGGGTCCCCAGGTACTCGTCCCTGGAGTCCAGGTGCGCGTCGATGGATATCAGCGCGATATCGTCTGAATCGAAGTTCCTCACAATCGGGATGTTGACGGAGTGCTCTCCTCCGATGGAGATGGGGAACTTCCCGTCCCTTATCGCGGGACCGACGGCGAAGTCCACTTCGGCGAACATGTCCTCGGGAAGGATGAAGTCATCGCAGTTCCCGTAGTCGTAGACGTTCAGGCGCGGCTGGTTCAGGCCGTGCTCGAAATGGATCTCCTCAAAATTGTAGGAGGCCCGCCTGATGGCGGCAGGGGCCTCCCTGGCCCCCGCTTTGAAGCAGGAGGTGTGGTCGTACGGTATCCCGAAGATGACCGCATCGGCATCGTTGTAGTCCGACTCAGCACCTGCGTATCCGATACCGTACGACGTTTTACCAGACCTCACATGATCTTGTATCTGCCCATCGCGACGATGTAGAGGAGCTCTCCGCCCTCTTCGACGGGCTGCTCGTGATCGGGGTTGATTTCGACAGAGATCTGCTCGAAGGTCTCCAGGTCCATGATCATCGCCTCATTTCCGGAAATGGACAGGACCTGTCCCTTCCTTTTGTCGATCATGGGGACCTGCACTTTGGTGCTGACAGGTCCGACGATGGACTTCTTGGCGCCGGTGAAGATGCTGACTGCATCGATGTTGGCCTTGGCGGATCCGTGCTTTCCGGGCTTGGAGGTCGTGATCTTGACGATCTTGCAGGGCTCGTCATCGACGTTGACGTACCTTCCCTCTTTCAGCTCTCTGATCTCTTTCATCTCCCACATTGGTCTCACTATCCTTTTTCTGTATTTCCCGGTTTACGGCCGGAGATTCACTCCCCCAAGGGAGAGAATGATACGAAGGTCAAACTGTGTTGCAGACCTCATATTATCAGGTCTACCTGATTGCCCGCGTGATTATAATAGTTGGGTTGGGAAAAGGGTTGTTGGCACCTTGTCCAGGCGGTCATCCGCCCGGGGGCGCCGAAGGGAACGGGCTCAGTGGCCCCTCGGCCTGCGGCCTTTGCCGCCTTTGCCCTTGGGCTTCTTGCCTTTCTGGGGCTTCTTGGGCGGGTCGGGGTACTTCCTCTTGATCTCCTCGACCCTCTCGGCGAACTCCGCGTTCAGCCTGTCACCGATGAACTCGCCGTGGTACTGGTCGACCTTGGCGGCGATGGAGATCTTCCCGGCCAGGGCCCTGGCGATCTTTCCGCGCTGCCAGTAGGGGGCGCGGTGGACGTCCGGGTGCTGGTAGATGATTCCGTGCTTCGGCCCCTTCTTGCCCGATTTCAGGCTTCTGAACATGGCCTTCTCGGCCCCCAGGAGCTGCACCGTGGACGATGGTAGCGAGGCGAGCCTCTCCAGGCCTCCCGCAAGGGAGACCATGCGGGCCGCCAGCGGGGCGCTGATCATCGCGCACATGTTGGGGCAGGCTGCCGACACGATGCCCTCGATGTAGGCTTCCGTGCGGGACTTGTCGTCGTAGAGCCTGGACAGGGTGTCGGCCAGGTCCCTGACGGCGTCCATGTCGGCGGGGTCCATGTCCGCACCGATGGACTCGATCTCGATCCCCAGCTCCTCGATGACGCCGTCCCTCTCGCCGTTGCGGGCGATGAGCTCGGCGTACCTGTCGTCACGGGCGTAGTCGGCCAGCTCGGGGAAGTGCATCCCGTACCACTCGTGGAGCCTCTCGTTGTAGAGGTTGATCGTGGCGATCTGGTCGTCCAGGCACCTGATCGCCTGGACCAGGTTCCTGTCGCGGGGGATGGGCTCCGACGTCCTCAGCTTGCCGAGGCCCAGCATGACCTCGTGCATGAACGCCTGGTCGTAGCCGAACCTGTCCGGCGTTATGCTCGAGGAGTCGAACAGCTCCGGTTTCCCTAGCTCGGACTGCCTCCTGTCGGACACTGCGAGCTTCCCGTCGACCTTGGCGGCCAGCTCCCTCTCCTCGTCCAGGAGGCCTCCTCTCTGGACCTCTGCCAGCTTTGACGCTACCAGCGGCGCGTCCTTGGGCATCAGCATCTTGTCGACGATCTTCCCGCTCTTCTCGTCGCAGAGGAAGACGCCGAACCATTTCGTGACAAGTATAGTCATATGGATCACATCCTGGAGAGCTTCTCGACCTCGTCGTCCGGCAGGTCCTCGGCATCTCCGACAATGAGCTGCAGCTTCGCCTGGAACTCCAGCTCCTCCATCCTGTTGTACGCCTCCTCGATGGTCCTGCCCTGGGTCAGCGCCCCGTGGCGCTCCATGAGCATGGCCCTGGCGTGCCCTTCTGCGGCGACGGCCTCCACCAGCTCTTCTGAGCCGGGGGTGTAGTAGCCGACCATCGGGACGTCTCCAAGCAGGATCGCTCCCTCCGGAGTGAGGTTGCATCTCATCTTCGCCCCTTTGACGGCGAGGGCGACGCAGTTGAGAGGATGGCAGTGGACTATGGCGTTGGTCTCCGGGTTCATCCTGTAGAGCGCCAGGTGGAACCTGTGCTCGATGGAGGGCTTCCCGTCCGAGAGCACCTCTCCGTCGATGGACAGCTTGACCATGTCTTCGGGGGACAGCAGGCCCTTGTTCCTCCCGGACGGGGTGATGATGACCTCGCGCTCGTTGATGCGCATGCTCATGTTCCCTCCGGCGGACACCGTGAGCTGCCTGTCGTACAGCATCTTGCAGAACCCTGCGAGCTGCTCCCTGGCATACCTCTCGTTCATGGGATCAATCCCTCATCAGGTGGATCTCGTCGGGCTTCAGTATGCCCTTCTCGGTGATGAAGCCGGTGACCAGCTCGGCGGGGGTGACGTCAAAGGCGGGGTTCAGCGCATGGGACCCGGCGGGGGCGATGAGGGCCCCGTTCATCTTGGTGACCTCCTCCTCGGACCTCTGCTCGATGACGATGTCCTTCCCGCTCGCCATGTCGAGGTTGAACGTGGACGCAGGGGCGGCGACATAGAACGGGATGCCGAAGTGCTTGGCCACGATGGCCTTGTCGAAGGTCCCGATCTTGTTGGCGAAGTCCCCGTTGGACGCGATCCTGTCTGCGCCGGTGATGATCATGTCGACGCCTTGGCTCATGTAGTATGCGGAAGCGCCGTCGGGGATGATCCTGTGGTCGATGCCCTCCTGGTTGAGCTCCCATGCGGTGAGCTGCATGCCCTGGAGCCTGGGGCGGGTCTCGGAGACGTACACGAAGAAATCGACTCCGCGGGAGTGCGCGTCTCTCATGGGAGCGAGAGCGGTCCCGACGTCGACTGTCGCCAGGGCACCTGCGTTGCAGTGGGTCATGAGCTTCATGCCGTCGTGGATCAGCTTCCCTCCGTGCTGTCCGATGGCGGTGCATTTGTCGACCATCATCTGGGCGTATCCGTCGGCGGCCTTCACGGGATCCTCGCCGGCGGCGAGCCTGGCGGACATGTAGTCCACGGCGTAGAACAGGTCGTAGGCGGTGGGCCTGGCGGCCTTGATGTCCTTGGCGGCCTTGGCGAGGTCGCAGCCTTTCAGCGCAGCGATGCACATGGCGTAGGCGGCCGTGGCGCCGATAGAGGGGGCTCCTCTGGTGGTCATGTTGCGGATGGCCTCTGCGACATCCAGGTAGTCGTCGAACCCGACTATGACTATGCCTGCTGGCAGCTTCCTCTGGTCGATCATCATGACCTTGCCGTCCTCGAACCAGACGGCACGGATATCCTTCTGAACCCCGTCGATGGTGGCCTTCATTCTTTCACCTATGGACGGTCCATGTCGAACCACGTTATAAAGGGGCGGTGTCGGGCCGGTATCCGATTGCCTTTTCCCAACGTCAGGTTGCAACCGGTTGCAGAGAATCGTCCGGTCTTCAGCAATCGGTGCTATCAGGTGCCGGGATGCAATGCGGATGAACTGGCGGATAAAAGGCCCGAATCGTCATATGACGTACCCCAGAGCCTGTCCAGCGATCTTTCGACGTGACTTTTGAAAGGACAAAGACCGTGCTGGTTTTAATAACGTGATGGCTATTACACAAATGATTGAATTGAACGACGGCCCACTCACCGACTTCGAGTTGTACTATACCAAAAACGGCCTTGTGCAGGTCTCCAACGACGTTCGCCGCAGGATACTCCATGAGCTGTCGGAGCAGGACCTGTCGCTCACGGACCTCTCCCGCATAACCGGGAAGGCCCAGTCGACGCTGTCGGTGCATCTCGATAAGATGGTGTCCGAGTGCCTCATATCGTCCCATGACGACCCTGCGGACAGCAGGAGGAAGATATACTCCCTGGTGTCCGTGATGCTGGCCCACTCCAAGCCGCCGTCCGATGAGGCCATGACCCTGGCCATGAACGTCCTGACCAACGTAGCCGACGACCCTCTGAAGCTCAGGGACGCACTCGCGCGCTTCCTGTTCCTCGGCTTCGATGCGATGGGCTTGTCGGTAGAGCCGATGGCATCCGTCCTCGGATCCATCCATGCGATGGCCCTCGGAGGCTCCCTTACCGGGAAGACGTTCGAGGAGACCGTGGCCGCCGCTCGCGACTACTACAAGAAGATGGACTTCGGGGACGTCAGCGTGTTCTCCCTGAAGCCTTTGACGATCATCATCAAGGACGACATGTCCTACACGGAGGCCTCGGCCACCGCCCTGGGATATTACGCGGCAGGGTTCTTCAGCAAGGTCATGGAGGACGCCACAGGAAAGCCGTACCAGCTCTCGTCCAGCGAGGTTTTCGGAAGCGACTGCAACTACTTCCGCTTCGTGATCGAGCCCTCGGTCAAGAAGACCGACTGAGATCAGCGTTCCGGGACGAAGGTCAGCAGCGCGCCGTTGCCGAGAACCTCAGCGTTCTTCAGCACAAGCTTGATTCCGCCCTCCTTCGCCCATCCGTCGCCGTCGCAAGGCGTGGGCGCATCCGAGCCGCCGATGATCATGCCGCCGACGAAGACCGTGTAACAGTCCACAAGGCCCGCCCTGAAGAACGACGATATGGTCTTTCCGCCGCCCTCGAC
>CAVKKO010000007.1:25491-30985 GCA_963656905.1 Bacteroidaceae bacterium | reverse complement strand
ACGTTCCGGTGTAGGATGGACTGTTTGAAAAACCCATCGGTATGGTAGGAGTTAGACCTGCATCTCACATCAGGTAGTCTGGGAAGTCGCCGAAATCTATCGGTCCTTTGGGGACGATCTCGTTGATGAATGCGCATGCGAACAGAGGGTAGTTCTCCACCCCGTTGTCATCTACGAAGATGTTGGTCTTCCCGAACTTGATGCGCCTGTCGAACTTGAAGACCTTCTGAGCCTTGGAGAGCGAGGGCGATTTCCTGCTACGGCCGGACTTGACCTCGATTCCCACCATAGACCTGCTGCGCTCTATGACGAAGTCCAGTTCCATGCGGTCCTCCCCGCCGGTCTTCTTGTAGTATCTGACCGGGAGCCCGGATTTCAAGATGCCTTCCGCCACGGCGTTCTCGGCCACTGCGCCAAGATTGCACGATATATCGCCGTAGTAGATTGCTTCCGCGACATCAGGCCCCATTAAGCGCACAAGAAGCCCCGTGTCGGTGAGATATATCTTGAAGTCATCGCGTTTCACTTGAGATTCCAGTGGATGCACAGGCGATCTCACGTTGTAGCACATGTTCGCGTAGCCCGCATTTTTGATCCATTCCAATGCCCTGAAGTATTTTGCCTGGTTCTCGTTTGTGGATTCATCATCTGTTATGCGGGAGTAAGTGAACTTCTTTCCATCCATGGACAATTGCGAAGGGATTGAGCGCATGACATTCTGTATCTTTTCTGCGTCCTTCGTTGAGTTGTATTTTGTTATGTCTGTCTGGTGGCGCGATAGGATCTGATCTTGTGCACCAGCCACTCTTGCGAATGATTTGGTCTCGAAGAATGTGTTGACTGCATCCGGCATCCCGCCTACAATCAGATATTCACGATACAGCCTATTGAACGATTCCAATTGCGATCTGTTCAAAGCGGTTTTATCACGGAGAGCATCCTTCAGGGGTGCGATCTGAGACTCGTTCAGCCCTGCGGCCCAGAGGAATTCTTCGAAGTCCAGTGAGCGGAGGACAATCTCTTCAGTCTGCCCGATCGGGGTCAGAGGGATGATGTCGTCAGGCCGATCATTGTTTCTCTTCAGAGTGCAGTTGTTCAAGCCAAGGAGCGAGCCTGAGGCTACGACATCATATCTGCCATCTTCCGCAAAGCTCTTGAGAGATTGGTCTGCGCGAGGGCAGTCTTGGATCTCATCGAAGATCAGGAGCGTCTTTCCAGGGATGAGGGGTGCGCCCGGGCGGTTGAGGCCCAAACTGATTATTATCGTATCAACATCGAGATTGTCATCGAATGCTCTTCTAGCAGCCGCATCTTTGGAGAAATCGATGTAGTAGCAATGTGCATAGTTTTCCGCTGCGAAGTGCTTCAGGATAAACGTCTTGCCTACCTGTCTTGGCCCCTTGAGCACCAAGGGCTTATGATCCCTTGATTTCCAATCCATGATTTTATCATAGACCTTTCTCCGCAGCATATTATAGTATCAGCCAGGGTGTATTTTACCATATGTGTAGTCTAATGGTTTCCGTGTTTATTTAGAGGTATAATCAATGTATTCCGCATAATAATATGGGGTTAAAGTAATGAATTCCGTATTTTTGTTAGAAGAAAATCAATAGATTCCGTATTATCAAAGAGGTATAAACAATGGATTCCGTATTTTTCGAGGGACATAATCAATGGATTCCGCATCCGTGATGCCTTTGAACCGGTCCCTGCGTCGCAGCTGCATTTCTCATCTCAACCGATATATACGTGCAGGCCGACTTCATGGCATGGACAAGAAGGCATCGAAGAAGCTGGGCGTCATAGGCTCCGTGATCTTTGTCATCCTGCTGTTCGTGGCTGCCCCGGCTCTGTACTGGGTGGCCGAAGTCCCTCTGGAGGCTGTGGCGTTCACGATCATCGTGGCCATCATCATAGCCGCGGTGATGCTGTACGCCGCCGCGCAGAGGTTCAAGGAGATCGAGGAGGGACTCGAAGATGATGTTGACGACTACTGAGAACATCCCCGGGAAGAGCTATGAGATCATCGGCCTTGTGAAAGGCAGCATGATCCAGACCAAGAACGTCGGCAGGGACATAGGCCAGGGGCTGAAGTCCCTGGTCGGAGGAGAGCTCGCCACATACACCGAGATGATGAACGAGTCCAGGTCCATCGCCACCAAGAGGATGGTCGAGGAGGCTGAATCCAAAGGGGCCGACGCAGTCGTCGCTCTCAGGTACGGGACCTCTGCGATCGCGGCAGGAGCAGCCGAGGTGTTCGCCTACGGCACTGCCGTGAAGTTCGTCTGAAGATCGAAACATGCTGGCGCGGGCCGGGAGGCAGCAGCATCTTCCAGCCTGTCGCCGATTCTTCTGATCCGTTCAAAGCTCTGCATGCATCTGCTTTGAGAAACCGTTAAACCCCGTCTCCTGTTCCAGATGCTCATGAAGGTCATCGCGCTCAACGGAAGCCCCCGCCCGATAGGGAACACAAGCAACATCCTCAACGAGGTCACCGACCAGTTCGAGAGGGAGGGCATCGAAGCGGAGATAGTCCATCTTTACGAGTACAGATTCGTAAACTGCAACGTGTGCCTCACATGCGAGATCCGCGGAGACGGAAGGTGCATGGACGAGGACGACGGCTTCAATGAGCTCCTGGACAAGCTCAGGCAGGCAGACGCCATCCTGTTGGCCGCACCGACCTACATGAACGCCTGCCCGAGCGTGATGCAGACGTTCCTGGAGAGGGCCGCTCTTGTCCTGTCCAAGGGAGACCAGGGCCTAGCCGGGAAGGTCGGCGGCGCGATAGCAGTCTGCGGGCATGACGGCGCGTCGATGGTCTACAACCAGATGGTCGACTTCATGCTCCAGAGCAGGATGCTCGTTTCCGGGCCGATCCCGATAATACGCGCACTGAATTCCCCTGCCTACGAGGACGACACCGAGGGCATGAAGCGTGTCCGTTGCCTCGTGGACGATATGGTCTCGGCCCTCATGCGTCTTAACGGCTACGCTTGAGCCTCGCAGCTCACAGGACCTTGCCGCAGTCAAAAAGCAGGGTTCCATCTGTTTCTGCATCAGTTACGGCTCTGTCCGTGTAACCAGATACGGAGAACAGGCAGTGGACTATCCTGTAGTCTCTGAACGGTCTCACGTTCAGGCATTTGGCCCTCAGTGCCCTGAGGACGTCCGCGTCTATCGGAGTGCTCCGGTACTCGCACTCGCCCACATACAGCGTGCGGTTGGCCGCATCTACCGCGACCACATCGAGGTCCACGTCCCCTTCCCAGTACGATCCGTAGGATGCCAGCACTCTTTTCGAGCGGAGATGGTCTCTCAGCTCCGCCCTGCAGATGTCTTCGAAGACGAACGACACGTGGGATCCGATGAAATGCGCCCTGAGGTCCGATCTCGCCGCATCCGAGTCCATTCTTTGGATGCTGTTCAGGTACGGGAACACGAAGCGGAACCAGAGCCCGATGAAATGGTCGCTGATCACGTACATGCCCTTCCTGCTGTTCTCTCCTTCCGTGATCGGCACCCTGCGCTCTACCATCCCCATGTTGATGAGCCTCCTGAGATAAGGGAGCACGATGTTGGATGGGGATTGCACTGCGGACATGAGCTTGTTCGATCTCCTGTTGCCTGATGCGATCGCTTTGAGGTATGTGTTGTAGCCGGACAGGTCCCTGAACTCTTCCGAGAGCAGATGCTCCGGTTCGTACAACAGCGGGCCTCTGATGTCCATGGCGATGTTCTCTATGTTATCCAGCACAGTCACGTCCGGATCCATCAGCATCATGTAGTGGGGCACTCCGCCGGTCACGGCGTATTCCTCGACCGCCCTGCGGTAGTCCTTGTCACCGATCGTATCGCGGAACGGCAGCGGCATGAGAACAAGGTTCCCTGTGATCCTTCCGTACAGCGGGGCCCTGTACTCAAGGGCAAGCTTCTCCATCGTGCCGGGGGAAGAGCTGCAGAGCACGACCATGACGTCCTCCCTGGACAGGAGCCTGCCCCAGATGCCTTGGAGCTTCCCGGAGAAGCTGTCGTCTGCCGCGGCGATGTGGTGGACGTTATCGATGACGAGGACCTTCCTTCCTGCAGGTGCGGATTCCAGGTAGGCGCGTACGGCATCCTCCCAGCTCTCGAAGCAGCCCATCGTGCGGCCGACGGCCTCGGAGACAGCCTCGGAGAAGCTTCTCAGAATCATCGTTCCTGTTTCCTGCTCGGCTTCGAAGTACAGAGAGTTCTTGCCTTTCAGGAACTCCAGCACAAGGCTGCTCTTCCCGACGCGGCGCCTTCCCATGATCAGTGTCAGGGGATGATCCATCTCGTATTGGGATTCCAGGAACGCCAGCTCGCGTTCTCTGCCGATGAGTGCCATGACACTGCGAGCTGATGCAAGCATAAAAAGGTCTGTACAACTTACTTGTGAGTAAGTTAATCGTGTTTCACTTAATCGGAGGCTCAGTCCCCGCTTCCGTCCCATACGTTGTGGTCGTCGGCGGACCCCTTTCCGTGGTCGGGCCCCTGACAGGCGCACAGCTCCTTGGTGTCGTTCATGTCCATCCCATCCTGCCGATACGCATCGGCATTGCATAAGTAGACTGGATTATATATAAAACCGTCGAATCGTCGGAATATGTGCATCATGTCTGAAATCGGTCATTCCTGTTCATCGGTAAGGCCGTCCGAGTCGTGGACCTGCATGTTGTACATCTCCACGATCTCCCCGACCGTGGTGCACTGCTCCGGGGTCTTGTCCGATCTCACCCTTCCGGTGAACCTCGGGAACCTGATCCCCAGCCCGGATCCTTCCTTCAGGACATCCTTCGCCGCCGTGTGTATCGGGCTCAGGGTGATCTCGGCTGCGACCACTTCCAGGACGACGGAAGGCTCGAACCACACGTCCGGCACCATCTCAGCATCCAGCATCGCGGGCTTCTCCTCGCACTTGGTCTTGTCCAGCAGCCCGGGCATGGCATCCAGGAAGACATCGTCGAACCCAGTTCCGAGCTTGCAGACTGTCTCGAACCTGCCCGTCTCCTGGTCGTAAGCCGCCATGAGGAGCGCGCCGTATCTTCCGGCCCTCTTGCCCATGCCGTAGAACGCTCCCACGACGGCGAGGTCGAACGAGTCGGTCAGCCCCTGCTGGTAGTCCTTCTTGTACTTGATCCACAGGAATCCTCTGGACCCGGCGCGGTAGATCGAGTCCGCCTCGATGGACTTGGACATTATCCCCTCGCACCTGGCCGCTATCGCGTTGGCGAAGAAGTCTTCGCCCTCTTGGGGGCTGTTGACCACTCTCATGGTGGTCATCTGCACCTGGCCGGAGATGTCGAACGAGCGCATCAGCCTCTCCCTCCTGTCGAGGTAGGGGCTCATGGTCATGTCCTCCCCGTCGATGTACAGGATGTCGAACATGAAGATCCTCACCGGGACGTCTTTGACCGCCTCATCCATCCCGTGCTTCTTCCTGCGGTGGGTGACGTTCTGGAACGGGAGC
>CAVKKO010000007.1:0-25449 GCA_963656905.1 Bacteroidaceae bacterium | reverse complement strand
CATCCATCCCGTGCTTCTTCCTGCGGTGGGTGACGTTCTGGAACGGGAGCATGTATCCCGTCTCGGGATCGATGGCGACGCACTCTCCCTCGATTATGGCTTCCTTCCCCTTGCACTGTCTGCGGAGGGCGTCGGCGATGTCGGGGAAGTTGGACGTCAGGTCCTCCAGCCTCCTGGAGAACAGCCTGACGGAATCCTTCCCGATGTGGGCCTGGATCCTGATCCCGTCGTACTTGTACTCCATGGCGCACGTTCCGTCCATCCTCTCGACGATCTCGTCGATCGACGGAAGGCGCTCGGCCAGCATGACCTTGACAGGGCTCCCGACGGTGACATGTATCGCCCTGATGGCGTCCATCCCGCCGTTCGCGATGGTCTCGGCGACCAGCCCGATGTCGCAGGTGACGTTGAACGCCCTCTCGATGGCGGGGCGGTCCTCCTTCTCGGCGAATGCCGTGGCAAGCGCGTCCAGGATGGTCATGTCCGCGGCCCCGACCCTCATCCTTCCGGTGACGGTCCTGCAGAGGTACCTGGCCTCGACCGGGTCGGCGTCGTGGAGCAGGCTCGCCAGGGTCTTCTGCTTCTTGTCCTGGGAGTTCTTGCCCTCGGCGTTCTCTATGGTCGTGAGGTCCCTCACCACGCGCGCGACCGTCAGGTCCTCGGAGAACAGCGCCATCTGCTTCTTCTTGGACATCAGCGTCTCGGCCACCTGTCCCGGGTCGCCTGTCTCGACGATCATCTTGTCGACCGTGGCTTCCGGGTTGCCGGATGCCTCGGCGATAGCTTTCATGACAAGCCTGTCGGCCATTCCGAGCACTCCCGGCACGAAGTCCGGGTGCAGCTTGCCCTGGCTCAGGTAGATGATGGATCTGAGCTCCTTCTTGTCCGCACCTGCCAGGAACTCCGCGAGTATCGCGGTCATCTCCAGGCGGCTGCCCGTGGATTCGAGTCTGTCGAAGGTCCTTGCCAGGTCGGAATAGAGCATGGATGCGAGATTGCCTGATACTAGATAACGGATTTCCCGAAGCCTCCATCGTCGGGTATACATACGGGGGCGGAGGTCGGTGCGGTCAGAGGCGGTCGTTGTGACAGGCTACGAAGAGCGTCTGGAGTCCGTGAAAAGGATCATTTCGGATATGGGCAGCTGCGCCGTGTGCTTCTCCGGAGGCTTGGACAGCACCGTGCTGATGGACATCGCGCAGAAGGTGCTCGGAGACAGAGCGGTGGCGGTGACGGCAGACGTCCCTATGATGGCCGAGCGCCAGAGGACCGCGGCCAAGGCAGTGGCTGACCATATCGGATGCAGGCAGGTCATCGTGAAGATCCCTGCCGAGAGGATGTCCTCCATCCTCGAGAACCGCCATGACCGCTGCTACATCTGCAAGACAGCTATGTATTCCGCTGTAAGAGCGGCAGCCGAGTCGATGGGGATCCATGAGGTCCTCAACGGCGAGATAGTCGATGACCTGTCAGAGGACAGGCCCGGCATGGCCGCCGGTCCCGAGAACGGGATAAAGACGCCTTTCCTTGACGCAGGGATGACCCGCTCGGACATCGTGAGGTACCTGGACGGGATGGGCATTCCCATGAAGCTGGTCAAGGACACCTGCATGCTCATGCGTTATCCGGAGGGCATGCCGGTGGAATGGAAAGATATGAGAGAGGTCGAGGATCTGGAGGCGATGGTCAGAGAAACCACTGGCCTGCACCAGCTCCGCGTCCGCCGCACCGCTTCGGGATACAGCGTCCAGACGTCCACAGAGGAATATACTGTCCTGGAAGGGAGCTTCGGGAAGCTGGAGGAGCTGTTCGCGGCCAGGGGGCTCCATGCGGAGCTCAACCCTGTCCGCTATGACAAGTGAGCAGCTCCTCTGTTTCCCGATCAGATGTCCCTGAACGGGACGATGTCGCAGCACCCGCACTCCATGCACATGGTCCTGCTGGTGAGCGACGTGAGGCCGTGCTCTTCCATGATGCGCTTCTGCATCCGAGCGAGCTTCAACGCCCTCTCCTTCGTGATGCGGGGCTGCTCGCCGATGGCCTCTGCCAGCTGCTCCCTGTTGTAGCTGTTGACCCTCAACGCCCTGAGGCCGGGAATGACGCCCATGGAGCACAGCTCTTCCATTGCGGACTCCAGGTCCTCGTCTGTCTCCCCCAATCCGTAGATGATGTTGGACACGACCCTGCCCTTTCCGAAGATCCCGACGGCGGCCTTCAGCAGCTCCATTATCCCGTCGAAGTCCAGGTCGGGGCACACCTTGGAGAATATGTCCCTGCGAGGGGTCTCCAGGTTGAGCTTGATCTCATCGGCGCCGGCATCCTTCAGCATCCTGATATGCTCCGGGGTGGCCACATAGGGCTCGACGCCAATGGGCATGTCCGGGTACTCGGACCTCACCTTGGACACCACGTCCGTGAACCTCGCGACGGTCTCGTCGATGCTCCCAACCACGCCGCTGGTGAAGGACACTGCTTTGACGTCCTGCGCCTCCACGGACTCATGGAGCATGTCCATGATCTTCTCGGTGGACAGGTGCTTGTCGTCCTTCATGTCCAGAAGGGGCGAGGAGCAGTAGGCGCAGTGGTAGATGCACCTGGGGTCGATGTTGAAGAACGCCTGCTCGGGGCAGTGGCGCACCACCGGCTCCAGCTTCACCTCGTCCAGGAAGGGCTCTCCTCCGCGGGCCAGCGACAGCTTCCCGTCGTCTCCCACGATGAGCTCGAACTCTCCGGAATCGTATGATATGGATTTCTTGACCCTGTACCCGTCGAACGAGAAAGCCACGGAGCCGAACCCGGCTCCCGGGCCGGCGGTCGAACGGGATATCCTGCAGGGCACTTCGTATCCCTGCGGCAGGCGGACGCCTCCGCCCAGGGCCAGGATCGCCTTCTTCTCCAGAAGCTCGTCCATGATACCGCCTCAGCGGACCCTCTGGATGGATGCGACGCAGTTGGAGACCATCTCGTCGAACCCGATCCTCTCCTGGAACTGGGCGACCTTCTCGCTCTTCGCCTCGGTCACGGGCCTTATGGGCACTGCGGCGCATCCGGAGGTCTTGATGATCGAGATGTCGAAGGTCCCGATCTCCTGGGCGATCTTGATGATCTCCTCCTTGTCCAGGCCGATCAGCGGGCGCAGGACGGGGAATCCAAGGTCCTTCTGCTCCGCCTTGATGTTCATAAGGGTCTGTGACGCGACCTGGCCGAGGGAGTCGCCCATGATGATGCCGGAAGCGCCGTTCTCGATGGCGAAGCGCTTGGCGACGTTGTGCATGGTCCTCTTGCAGAGGACGCACTGATAATTGGAATCCGCTTTGTGGGCGATGATCTCCTGGTTGGTGCCGTGGTCGGCCTGGTACACGGGGAACTCCTTCCCTGTGTATCTCTCAAGCTGCTCGGCGATGGCCACGACCTTCTCGATGTCCTTGGGGTCCCCGTACTTGCCGTTGCTCATGTGCAGCAGCATCACGTCGGCGCCTGCCTTGGACATAAGGTAAGATGCGACAGGGGAGTCTATCCCGCCCGAAATCAACGATACTAGCTTCATTCTCTCTGCCTCCGCCCCGGCGGCCATCAGGGGTCCTGCGCAGAACGGCCAGGTGCGGGCCGTGCCGTGCACATCGCGATATTCGTCAATTCCTATTTGAATAGTATGGATTGCGTCCCGTTCCGGAGCATCATTCGCCTTCCTGCGCTATCTCCCTGCCAGGCTTCTTCCCGTGCTTCATTCCGTGTATCGCCCAGTACATCAGGAGGCTGGCGAACGCCACCCCGACGCATGACAGGTACATGTCCCTGTATCCCACGGAGGTGATCAGGATCCCCAGCACCGATGGCCCCAGTCCCGTGCCCAGGTCGGTCATGGCCGAGAACGTGGACGTCGTAACGCCGTAGCGCCTGGGAGGCGACTTCGACACAACTATGGACTGGCAGATCGAGAAAACGATCGATATCCCGATCCCCATCACGAATCCGGAGAAGAGGAACAGCGCCGGCACGGATGTGGTCGCGAACAGCCCCATGCCTATCATGAACCCGATGTAAGCCGGCAGCATGACGGTGTTCGGCCCCCTCCGGTCGTAGATGCGCCCGGCGAACAGCCTGGAGAGGAGTGTGCCGGCCGCCACCGCCAGGTAGAAGAACGTGGCCGTTCCGAACATGCCGATCTCCTCCGAGTACGAGGAGATGAACGAGAGCACTCCGGAGTACGAGAAGTAGAACACCATGGCCGTGGCCGCCAGCGGGACGGCGGACCTCTGGAACAGGCTTCCCAGGGAGAACCCCCTCGCCTCCGCGGCCTGCTCTTCTGTGAGAGCTTCCTCGGGCACGCGGATGAACAGCGAAAGGACCAGTGACACGGAGTACATCAGCAGGCCCACCAGGAACACCCCGGTGTAGTTCCCGGCCGCGCCGAGGGTCATCCCCAGCAGGGGCCCGATGGCGCAGGATATGGTGATGCTCAGAGAGTAATATCCTAGCCCCTCTCCCCTCCTCTCGGGGGGCAGGAGCTTGGCGACGATGTCCCCGGTGCAGGTGCTGCATATGCCATATGACATTCCGTGCAGGAACCTGACGGCCATCAGCATGGCGATGGATGAGACGAAGAAGTACGCAGATGACATGACTATAGCGAACACCAGCCCGAGGATCAGCATCCTCCTGCGTCCTGCCAATTCGACGTACTTGCCTGCGAAGATGCGGGACAGCAGGCCTCCGATGACATAGATCCCTGCCGCGGTCCCTCCCAATGCAGGATCCGCGCCGAATTCGTCGGCGGCGAACCCGGTGATGTTGATCAGCAGAGTGAAGTAGTTCAGGGAGCAGCACAGCGTGATGCCAGTGTCGAGCAAGAAATCCCGTGTGAAGATCTTCCCTTCGCCCATCAGCAGCTCCCCTTCCCCCGGCACCCATGCAGGGGCAAGGGCAGATGCCGTCACGCCGATTTATACCCGTGTCGTGAGCGATGCAATGACCGTGGTTCTTTAGCTTCGAGGGTTGAAAGCGGATGATGTGGGAGTACGTCCAGACAGCATCCGGGCCGTTCGGCCATCAACCCCGGAACCCATAGAGTGCATCTCAGAAGCTGCCGAGGTCGGTCTGCTTCTTCCTGGTCACTTGGGAGCTGCACCTGCTGAGGGACTCGCTGAGCTTCTCGATCCTCTCCCTCATGACCGCTTCCTTCTCAGAGCTGGAGCGTTCCATGACCTCGTCCATGGTGCCCTTGGCCACCAGGACGTAGACCTCTCCGTCGTTCTTCCTTCCGGTGCGGCCTCTCCTCTGGATGGTCCTGATCTCGGAGGCCACCGGCTCGTAGAAGACCACGGCATCGGTGCTGGAGATGTCCAGCCCCTCCTCGCCGACGGAAGTGGACACGATGACGTTCACATCTCCTCTGCGGAATCCGTCCAGGAGCTCGATCTGCTCCTTCTGCTTCAGGCCGCCGTTGGACTGCCCCACGAGCATTCCCACCTTTGCATCCTCGATCCCGGAGATCTTGGACACCAGCATCTCGCAGGTCTCCCTGTACTGGGCGAAGACCATGACCTTGGAGCCTTCGCCGGAGGAAAGCGTCCTGCTGACGATCGACATCACCCGGGACACCTTGGAGTGCTCCACGTTGGAAGTGTCCATTATCTTCCTGATCCCGACGTACTCCGGGCGGTTGACGATCTCCCTGGAGCTCTTGCCCCCTTCCTTGAGGCTCGCCTCGGCCTCGATCTTGCCGATAAGGTACCCTTTCAGCGGGGTCATCCCCTGCGTCTCCGCCAGGCCGATGGCGTGGAGCAGCTTGATGCATATGGAATGCAGGGCCAGGCCCCTGTAGACTATGGCGGTCTTCTCGCCCCTGGCCAGCCTCTGCTGGAGCATGCTCCCTACAGAGAGCATGTAGGTGGTGGAGGGCTGCCTGTCGTGCCCGACTATGCGGAGGCTCTTCATCTCGTCCATGTAATGGTCGAGCATGGACCTCAGAAGGGAGGCGAGGTCGAGCAGGTCCTGGGGGACGTTGACCTCGATCCTGTTCACGAAGGTGTAATGGATGTAAGGGGATACATCGGGGTCGTCGTCGGACCTCATGTCGATGCGGGTCAGGCGGAGGTTCATGCAGACCTCCTCGATCCTCGGGATGCTGCTCCCAGGGGATGCGGTCATGCCGATGCACCTGGTGCCCGGGCCGCAGTGCTCGGCGACCGTGACGTAGGCGTAGTTCCCCGTGCCCCTGTGGGCCTCGTCGAATATTATGAGGGAGAACCCGGACAGGTCGTACCTTCCCGCCTCCAGGTCGTTGGCGACGGTCTGAGGTGTCGATATTATCACATCGTTGGATGCCACAGCGTCTTCGCGCTTGGACGGCTTCATGGTGCCGTTCATCTCAACGATTGTGGCGCCTGTCATCAGCGACTCGAAGGTCCCTCTGTGCTGGTCCACCAGCGGCTTGGTGGGCGCGAGGATCAGTATCTTCCCCTTGTCGACGAACGCCGCCGCCAGTCTGAGGGCAACGATGGTCTTTCCGAGGCCGGTGGGCAGTATGAGCAGCGAGTTGCGGCCGATGCAGCCCTCGACCATCTTCGTCTGGTACCTCCGCTCCTCCACGGAGCCCTCGGCGATGTGCGGGTCTTCCACGAAGGTCATGCGATCGCTGCTCTGATGTTGTGATTGAAAAAGAAGGGGGCAGGGCCCCCGCGAACCTGTTTAGTGGCATCCGCCGCCGCAGGAGGCGCAGCCGTTGAAGTTGGGGTCCCTGATGGTGAGCCCCGTTCCGAAGTTGGGGTCGTCGATGAACTCGATGACGCAGGCGTCCAGCTCCTTCTTGGTGTCGTCGTCGTAGTACATCTCGAAGCCGTTGGCAGTCGTGTCGACGATCTCCCCTTCCTTGGCCTTCTCCTGGAAGGACATGCCGAACTGGGGTCCGGAGCATGCATAGCCGGACAGGTAGATCTTGATTCCGTATCCGACCTTCTGGTTCTTCTCCAGCAGGTCGTTGATGAACTTCTCCGCTTCAGGGCTGATCTTCACCATGGTTATCGGACAGTTGATTGAACGCGCTGTATTTTAACTCTTACCAGCGGCCCTTCCTGGCTTCTGGCCTAAGGGCGGGGGATCCTGGAACTGGCCGGCGCAGTGGAAACGGTGGTCGTGTAAACGAGCCAGACAGTCCGGGACGAGGTGCCGGACCGTTGTCATCATCGGCGTTAACCTAGCATTTCTGCTTCAAAACCTATGTTAACGTTGTTTTTTACTGCCTTCGCCGGCGCAATGTAACTCTCCGGGTCCCGGCTAAATAGGCTCTCCGAGGGTGGGTGATATCGCGGTGAACCGCAGGAGAATCGAAAGAGATGAACAGCAACGATCTCACAGCGATGGTAAAGGCTGTGAGCAAGAGGTACGGCTACGAGGACGCGGTGGCGCAGTTCATACCGATCAGGGACTTCAAGGTCCGCTGGACGCGCACCTACAAATGGATCTCGGTGGAGGTCTGCGACTACCTGGCAGACGCCCCCGATGAGATCATCGAGTCCCTGTTGACAACGATATTCAAGCGCATCGCCGGCGACGAGGACGCCGAGTACGAGGAGGACCTGGCTTCCTGGCTCACAGCCGAGGAGTTCGTCCGCGAGAAGCAGCCGATGTACGTCCGCCGCACCCGCGGGCTCAGCAAGACTCCCATGGGGAACCTGAAGGACCTGGACGTGTCCTACCGCAGGCTCATCGACATGGGCCTGGTGGAGAAGGACCCGATGGTGTACCTGGGGTGGGGGATATTCCCGACGCCGCACGTGGTCGCCAGGACCAGCGTGATCATGAAGGTGGTCGCGATGTCCGACCTTCTGGACAAGGAGGACGTGGACGACGAGGTGGTGGACTACTGCCTCTACGCGCAGCTGGTCCGCGTGAAGATGGGCTTCAATCCCGGCACCGGGCGCAGGGGCGCGGAGTACGACGCCCTGCTAGACAAGTATCCGGGAAGGTACGCCATGGAGAGGAAGCTGGAGCGCATGGACATGCACATCTGAGAAGGGAGGTGTCCCCCGTGCGCTAACACATCCTATCATGGTCCGGCGATGACGCCGGCCTCCGGACACTGACTTACGCAGGGGGTGTGTGTCGGATCCGGCGTTGTCCCCCGGTCATCGCTCCGACGACGCGTCGGCCGCTCCCGCGGGTGCCCTACATAAGTAGGGACCGGACCGCTGTATGCCGCCTCGTGCACATGGCGTTCACGGATCGCGCCCCTTCGCCGCGACGGCGTGCCGGGCCATGATATATATGTATATAAGGGGGAGACAGCCGGATAAGGCTCTGCTTGAAATATCGCCATGATTATCCGTAAGAAAATTACGGTGATCGTCATGCTTGAAAGGTTCGCTGTCGAGAACTACAGGGGATTCGCAGGCCGTGTAGAGCTGGATTTGTCCAAAGTCCGCAGCTACGCGTTCAATCCGGAATGCGTGGAGGACGGCCTGGCGCGCAAGTGCATGATCATCGGTAAGAACGGATGCGGGAAGACCAATCTCGGCTTGGCCCTATTCGATATCGTGTCGGTGCTCACCGATCTCCATGCGGATGCCTGCAAGAAGGACGCCTTCGGGTTCCTCAACGGCGATTCCGACCTTCCGCATGCCACGTTCTCATACGTGTTCAGGGACGGTCCGACAACGATCGAGTACGAGTACAGCAAGGAATCCCCCGATACGATTGTCTCCGAGTCGATGCGCGTGAACGGGGAGGTGCTGTTCTCTAGGAACG
Source organism: Bacteroidaceae bacterium (assembly GCA_963656905.1). Lineage (GTDB taxonomy): Archaea > Thermoplasmatota > Thermoplasmata > Methanomassiliicoccales > Methanomethylophilaceae > Methanoprimaticola. The sequence goes on along the minus strand of CAVKKO010000007.1, from coordinate 16,704 downwards.
GGGACGATTGCGACCTGTCTGGGCTGGCGGGCATCGGATCCGAGAATCTCCATGTAGGGTTCGGTGACGGACCTCTTTCTGTGCTGAGATACATTGCGAACAGCACCGTACAGCCTGAAAAGTCTCCCGTACGTGCCGTGATGGACTTCGTGAACGGGATGCTGTACATCAGGAGCGACCAGGGCGGCGATGCGAGCATAGGCATGACCATGGCTTCGGAATCGGCCTCTGGATACATCGTCCGCAACGGCCTGGTCGGGGAGTTCCAGGATGTGCTGAGGGACATGGCAGGCCTTGACATTGTCCTGGATGTATTCGATCCTGGATGCGCTCCGCCTGCATTGGTGATCAGGACGAAGAATAAAGTGCTCGATTTCGAGCGGACCGCGTCGAGCGGCATCAGGATGCTGACGCACCATTTCTACTGGATGAAGCATCTGGATAACGCCACCCTCCTGTTCCTGGACGGATTCGACTCACACTACCACTACAGGCTGGCAGAGGAGGTCATGCAGAGGATTTCCGAGAGGCAGAGCGTCCAGTGCATATTCACGTCCCATAGCACCTCCCTTGTCAGCAACAGGATGATGAGGCCTGACTGCTACCTTTGCTTGGATTCATATGGGATGGCTTCGCTGGCTGACCTCACCGATAGGGAGATTCGTCAGGGGCACAACCTGGAGAAGCTGCTCCGTGGCGGAGAGTTTGACAGACGGTATCTGGACGGCATCGATCTGTGAGGGGAGATGAAGCCTTCAGGCGCAGATCACAGCACAGACCATACGCTGCGCCTGTTGGTCCCCTTGTTCATGAGGAGCCCCTTGCCCTTCAGCTCGGTAACGACCTTCTTCACCGTGGACAGGCTCAGGCCGGTGCTCTCGGCGGCTTCGGACAGCTTGGCCTCGGGGTTCTTGGAGAGGTAGTTCAGCACAGCGGTCTGCCCCTGGTCCAGCCCCATGCGGTTCCTGGCAGTCTCCTTCCGTGCCGCGACATAGTCAGGCTCGAACGCGAAGGGTATCGTGACCGAGAGCCCATTGTCGGTTATGTCGAACGCATCCTTCCCATATCTCTGCACGATGATCGGGACTCCGTGTCCGCTCTGCTCTGTCAGATTGAGCAGCGAGAACATGTTGAACAGGGCTTTGTTGACAGGGCGGCTGTCCCCCTCGTAGAACCTGTCGAGCGACATCGGGAACGGGATCGCGCCGTAGGAGATCACTTCGATCCTGTTGTCGAATATCATGACAGATGGAGGGAGCATGGCCCACCAGGCGTTGTGCACGCATGCGTTGATCCAAGCCTCTCTGAACGATTCGAAATCGAAAAGGTCGTGCTCGATCCTTTCTCCTTTGGACAGGTCGACCTTGGTCACCATGTATGAAGATACATGCTCCATCACGGCCCTCATCGCGCTTATCAGGCAACGCCCTCCGAAGTTCATGCGCTCCGACATGGACGACCTGTCGCATCCGTTGAAGCGGACGACCTGCATGGTGATGCGGTTCTGGTCGGACAACAGGTATGCGGTGAGGTTGAATCTGCCATGTCCGTCGCACATCCCATGGCTCCTGTAGAACCCGCGCTCGTTCACAGGATGGAGCTTCCTTGCAGACATCATCCCGAAGAGCTCGTCGAAAGTGAGGCCCTGCACATCGGAAGACAGGCTCTTCATGGGGTCCTGGCCTTTCGACATGACCAGTTGAGACACCACATCCGGGCCGGCGCTCTCATCAGAGGAGACGTTCCTGATGTAGTATCTTCCATCATATGAGTATGGGACGTTCGATCCGGCGGCACGCAGTGCGATATACTTCTTGCCGTCATCGGCGGTCATCACTTCCACTTCAGGGACTATCTGAGGCAGGACCTTGCTGCGGACATGGTTCCTGATGGACTCGGCTGTGTCACGGCCGATGTCCATGCCGATGACATTGCCGTTGTCGTCCACGCCGAAGTAGACGGTGCCGTGGTTGTGGCGGTTAAGCATCGCCGTCAGCGATCTCACGCCCTTGTCAAGCTGGCCTGTGCTTTCCTTGAATTCCGTCACTTCGTTTTCTGCGCCCAAATTCATTTCTTTCCCTATCATAGGATGAAAATTGTGTATTAAATAGTTCCGAACTAGTTCGTAACTAGTTATGAACTAGTCTGTAACTGTAAGCTGGCTGGGTGATATCAAGTTGTAACCAGTTCGTAACCAGTTACGAACCAATAGATTCCGCAGGTTGCGAGATGGTCGTTCCTCGGACATTCCTTCCGTCATTCGTCGAAACAGCCAATCCCATTCAAGTCATGTACGACAAAAACTAAGGCAATTGACGTATTTTTACTGATTCAGTAGATTTAAAACCCTATTTTCTGCGGAAAACATCGTAGTTCTACGAATATCGAAAAAAAGCTACGGATACTGCACAAAGCTTTTTCAATAGTCAGAGGATACGACGTTTCATGAAAGGAGTGCTCACGCCTTCATCTGTGGCAATCATCGGCGCGTCCAATGACGAGACGAAGCTCGGTGGGATGCTCGTAAAGAACATGATCAACGCGGGATACAAGGGAAAGCTGTACCCCATCAACCCCAAAGGCGGGGAGATACAGGGCCTCAAGGCCTACACCAGCGTCACCGAGGTCGGCGCGCCCATCGACCTCGCCGTCGTGGCCGTCAAGAACAGCCTCGTGGCGTCCGAGATCGCCAAGTTCAAGCAGGCCGGGATAAGGTACGCGACCATCCTCACCGCAGGATTCAAGGAGGAGTCCCCCGAGGGAGCCGAGATGGAGAAGGAGCTGATCAAGGTGGCTTCCGAGAACGGGGTCAGGTTCTTCGGGCCCAACTGCTTCGGCATCATGAGCCCCGTGCACGGCATCAACGCGACCTTTGCGCATCTCCTGCCTCCCGCAGGGAACATCTCCATATTCTCCCAGTCCGGAGCGGTCGGTTCCTCGATCATCGACTGGGCCTACAGGAGCGGCATGGGACTGGCCAACTTCGTGACCTTCGGCAACAAGGCCGACATCGACGAGGCCGACCTGATCCCCGAGATCGCGGCCGATCCGGCCACCAAGGTCCTCGGGATGTACTGCGAGGGGATTACCAACGGAGACAAGTTCGTCAGCGCCATCGAGAACATGTCCGAGAAGAAGCCCATCGTGGTCTTCAAGTCCGGAAGGACGCAGGCAGGCTCCGCCGCCGCATCCTCGCACACCGGGTCCCTCGCCGGGTCCGATGCTGTCAACAACGTCATATTCGACAAGCTCAACATATTCAGGGCCCTGAACCTCGACGAGATGTTCGACGCCCTCAGCGTGTTCAGCACCTGCAGCCCCATGAAGAAGGACGGGGTGGCGATCATCACCAATGCCGGAGGGCTCGGAGTCATGTCTGCGGATGCGACATACGACGCCCCCAACGTCTACGCCGTCAAGTTCTCCGACGAGACCATCGCGGAGATCAAGCGCAGGGTGCCTACCGTAGCAGGTCTGACCAACCCCATCGACGTCCGCGGAGACGCCAAGCCTGAGTACTTCCGCGAGGTCATCGACATCGTCACCAGGGACCCCAATGTGGGTGGCCTTGTGATCATGGGATCCCCTCTGGACACCGCAGACCTGGAGTCCGTCGCCAAGATCATCGTCGAGATGAGGGACGACATACCCGTGCCCACCACCTGCTGCTTCGCAGGAGGCCACAAGTGCGAGAAGGCCAACGAGATCCTGAGGGCAGGGAAGGTCCCCTGCTTCCCCACTCCCGACAGGGCTGTCCGTGCATTGTCCATCCTGAGGAGGTACACCATCAACTCCGAGGCCAAGCAGGACCCGCTCAAGGTGCCCTCCGTCTCCGGAAGGGACGCCGCCAAGAAGATCCTGGACGCCGCCAAGGCCGAGGGAAGGGACTCCCTCTCCGAGTCTGAAGGAAAAGCGATATTCGCAGCCTACGGCGTGCCCACCCCCGGCGAGGCGGTCGTCGGAAGCGCCGACGAGGCCGCCGCCGCATGCGACAAGATCGGGTACCCTGTGGTGATGAAGATCGTCTCTCCCGACATCAAGCACAAGACCGATGTGGGAGGGGTCGTCGTCGGCGTCAAGAGCGCCGCCGAGGCCAAGGACGCCTACAACAGGATCATGGACTCGTGCACCAAGGCCGTTCCCGGAGCGAAGATCGTGGGAGTGTCCATCCAGCAGATGGTCTCCGGACAGGAGGTCATCCTCTCCATGATCCGCGACGAGCAGTTCGGACCGGTCATCTCCTTCGGCCTCGGCGGGATCTACGTGGAGATCCTCGGCGAGATCTCCCAGGCCCATGTGCCCATGACCGAGCAGCAGCTCGACAAGATGATCACGTCCACCAAGGCGTACAAGCTGATGTCCGGAGCCAGGGGCCTTCCCGAGGCGGACATCGATGCGCTGAAGGACGCCATCAAGAGGATCGTCCTCATCTCCGAGGAGAACCCCGAGATCCACGAGCTGGAGATCAACCCGGTCATCGTGGGCCTCAAGGGCAAGGGATGCTGGGCCGTCGACGCCCTGTGCACTCTGGTCAAGAAGTGAAACCTCTCCAGGGGGCTCCGCCCCCGCTATATCTTTTTACCATCGCCCCGTTGACGGGGCGATGACATCCGAACTCGTATTCGCCGGACTAGGCCTGAGCGGGACCGACGGCATGACCGTCAAGGCCCTGAACGCATTGAAGGAATGCGACAAGATCTACGCCGAGTTCTACACATCCACCCTCATCGGCACAGACGTCGAGGACCTGGAGAAGGTCCTGGGCAAGAAGGTCAACATCCTCTACCGCTCCCAGGTCGAGGAGTGCGACGACATCATCAAGGATGCGATGGAGATGAGGGTAGGCTTCGTCACGGCCGGGGACACCATGGCCGCCACGACCCACGTGGACCTCAGGATCCAGGCCGCCGACCTGGGGATACCCGTGAGGGTGTACCACGGAATCTCCATTTTCTCCGCATGCCCCACGTCACTGGGCCTGCAGCCCTACAAGTTCGGCAGGACGGTCACGCTGCCTTTCCTGGAGCAGAACTACCACCCCAAGTCCCCTTACGACCACATCATGGAGAACAAGAAGCGCGGGCTCCACACGATGATCCTCCTTGACATCAGGGCCGACGAGCTCAGGTACATGACCGCCCACCAGGCCATCGAGTGGCTGCTGGAAGGCGAGAAGAAATGGGGCGAGGGGCTCATAGACGATAAGACCTTGCTGTGCGTCGTGTCCAAGGCGGGATCTCCGGAGGAGAAGGTATTCGCCGGATATCCTCAGGACCTGCTCAAGATGGACATAGGCGCGCCCCTCCAGACCGTGGTGCTGCCGGGCACTCTGCACTTCATGGAGCAGTACGCGCTGGTCAAGTTCGCAGGGGCTCCAGAGGAGATAATCGAGGACGATTGATACCCGATGGGGTATGGATAAAAAGGACAGTCCTGCTCTGATTACCCAGCATGTTTTTATGCCTGCTTCTGGATATTACATCCAACGGGTTAAGCCCGGGTGATTTCAATGGAAGGAAACAAAGTCACGACCTACGCAGTCGTTGCTCTTGTCGTAGGTATCCTTGTCGGAGTCGGTGTCGGATACGCCGCATTCCACGGATCCGATAACAACAATGACAGCAACACTGACGAGACCTACTGGTTCTACCTCTACTTCGGAGACAACCACAAAGACACTAACTGGTATAGTGCTACTGGGGAGAACTCCGCAGTCGCTTTCGACAAGGCAATGAAGAACGCTGGACTCGAGTACGACGGATCTTCTGGATACCCTTCGAAGATTGGTGGAACGGACAGCTATTGGTTCATGGCTCACTATCTGTACAACGACACAACGAAGGATGCCGCCAGCGCTAGTATCGTCAATGTCGTCAACAACTCTTGGGGAAGCTTTGCGACCAGCAATGGCTGGGTCGCTTCTGCTGGATACGATTCTGGCGACGGACTGAAGCTGTGGGAGATTAACGCTAACATCTTCTTCTTCTCCATATACAACGCGGACTACACGTTCTCGTCTCCTGTAGATGCTTACAACATGTGGAGCACTACCGGCCCCTTCGCCACTGCATGATAATGCTGTGACTACAGGATGAAGAACGAAACCTCTTCCCAAACCTCTTCCTAAACCTGTTTTCTCTTCAGGATGTGTATTTGGAATGGATTCTACAAGGCTGAAGATGGACATCACACTGGTCCTCGTGGTCGTCGCAATCATCTTGACGGCGGCGCTTCAGAGCAGTGGGAAGGTCACCGTCTTCCAAGCCGATGGCCTTGTCGTCGATTTCGAGGAGTACGATACCGATTGGGTCGAGATGCAGGTCTGGGAGTACGATTCCCCCGTGGACGCCCTCGTCCAAGCGGCCGAATCGAAAGGATACTCCATCACGGTTTCCGATGAAGGAGAGGTCACAGAACTGAACGGCTACTATTCTGATGCCGGCCGTGCCTGGTCGTTCTGGACCATCGCGAGCGGCTCCTCTTCTTGGACGCAGGTCGAGGACCCGTCCGAGAAGGTCTCTTCCGGTTGCACCGTCTATGCATGGGCGTACAGGGCAGACGGGGAGGTGCCGACCGTGGCGGTGGACCAGTCGGGGTCATCCGTCTACGGATACCCGCAGAAGAGCCGTTCGGTCACGCTCAGCCCCTCTATCACCGAGATGATGGGGGCTGTCAGGGCCACCAGCACGATTGTCGGGACCGACAAGTACAGCAACTATCCCGAAGAAGTCGTGGAGATGCAGAACGAGGGGTACATAAAGATCGTCGGGGACTACACCAACCCCAGCTACGAGACGATCGTCGATCTCAATCCCGACGTGGTCTTCTGCGACGGGTCCCAGTACAGCCATAACCAGATGCGGGACAGGCTGACCAAGGTGAACATCTGCGCCATCCTCATGTACGACGGCGAGAGCGACGGATCCATCCTGGACAACATCTTCATCATGGGCCTGGTCATGGGATACGACCTGGCCGCCGCAGACACGATAAACGACTTGCAGAGCGCCATGGCCGAGCTGACATCGAGGATGTCCACGCACAAGTCCGAAGGGGTCATGGCAGCGCTGTCCGGAGATTCGTCTCCGTGGGTCGCCGGTTCTTACACCTATGTGTCGGATCTGATCACGGACCTCTACGGGAACAACGTGTTCGGCGACATGAACGGATGGACCCATGTCAACTCGGAGCTGGTGAGCAAGCACAACCCCTCGGTCATAATCATACTCACCACCGATTATTCCGCTACACAGAGCGATTACGATTATCTCATCTCCCACCTCTCGAAGGAGTGGAAGGGGACTGATGCCTACAAGAACGGCAGGATATACCTGCTGACGGAGTCCGCCGGGGAGATGTCGCAACGTCCGGGCCCAAGGTACGCCCAGCTCGCAGAGATGCTGGCCATGATCATGGAGCCGGATGCTTTCGAGAAGGAGCTGCCGAAGTACGTCGGCGACAATTACACCGATTATCTGACGGTGACGAAGGATCTTGGAGTTTGAATTCCATGAAAGGATTACAGAAGGCAGCATTCCTAGCGGCGTTCATCGCGCTCACGGCCACCGTGACGTGCACGTATGCCGGCGACGATGCTGATGCAGCGTCGGGCGGACCGTATGTCCTGTTCGATCAGGGAAACGGGATCACGACATGGATTCCCGTAGAGAAGTCCGAAGGGACCGTTTCTGATGTGATATCAGGTTCGCTCTCCTCGATCTCCCACTCTTTCGACGCCTCCGGCGTCATCACCGTGGACGGGGTGTCGGAGGAGACCATCGGAGGCAGCTCGACAGGAGGGTCATTCGTCGATTCGGGCACGACCGGGGTGAAGGTGACATCTACCTGGCGCGTGTTCGTCTGGTCGGGAAGCGCATGGACCGAATGCTCCAAGGCGGACATCTCCGCGACTTATTCCGGATCGTCATATGCGGTGGGATTCTACCCTGCAGGCGTCATGCCCGTTGAGACCCCTGAACACAGGACCTCCTGGACCATGATCCGCGGAGACGCGGAGCAGACCGGGAACCAGACCGCCGACACGAGCAGCACTTCTCCTGCGACTACGAAGTGGACCGACAGCAGGGGCGGGGAGAGCGGAGTGTACTCCGCAGTCCTCTACGCCAACGGCATGGTCTACGCCAAGTTCGGGACCGGAACAGGGATGGGCACAGGGGACACATCCGCCCTCAGGTGCTACACACTGGACGGGAACCTAGTCTGGTCATTCGAGTTCCCCGGAATCCAGTATTACGAGACATCCACGCCCGTGATCGTCGGAGACTACATCTACACCACGTCCGGGAAGGGGTTCATCTTCAAGGTCCCCTTGTCCGGGCCAGGCGAGAACGGGTCCAACGTGACCACATTCGATGGCAAGGCCTACAGCAGCGACGATGTCTCGGCCGGAACGGGCGCAGTCCCTTACGAGACCGGCGCCGACCTCGTGGGCTCCATATACTCCACCGGGGCAGGGAGCCTGATATACTCTTCCGGAGCGATATTCGCCACGTTCTCCAACGGAATGGTCTACTGTTTCGACCTCGACCTGAACCTGGTCTGGTCCAGCCAGATGGGCGGCCACAGCTATTACATGTCGCCCACAGTCGCCGACGGATACGTCTTCGCCGGCGCTCTCAACGGATGCATCTATGCCATGGACAAGGCCACGGGAGAGATCCTCGATCACGAGGAGGTCTACACATCCGATTACCACGGCAAGAAGTACGGAAGCGTCGGTGCGCCCTCCGTCATCAGGAAGAACGGCAACTACGAGCTGTTCTTCACCATCAGCGACGGAAGGGGGATGAGCTCCAAGGTCGGAGGCATCGGCCACTACACATTCAACGGATCCAGCCTGACCAAGGCCCTTGTCCAGACCGATGTCGGCCTCACTTCCAATTATGTGACTCCCGTTATGACAGACAAGTTCACGGGAGTGGTCTTCACGTCCAGCAACGGGCTGTACTCCATGCCCGTCAACGGAAGGCCCACTTTGATATGCTCTGACATCGCAGCGGTCAAAGCCCCCCTTACTGTGGTCAACGGCGACTCGATCTACATCGCCAGCTACACTGCGAACAGGTACCTGTACATCGTCGACATGGAAGGGAACATAACCAACCAGATGCCCTCCCCCATCAACAACTACAACATGAGCCCCATCACCGTCATCGACGGATGGATCCTCGTGGGGAACGATTCGGGGATGGCCGCGGTCGAAGGGGCCATGGATGTCTACGTGCCTCCCGTGAAGGAGGAGACGAACCCGTGGGAGACTCCCTTGAAGCTCCTGGCGATACTCGTGGTGATCCTCGTCGCATACTATGCGGTCGCCAGGCTCGCACTCAAGGTACAGAAGCCCTTCCAGGCCATCGGAGACCGTGTGAGGAACTATCTGGGAAGCGAATCGCTCACATACAACACCAAGAGCAGGCACAGGCTCAAGACTGTGCTCCTGCTCGGCATCATCGGCATCGTGCTGATGTTCATGCTGTGCATCTGCGTCGGGCCCACTTCCGTCCTGTCCCCCGGAGACGCGCTCTCCGCGCTGTGGTCCGCAATATCGAAGGGAGGGGAGAACCTACAGGGCGACGAGGTCATCGTGTACAGCTCCAGGGTCCCCAGGACCATGGCCGCGCTGGCCGTCGGTATCGGGCTGTCTATCGCAGGATCGATGTACCAGGCCATAATCAGGAACCCCCTGATCGATCCGTACATCATGGGAGTGTCCGCCGGAGCGGGGACTGCCGCAGTAGCGGTCATCGCCATGAACTTCACGTTCTTCGGCCTGTTCGCATCCCACTCGATCTACCTCACAGCTATCGCCGCCATCGTAGGAGGCATAGTGGCTTTCGCCGCCACCATGATCATAGCGGAGAAGTCCGGAGGGTCGTCCACCAACTACGTCCTCGCAGGAGTGGTCGTCGGACTGGCGTTCTCCGCCGCGCAGACGTTGATGATGTCCATGGCGGGCAACCAGGTGTCCAATGCGCTCACATGGCTGTTCGGTTCCTTCTCAAACATTTCCTGGAACCAGATATGGCTTGTGTTCATCCCTGCGCTGTTCCTGTCGTTCATCCCGTTGATATGGGCCAAGGAGTTCAATCTGGTCCTGTTGGGAGAGGACCAGGCCAAGCAGATGGGGCTGGACGTCCGCAGGTTCAACAGGATCATGCTCATCCTGGCATCCGTCCTCACAGCGATCTGCGTCGCGTTCGTCGGGATTATAGGGTTCGTGGGACTGGTCATCCCGCACCTGTGCCGTATGATCTTCGGAGGGGACCACCGTCTGGTGCTCCCCGTTTCGATCGTGTTCGGTGCGATACTGATGATGGGCGCCGACTTCGCCGCGAAGATGATCATCCCGGGCATAGAGCTGCCTGTTGGAGCCATCACGACGGTGATAGGTGTGCCTGTGTTCGCTTATCTTCTTATCAGGAAGGGGAGGATGTACGATGGATGATACGCCGCTTCTGGAGGTCAAGGACCTGCAGAAGGTCTATGAAGACGGATACCACGCGGTCCGCGGGGTCTCCTACACGCTGAAGCCCGGGCAGCTGGTCGGACTGATCGGTCCGAACGGCTGCGGGAAGTCGACCATGATGAAGTGCATCAACAGGATGCACGACGCCACATCGGGGGAGATCCTGGTGGACGGTGAGTCCATTCTCAACAAGAAGCCCGCAGAGGTGGCCAAAATCGTGGCCACGGTCCCGGCCGAGCTGAAGAACAGCTTCGGCCTGACTGTGTACGAGACTGTCATGCTCGGCAGGTACCCCTACATGAAGAACATGTGGTGGGAGCCCGTCGAGGAAGAGGAGTTCATCATGGAGAACCTCGAGAAGTTCGGCGTGGCGCATCTCAAGGACAGGCAGATCAACATGCTGTCGTCCGGAGAGATGCAGAGGGTGCTCATCGCCAAGGCCTACGTCCAGAACCCAAGGCTGATGCTCGTGGACGAACCGACATCCCACTTGGACATGAAGTACAAGCTGGACGTCATGGAGTATCTGACCGCCATGGTCCGCAAGGACATGACGATCCTGGTCGCGGAGCACGACATCTCCCTGATGGCCCGTTACTGCGATACCTGCATCATCATGAAGAAGGGCGAGATCGTCGGCATGGGAGATCCGAAGAAGGTCATAACGCCGGAGCTCATCGAGGACGTCTATGATGTCAGCGCATCCGTCGGGTTCGACAACGAGGGCGAGCTCTTCGTCCTTCCGAAGAGGTTCAGGAGAAATCACGATTCACTTTAAGATTTGGACATGCATGGGCCCGTCATGACCAGATGCATCCGCGTCCCCAAGAAGGATGGCGAGCCCGTGCGTTCAAAGCTGTTTTCAGAGGGCCTCCTCGACCTTTCGGCGAGGATCCGCTCCGACGGGGACAGCCTGCTTCTGCCCATTCTATGCGATTCTTTCGAAGGGTACGAGGTCATCGACGCGGAGATGCAGGTCCAGGAGCACCGTCCCTCTGATTACCGCGAGGTCGCCGATGTGCCCGAGGCGCTGAGGGAGCATCTTCCATCTTCTTTCGACGTGGTCGGGGAGGTGGCGATGATAAAGCTTCCCGACGAGCTCGTTCATTACGGCCATCAGATAGGCGAGGCTCTGCTGAGCGTCAACACGAACCTGAAGTCGGTCTTCATGGACCAGGGCGTCAAAGGGGAGTTCAGGATAAGGGACTTGATCCACCTGGCAGGAGAGGACAGTTCGGAAACGGTCCACAGGGAGTTCGGCGTCCGTCTATGGACAGACCCGTCCAAAGTTTACTTCAATCCCCGCCTGAGCAGCGAGAGGTCCCGTATCGCCGGCCTTGTGAAGGACGGCGAGACCATCATCGACATGTTCGGCGGCGTGGCGCCCTTCGGGACGGTCATAGGGAAGCTGGCGTCTCCCAGGGAGATATACTCCATCGACCTCAATCCGGAGGCTGAGCATTTCGCCAGGATGAACGCCGAGCGCAACGGAGTCGCATGCCTTCATCCGCTGACCGGGGACTCCTCCAAGGTCATAGAAGGGCTGCCGATGGCAGACCGCATCATCATGAACCTGCCACAGATCGCGGACATGTTCCTGCCCTGTGCGCTGGACCATCTGAACCATGGCGGCACGGTCCACATGTACAAGATCATCGAGCGCGCCGACTTCCCCGCATTGGTGGAGAAGATGACGGCCGATGCCAAAGGCAAAGGCCATGTCATCAAGGTCTCGAGCTTCGAGCTGAAGACCTACTCCCCAACGATGAGCGTCTACTCCCTCGACATCCTCAAAGTGTGATAGTGGCTGTCCTCACGCTGTACTTGTTCCAACGCGATGCGATCACACACAGGCGCGTCGTCCCGGGCTTGCCTTCCCGCTGAATGGCTTTACGGATTTGATCAAGGTGCTTCTCCGCAACCTCGGCCATATTGTCATGGAGGATGTAGTCATCGTATGCGATGACGATGTCGGGGCCACCCGATCTGGATCTCAGCGCCAGTATTGAGCAGTCATCATGCTCTATGGATTCGAGGTCATGGTCGCCCATCGCCGAGCATATCAACGGCAACAGGAGCTGATAGCAGTTCTGGTCTTCGCCCATAGCAACGTGATCGGCATCTTTCAAGATGTCATCGAAGCAGGCAAGGCAGTCATACCGGGATGTCGGAATCGAAGACCTCTCGCAGCATGCCCTCTTGCATTCGTCGATGAAGAACTCTCTCACTTCCCTGTTGGGGACAGATAATCTGCATCTGTAATGGCCATCCTCGAATTCGACCGACGTTGCTCCGAGGAATCCATAGTGGAGCATGAGAGATATGGTATCGAACCCCCACCCGTCTTTCCGATAGTACATCCAGCGATCGATACAGTGGTCGAACGAGTCTCCTTTCAGCAGTTCCAGAAAGCTTTCCATGAATGTTCTCTCAGAGTACTTCAGGATGCAGTCCATTGCAGAACGGTTGGCGGGGATGTCGATATACACTCCCGGAGTGAAGCCGTTCTCGATGTACTTCATGACGCTTCCGGGATTGTACATCTCTGTTCCATCGAACACGAACCCGCCGTACCATTCCTTGACCTCGTCGAGCTTCTCTGATTGGCCGTGATGTGCTAGAAGGCCGATGATGTCGGATTCCGAGAACCCGAACCTCTTGCTCAGACGATCGTTGACCGTGGTATAGGTGCGGTAGTTGTTCCAGCTCGGGTTCAGACCGGTCCCCATGGTCCTGAGGGTCCCGGAGACGAATCCGTATTCGGCGCGGTCGTTGTCCTTCATAAGGCGAGCCATCAGATAGTCCAGTTCATCCATTATCCTGCCGCAGGCCTCCGTTCCCTGGTGCGCGACCACGGCGAGATCCAGATTGTCCACCAGGACGACCACGTCATTCCCGTATCTCTCGGACAGGTATTCTGTCAGGGTCTTCATCGAGTATGATGGGGGCCATCTTCTGTCGGATTTCATGGCTTTATAGTCCATGCCCATCGGGCATCTCTCGTCATCCGGGTATGAATACGGAGCGAAACGGTCGCAGACGCCCATGAGCACTGTCTCCAGCTTGGCTTCGAACTCTTCGGCGTTGTCAGATACCGTGTCTTTTAGGTCGATGTGCACCACGGGATAAGCGTTCTTGTGCTTCTCCAGTTCCGGGTGCTCGGACACTTCCAGGCCTTCGAACCATCTGTTCCCCTTGTACTCGATGTTGAAGAAAGCGTCCAACATGGCCAGGTTCATGCTGTTGCCGAATCCGTGCGGGCGCAGGCAGACGATGTAGGATCCGTGCCTGGCGACATCCTGGACCAGCATGGTCTTGTCTATGTAGTGTCCGCCGCTCTCACGGAGCTCTATGAAGGGATTGGTCTTCGTGATATCTCCATTCATGATGCATCACCATGCGGAATATGCAGGCAGGGGGCCCTTCCGGACCGCCCTGCCCCTTTCCTCATTCGGCAGGGACCTCCATCGCCCTCAGTCCGAAGACCTCGGGGCGGATCATCTTGGTCCTCATCTCGCACTCCCTCCTCAGGAGCTTGAAGTCCACCGTAGGCAGGCCGAACCTCTTCACAGCGTCCCACATCGATTCGGTCACCATGCAGTGCCAAACGTTCCCGAGGAGCATCTTGGGGAGGTTCCCCTCTCCGTCCGTCTCGGCGACGATCCTGGAGTACTCCTTGTCCACAAGGTCCTGGGTGACGTACCTGAGGACGATCTCGTGCTCCTTTGTGGTCCCTTCCTTCTTCTCCTCGTGGCGCATGCCCCTTCCGGAGATCTTGAATGAGCAGAATGCCCTGTTGAGCACCTTGGCCCAGGTGACGTGGCCGTAGGGGTTCACGAACCCGTACCTCTTGACCACGATGCCTTCGCCGCAGCCCGCGCCCTCGGCGACCATCCAGGTGTTCCTGTTGTCAGCGATGTCCTCCAGGTCCTTTACTGTCGGCCTCTCGACGATGGCCAGGGGCGGGATGTACTCGATGCCATAGTGCTCCAGGATAGGAGCGTACTCCTCGTAGGGGATGTACGCCCTGCCGGCGCAGTCCAGGACGTTGCCGTCGCCCCACTCGTACCTGGCTTCGCGGTCCTCCGAGATGAAGTCGAACACGAACCACCTGTTCCACACCTCGGGGACGTAGGATTTGACGGTGTGCGGAACCATCCACTCGCCGTACAGGCGGATCCCGGGGAAGTCCTTCAGGAGCCTGACGATGCCCTCGTTCGACCTTGCGAACACCGCGAAAGGCTCGGGCGGCAGGATGACCTTGTTGCGGCTCATGGTGCAGACCTCGCCGTCCTCGGTGTAGGCGCACATGTTGGATCCATCCATCTTGGGGAACACATGGCATGTGCCGTCGAGGAGCCCGACCTCCTCGTCTGCATCGATGCGTTCCACGTGCTGATATCTTACGAACACTCTCTTTCACTCCTCGACCGTTCGGTCGCGAACGGTGATGTTCGATATCTAGTATATAAGGAGATATGCCGAAAACGCGGATTTCGGTCAAAAATTGGGCAAATCGGGCTCAAAATGTAACTACAAACGCCCTTTCCGGCGCTTTCCGGAGCCCGGTTCTGCGGCAATCTTGATATACAGAAAAACATAGGATGGGGCATGACACATCTCGTCCGCGTCACGAAGGGGAGGTACCAGTACTTCTACGAGTCCAACAGCGTCCGCGTCGAGGGGAAGCGCAACCCCGTCTCCCAGAGGATCTACATCGGGAGGCTGGACCTTGAGACGAGGGAGTTCAAGCCGAAGAGCTACAGGGTCCACGGCGAGGCGGACCTGGACAGCTCCGCCTTCAGGAACAGGGCTCTGCCGAAGGTTCCCTGCTGCCATCTGGCGATGAGCAGGATCGAGGCTTGAGGATCGGGATCAGGAAAGGAAGAGGTCTTTCCTTCCTTCGAGGAAGTCGGTCAGGTTCAGGTGGATGATCCCGTCCCGGGACATGTCGATCGGGTCCATGGAGATCACGTACTTCGGCGAAGCATCTTTCACGGAACCGAATGCTCCGAACTCCCTTTTCAGAGTGGCATCGTCCACCATCATGTACGCGACCTGGATGAAGCATTTGCGGCCTTCTCTCACGGCGACGAAATCGATCTCGCCGTTGTACTTTTTGCCGACGTACACCTTGTATCCCCTGCCAAGGAGCTCCAGGTACACTAGGTTCTCTAGGAAGAACCCGTTCTGGATGTCGACAGTGTTGGTCATGATGTATCTGAACCCGTTGTCCAAAGCGTAGTTCTTGGGCTTGGAGGACATAACTGACTTCCCGCTGATGTCGTAGATGCTGACCCTTTTCAGGAGATAGGCTTCCTCCATGAGGTTGAGGTAGTTGTGTACAGACTGTATGGAGACATCGAATCCTTCGGCCTTCTTGAGATGGTCCGAGATGGTCTTGGCCGAGAAATCGTTGCCGCAGTTCGCCAGAACGTATGCTGCGACTCTCCTGAACTTCTCCATGTCGAGGTCGGGATGGCGCCAGTGGATGTCTTTCTCGAGGATGGATCTGTACAGCTCCTCCAAGAATTCGTGTGCCAGGGTTTCTCCCACTAGATTGAATCTCTGCGGGTATCCCCCCAGCTTTATGTAATCCGATAGGAACCCATCTGGAACGGACCCTGTGTTGGCGACGACATACTCTTTGGCTTCCGAGTACGAGAAAGGCAGGATGTTGAACTGGATGGTCCTTCCGGTGAGGAGAGTGGCCAATTCTCCAGAGAGCATCTTGCTGTTGCTTCCCGTCACGAATATTGAGCACATCCCGGTGGATTTGAGCGATGCGAGGACGCGTGGGAAATCTTCTACGTTCTGAATCTCGTCGAAGAACAGATAGTATTTGCCTTCCTTCATCAGACCGACGACATAGTCGTTGAGCGCTACTGCCGTTCTCAGACCGTCATACTTCATGTCCTCAAAGTTGATGAAGATCTTACGGGCTAGGTGAGCAGAAAGTTGGTGACCTTTGATCGGCTGCCAGGCAGGCCGCGAGTGGAACTCTCCGCACAACCTTTATAGCCTGAGAGCGCGCAACTACTACTGATGTCCTGCATAACCGTGACGCTGAGGCTCCGCCCGAACAAGAAGCAGCAGCGCAGGCTATGCGAGACCCTCGACGTATGCATGATGCTCTGGAACCTGCTCTTGGAAGAGGGAACCAGCATATTCCTTGAGACGGGCAAGGTCCCGTCCGTGTTCGACCTGAACAAGCGCAT